>NZ_CP115469.1 GCF_028462125.1 Leptospira sp. GIMC2001 | reverse complement strand
GTATTGCAAATTTATAATCAGACTTCATTAATGCAAAATTTTAATTCCAAATAGAGGTAAAATTTTTTACACGTTTTTGGATTTATTTTATGTCTCATTGAAAAAATCTTTTTTAATTAAAAAGGAGGAAATAGCATGAGCATTTTTATAAATTGTATTCTGGATTATTTATACCCTATCTGTGGTAGGGTAGGGTAGACCAACCTAATGCCGATTATGTCGCATCAATAACGGTCATTAATTTTTTATAACGTTGCAAAACAAATGTATAGTATTTTGTCCTGCCCCCATGATAATGTACCGACATGGAAAAAGATGTGCTGTCTATGCTTTATGACATCCAATTAGAGTTGTTGGTCTCCGCTCGAAGGAGCGATTGTATAAAAAATGAAATTTTGGAATCCATGGGTAAAATCGGAGCACTTTCTAAAAGGGAGGATTTCCTAGAGGATTTAATTTCTTTCTCCGATGTATTGCTAGGAAAGGGGATAGAAGGTTAGGATGGGTTATTACTTTACATAGAATGCGAAAATGTCTTCTTCAAGTTTTGATCAGAAATGGGTTTAATTAGCTATTTTGTATCAAATAAGATAAAAAAGTGTATCAAAAAAAGATTGCCAGCGGTCTCAAATATAGGAAGATGTGGTGGTCGCGTAGTCAGGCCGATAAATTCTTCCACTGGTTAGGATTTTAATAAGAATTCTCAAACGTGTGGCAAAATCACTTTGCTCAGAGAATTTTAAACCGATAGAGAAATATAGAAAGCTTTGGAAAGAAGCAAAACGAAACAAGCTTAGGGCTTAAAAAGGAATAGAGACGAATGTCTGTACTAAATAAATTGGAACACGATCTTAAAATAGGTGATATAGTTCTAATTGGAAAATCATGGAACTATGAAGCGTTTGCAAATCTTAAAATTCATTATTTAGTTTATAAAGACAAAGGAATTGATGAAGAAGATGCGTTCACTGCGGTTGCTCTAGAATTGGGACTTTTTGCAACTTCTCACAATGTTGACTCAGCCAAAGAAGATCTTCAGTCAATTATTCATGATTACATTTCAAAAGATCAAGTGAGTGTAAATACTATTGATCGTTACTTGGAAAGAACAGAGATGGATTCTTTCTGGGTATTGTATAGACGTTTAAGTTTCTTGTTAGGTGATCCAGAAGTAAAGCATAATCATAAGCTTGAGAAAGAAGTGGACGGTCTAAGACAAGAAGTTGCGGACGAAAGAGAAAAGAATGCGGAACTAAAAGTGGACTTTGAAATTCTAAAGCAAACATTTCAAAATAATCGAAAATTCACTGAAGATGACGCTCTTAATCAAAAAGCCTAAATACTATAATTATGACTGCGTTCGGGAAAAACTTGAAAATGCCTTTCCCGGAATGGGAACTGATGTTGAAAAAGAAACAAGAGTTGGTTTTAAAATGGATTGGGTCATGATTTATCATACGTTTCCTAATATTAAAGAGCCGATTCCTTTTATAGTTTATGAACCTAATGGTAGAAGAAAGATCAAGTATGAATCTCTTGTGGGTATTCTAAACAGAGTTGAATTGAAAATAGCAGATTTTGCAGAGTGTGCCTGATTTAGAAGTTTAGTACAATAGGGAACTCAAACAACCTATGAACTTAAATATTAAAATTTCATTCCACCCTTTGAATTTCATTTCTCTTTACTTAATTAATAATTTTAATACAGCTTACAAAAGATTCTTAGTCTTTTTTTTGGAATATTTTTCGCACCTAGAATATTTGAGAATTGATTTTCTCAACGCAAAGAAATGCTAGAAAGTATAAAAATACAGGGATTTAAATCTATCAAAGAATTAGACATCGAGTTAAGACCGATCAATATTCTTATAGGTTCAAATGGAGTAGGAAAATCAAATTTTATTTCCTTTTTTAATTTAGTTAATAATGTCTACGAAGGTAGATTACAGGAGTTTTCTTTAAAAAGTGGAGTCGATAATATACTCCATTATGGGCGAAAAAATTCAAGTGAAGTTACAGGTCATTTAAAGTTTGGTGATAACGGCTACTCTTTTAACCTCAAACCTTCAGAAGAGGGTACTTTTTTTATATCTGAAGAAAAAAGTTATTATTACCCTGCTCAAGGCCGCCAATCAAACTCTAACATAAACATTAAAGAGAGTAGAATTAAAAGCTCTACTACATTTAGAGATAAATATCTTAGAAACCACCTAAAAAGTTATAAAATTTATCATTTTCATGATACGAGCATTTCGGCTCCAATGCGTTCAAGCGCAAATGTAAACGATAACAGAACCTTAAGAGAAGACGGTGGCAACCTTCCTGCTTATTTATATTATTTGCAAGAAAAGCATCCTATTGTATTTAAGAGAATTGAAAAGGTGATTGAATCAGTGGTCCCTTTTTTTGAAAGTTTTGCATTGTCACCAACTTTGCTAAATGAGGAAAAAATACTGTTGGAATGGATAGAGAAAGAACATCCTGAAATGTATTTTAATGCAAATCACTTATCCGATGGAAGCTTGAGGTTTATAGCTTTAGTAACATTGTTAATGCAACCTTCCTTGCCCAAAGTAATAATTATCGATGAACCTGAATTGGGATTACATCCAATGGCTATTGTTAAACTATCTGGTCTATTAAAATCAGCAGCAGCTAAAGATTGTCAAATTATCGTTTCAACTCAGTCCGTCACTTTACTAAACAATTTCGAAGCAGAGGATATAATTACTGTTGATAAAGAAAATAATCAATCGGTTTTTAGGCGACTTGGGTCTGATGATCTAGGTGATTGGTTGAATGAATATTCTATTGGTGATCTGTGGGTAAAACGTGTGATTAAAGGACAGCCTCAGTGAAGAGGTTGATTATAATTGTAGAGGGACAAACTGAGCTTGAGTTTGTCAATGAAATATTAAAGCCTTTTCTAAATTTGAACGGCCTTAATTCCGTTCATTACTTCACAATAAAACACACAAATGGTGGTTTAACTAAATACCAACATTTAAAAAGAGATCTACTTAATTGTGTATTCCAAAGTAATGCTGTGGTTAGCACTCTAATTGATTTTTACGCATTACCTAAGGATTTTCCTGAATATGAGAATGCTAAGGTGGCATATTTGGAAAAATCGGATAGAGTTGAATATTTGGAAAAAGCGATCAGGGAAGATTTGGAAAAAGAAAAAGGACAAGAATTTCCGAACCTAGTTCCATATATTCAATTACATGAATTTGAAGCATTGGCTTTCTCTTCAGATATTTGGCTTTCAACATTATTTACCAAGACAGAAATAGAATATCAAAATATTAAAAATATATTTGATTCTCATCCTAACCCAGAATTAATAAACGATTCTCAATTAACCGCCCCTTCAAAAAGATTAGAAAAACATATTCCCGGCTATAATAAAGTAATCCATGGGATACTGATTTTAAAGGAAATTGGAATTGAAACCGTTTTGGAAAAATGCCCAAGATTTAGTAATTGGGTAGAGACCTTGATAATGAAAGCCAAAGAAAAATGATTCTTTGGAAGAACATCAATCATGAATAAAATATTAAAAAATCGATGAATCAGCTCTGAAATCCTTTATTTAGCAAATTTTAGTTGACGCAAAAAACATTCATCTGTACACCTAGTAATTCTTAAACTCCTACCGTTCGCTGGAGTTAAGGTTCAGTCAAGGAGGCAGGAAATATGACATTTTATCGAATCCAATTTGCACTAACGTTATTTATCTTAGCTCTTAGTATGAGTTGTCGCACAACGAAAGTGTTTGAAGATTTTGCTGTAACGTCTGGAAGCAATACCGAACGCTACATTCTCACCTGGAAGCGTAATGACGGCAAGCTACCTTATTCATGTATCGAGTTCACTGGACCTGGTGCCCGTGAGCATAATTTAACCGCCTCCCAGACTATTTCGGATGTCTTAAAAATACCAGGTATTGCTGAGAAAAATGAGACTATCACCAATATTATGCAATATAATCAAAAAGTAGTTACTATGTATACAGTAACAGAAGTGCTTCAGTTCGGTCACGCAGGTTTATTCAATCTCTGTCAGGCTCACGGAAATGGGTCTATTTCCGATGCTCAATACTTTGAGAACTTCGCAAAACTCATGACGACAATACGCAGATTACTTGAGTTAGCAATGAAGGGGGAAGCTTCGCCATCACCCAAGCCGGAAGACCCTCATTATTTTTTACCTAAATAATTGAATTCTCATCTTTGTTGACATAATTATGAGTTGCTTCTAAAGTTGAATTACTGGAAAAGTTTCATCAGTTTTTTCAAAAGTATGGATTAATTTATATTATATCTAAATTATGAATATTTGTTTAAGTGAAATTTTTAAAAAACTAAATCTTCCATTGGAAATAGAATCATGATCGACAAAGAAAGTTTGCAGAAAGCCATAGCGATGCAAAAAAGTGTAGAAGGAATACTCACGCCAGATTTGTACGCTATGCTGCAATCAAGCCGTGAATATTTACTTAATGATAGTCTATTCAAAAGTCATGATATCCTTAAAGCCATAATTCATGATAGTCAGAATTTATTAAACATTTCTAAAATACTGACTACTCATGCAAGTTTAGAAATGTTTTTCAGGGAATCTAATCTAAAAAATAATGAGAGAATTGTAAACGCTCTTAATCAATATTTAGATTTAAAGAAAAATGTTACAAACTTAGAAACTGAAACTAAATGCTTGTATCCAAGAGGAATAGATTTTCAAACTGATGAAATAAAAGTTACTGAAAAAGAATCGGAAGAGAGTAAGAATTTACCTGGGACTATAATTGGGGTTGGACTTGAATTAATTAGCGCATTTGCTAAAAATCCTCAAAGAATATTTTCTATAAAATCGCGGGAATTTGAAGAATTAATCGCTGAAATATTTAAGAATTATAATTTTGAAGTTACACTTTCCAAAGAAACAAGAGATGGCGGATATGATATTATGGCAATCAATACCTCGATCCCGAACGTAAAAACAAAATATCTAATTGAATGTAAAAGGTATGCTCAAAAAAATAAAATAGGGGTTGGCATAGTAAGAAGTATGGCCGGCATTTTGGAATCAGAAAAAGCGAATCAGGGAATCATTGTCACTACATCCAGTTTTTCCAAGCCAGCTGAAGACTTTGCAGCTTCATTAAATTGGAAAGTAAGTCTGAGAGATTTTAACGGCGTGAAGGAATGGTTGGAAAATGTATCTAAGATTCAATAAATTTTTCGAGAATTATCATTCTGAATTTAAAAAGAAGATTAAGTCTTAACTTATGAAATTTAAGGAACCAGTGTGAATAAACAAATAGTAGTAGATTTCGTTTCTCATCTTAAAGGTGATGAAAAGTGTGAAACCCAACTTTTTGAGGATCGATTTTTTCAAGCATTTGGGCATAGAGGTATTATTTAAGATAAAGGTTCGCTTGAAACTAGAATTAAGTTTTCGACTGGGATTACAAAATTTGCAGACTGCATTTGGTTACCTCCTAAAAACCCAGGAGTCCTCATTGATATGAAAAAACGAGGAGAGAAATACATAGAAGTACATTTTCGTCAACCAACTAATTTGACATTATTTAGAGTGGGAATTATTTTTGAGTTTCTGATATATAAAATTAGATTTGTCGATTTTGAAAGTTGAATGAAATGATGTTTGAAGTTCTTATATCTTGTGTTAGACGTAATTTTCATAGTAAAGGGGAAATGTAATGGAAAACAATGAAATTCATGAAGAATCTGAAATAGAACTTGAAACAGGTGAAGATGAAAGTATCCCTTATAGGTATTCTATTACAAGTTTTGGTGCTGATTATCCAGTCGATAGTCTTGTTAAGAGGTTAAAAAGCAAAGCTATATATATCCCACCCTTTCAAAGAAACTTTGTTTGGTCATTATCTCAATCTACTAAATTTATTGAATCTTTATTGTTGGGGTTACCTATCCCTGGTATATTTTTAGCAAAAGAAGATGATAATAAGATGATAGTTATTGATGGTCAACAAAGATTAAAATCTCTTCAAATGTTTTATGAGGAATCTTTTAACGATAAAAAATTTTATTTAAGTGGAGTTCAAGAAAGGTTTGAAGGAAAAACTTATTCTACCTTAAATGAAGAAGATCGACTTCACTTGGATGATCAGATTATTCATGCTACTATAATTAAGCAAGATGAGCCCAGAGATGACGATAGTAGTATATATTTAATATTTGAAAGACTAAACACTGGAGGATTGCAACTACAGCCTCAAGAAATAAGAGCTTCGATATATTCCGGAAAATTTAACGAATTATTATCAGAATTAAATGAATTAAAAGAGTGGAGAGAAATATTTGGACAAAAAAGTAAAAGGTTAAAGGATCAAGAATTGATATTGAGGTTTCTTGCTTTATTTTATAATAGAAACAATTATATGAAGCCTTTAAGATATTTTTTAAATACATTTATGTCAGAAAATAAAAATCTAAATAAAATTAGTGAACAAGATATAAAGGCCATATTTACAGAAACTTTAAAATATATTCATAAAGCTATTGGCAACAAAGCATTTAGACCAATAAGGTCTATAAACGCTTCTGCTTTTGATTCTATTATGGTAGCGACAGCTGATATGATTTCAAGTGGTCAAGTTCCAACTGAAAAAATATATTCACAAAAATATAACAGTATAATATCTACGGATGATTTTATTAGACTTGTTAAAGTAGGAACTTCAGATGGAGAAGCAGTTAAAGCTCGATTAAAATTTACTAAAGATACATTTGAATTTCTATGAATCAAAATTTAGTAAGTTTTACTTCTAGGATAGATAAAATTATCGCATCCATTAATAATAAAGAATTTGACGAAGAAATACTTTCACACTGGTCAAGATATATATGTATACTAGTGTCAGGATATATTGAGGAATCTATCAAGAATATTGTATATGAATATGTGGAGAATAAATCAAGTCCTATTTTATCAAACTATATAAATAATTCAATTAGTAAAGTTACTAACTTAAATTGTGAAAAGATAGAAAAAATTTTGAATGGTTTTAATAAAGTATGGGCCGAAGACTTTAAAGAGAAAGTTAAAGAAGAAAAAAAAACAGCAATCGACAGTATTGTAGCGACTAGAAATCAAATAGCACATGGAAAAAATGTATCAATCACATTTCCTAGAGTAAAAACATATTATGAAGATGTAAAAAAAAGTATTAAAATAATAAAATCAATAATTAGTTGAAAAAAATGCCTAACTCCGCGTGCTCGGAAACGTCTTCGCTCCCTTGACCAAGTAGTCATCCACTTATCACTTCTTCTTGAACGTTTTCGTGAACGCAATATTCGGTGTTTTTCCAAGAATTAAAGCTTTTCTTTGACTTGATTTCCAGGAGGACTGTATCACATTTGGCGAATATTAAAGATGGATGGACTTGTATTCATAGCTCAAGTGTATTGAGTTATGCGGAAAACGGAAAAAATTGAATGATTACTAACAAATTCCTTATTATTTCCTTGATATTTTTATATCTTTTAGCATTATCGATTTTTTCTTTTTTTCTTTACAATACTAGAGTTATACCGAATCTAACCATTTCTATTGAAAAGTCTGAATTAAAAAATAGAACAGATAACTATTTATTAATTAATGAAATAAAGCTAAAAGAATTAGAAAGTAAATTGGAAAGACTTAATGATGCAAATGCTATTCCAAATCTAATTCAAATATTTGAACGAGAAAGGGAGCACTATATTTTACTCATTACCTTGCTATTTGGATTAGCAACGATAATTAGTGCAATTTTTGCTTTAAGCCGATTTGTAGAAAAGAATGAGTATGTTAGAATTAATGATGAATTATTTAAATTAGAAGAAAGGCTTGAGAAGGAAATTTACAAATTAAGAATAAATAATTTTAAATCAGAAATACAACAAAAAAGTAATTTATTATATAGCAACACAAATTTTATTCTGAATGGAAATCGAGTATCTAATGAAAAATCTTACCTAATATATATTGAGAAGCAAATTTCCGGAGTAGCAAAAAATATAGATAGAGAAGATGTGAATCCAACAGATGACTTTATTTTTATTTTGCATAACTTTTTTCTTGCTTGGCTGAAAAATGGGAAAAATAGAAATTTCGAAAATAACATATTGTTTGATGTAAATAATAATAAAATATTTTTTACGATAATAAAGGAAATGTCTAAGAACTTAAATAAAGATAAATTTAGAGTCATATTCGACAGAATAGAAGAACTTGGTTTTATTAAATATAATTTAGGATTATTTAAAGGATGAATTTCAATTCTTCGTATAGCTCTTTTCAATCAGAAACGTTTTCGTGATCGTTAAGATCGGTTTTTTTCAGGGATTTAAATTTGCTCTTTGACTTGATTTCCAGGTTGACTGAGTTAGTATTGTCGAATATTCAAGATGGATGGAAAGATAGTCGAAATTCAGTTGTGATGAGTTATTCGCCATTGGTAAAATATGTGGAAGAATGAATTTGTAAAATATATGTTTCCTCCAAACAGGAATTTGATTCACCTGCAACGAGCAAAAGCAATTAAACAAGCAAATATACCGCAGTATTTGTATAAGTACAGGACTATAAACTCAAACTCATTGTCTAATTTGCGCGATACTACTCTTTGGTTGTCAAATCCTTTTAACTTAAATGATCCTATTGATTGCATCGCAACATTTGATGTTGAAAAAATCTTACCCGCAGCATTGAGTTTTCAAAATGAATCTTTTGTAAAAAAATACAATCTCGATCCTTTTTTTACAGATGATGAAATCCAAACCGTAGCAAAAAATGGAAATTTCTTTGATGATATAATTGATCTTGCAATTCATAAAAAATTACCAGGGTGGCAAGAATTCCTGCTAAAACCAATTAAGCCAATTATCAAACCCATTCTGAAAAAACTATTCAGGGAGTTAATAGAAAACGCCGCAGAGAATTTCAGAAGTTCAGTAAAGATAATCTCTTTCACCGAGAAATATGATAATAGCTTAATGTGGGCGCACTACGCAAATGGACATAAAGGTTTTTGCATAGAATTCGACTTCAGTCGACCTTTGAACCAAATGCAGATTAGTCACCTATATCCTGTCTTGTATCAAGAGGGTGTATTGGATATAACTCCTTTTTTATCTCAAATAGAAAATATTAATATTTACTTTCCAATATATTCTGCAATTGTAAAACGAATCGAATGGGAGTATGAAAAAGAATGGAGAATAGTGATTCCATTTGGCATATACGAAAAAGAAGAGAACATTGCAATGCCTCCAATATCCAGAATATTTATTGGGGCAAAATGCTTAAAACATGAAAAAGACGAATTGTTATCTATTGCCGCGAAAAAAAGAATTCCAGTAGTACAAATGGAAATAGATAGTTTAGATGGTACACTAATTACCAACGCCCGGTAACTTTCGCATACCGTAGGTCTACGACACATTCCTCTTCGTCACGCTTCTTGCAGGGCTAGAATTCGTTCCGACGATAACGACTCCTATGGAGGCTCAGCTAGGATTTACGTCGGGTAGTCAGTTTCGTTATACGTCATATTTTTTTAAAATTTAACCCTAAGGAAGACAAATGATAGATTTTAGTAAATTAGATTTTGGAGCACCTGCTGCTGAAAGAGATTTGGGAAAAGGTTTGAGCAATTATTTTGTTGAATCTTCATCATTTAATAATATTTTTTCTGGTCGTAAGCAAATCTTAATTGGTAATAGAGGCGCTGGTAAGAGTGCCATCTTTAAAATTATTGCAGAAAGAGAGAGAAACAATGGAAACTTTGTTTTAGAATTATCTCCTGAAGATTACTCATATGAAATATTGAATGATTTAATGGTATCAGAACATAAAGGATCATGGGTTAAGCAAGGAGCTTATGCTGCTGCTTGGAAGTATTTGATTTTCATTTTAATAATGAAAAAGATTGATAGTGATGGAAAAATATTAAAAACTGGTTCGTCAGCAAAAATTTATAATTTTTTAAGAGATAACTATAAAGGACATCAAGATAATCCGATATCAATTTTGATATCATATTTAAAGCGAATAGAAGGTATTAAAATAGGAAATTATGAGGCTGCATTTAAATCAAAGAGCTAGACTCAAAAACCGTTAGGAATTGAAAAAAGCGGAACCCGTCCATAATATAGTTTTGGACAACAAAATCATAAAGGGGTTCCACCAATGAAAAATAAAAACACAACCACATCGAATAGTCAATCGAATATTGATAGTTTTCGATCTTTTTTAAAATCAAACATAGAAACTGAAATCCGAAAAAAATCCTTAGAATTTATCCAAGAGATCATGGAAGAGGAAATCGAAGCCCTATGCGGAAAAAGATTTAGCCGTAAAGTAGAAGAAAGTCTAGCATATCGTGCAGGTTCAGAGAATGTTTTTGTTCCAATATTGGGTCAGAAACATAAAATCAAAAAACCAAGAGTCAGAAAATCTGGACAAGAAGTTTTACTAGAAAGCTATGCAAATTTAAAATCCGAAGCAGATCTTGGAGAAATTGTTTTCAAACTGATGGTATCTGGTCTAACGACACGGCGATTTAGAGAATGCTTGAAAGATGTATCTGAGCAACTTGGAGTTTCAAAATCAAAGATATCCAGAGAATTTGTAAATGCTTCTAGAGCACATTTTAACAAACTGAATACGAGAAAATTTCCAGGCAAAGAATTCTTTTCCATTTTCATTGATGGTATTCATGTAGCGGATGAAGTGATAGTAGTTGTATTAGGTGTAGATAAAGAAGGACACAAGCATTTTTTGTCGGTGGTACAAGGCTCAAGTGAACATTCTGAAATAGTATTATCTGCTTTAAGGAAACTACAAGATCGTGAAATTTCACTTACTGAACGGGTTTTGGTTGTCTCAGATGGTTCAAAAGGAATTGAGAAAGGCATTAAGCAATACTTTGGTGAAAACTATGATCACCAAAGGTGTATTTTACATAAAATGAGAAATATAAAAGCGTGCTTGCCCAAAGAATATCATGATGAATTTCAAATTGAATATAAAGCAATTTTCAATTTGAATGAATACTCGAAGGCTAAAGAATCTTTGAAAGCAATGGAACATTGGTTAGGGAATATCAGTGAAACAGCTAAGATGAGTCTGTTAGAAGGTCAAGACAATCTATTGACTTGTCATAGAATCCAATTACCAATCGAAATTCGAAAAACATTTCAATCAACGAATCCCATTGATTCAGCCTTTTCACATCCAAGATTTCAAATGAACCGAGTAAAAAGGTGGCGTAAAAATCGAGACATGACAACACGATGGACAGCAGCTCTCCTATATGCACAAGAGCTTCATTTCAGAAAAGTAAAAGGATACAAAGAAATAGAAAAATTTCTATCCAATTATTTAGCCAATAAAAAAGTAATTGAAGAAAACTTTACAGAGATGAATATATCTTTATCCGCCTAATTGATTTCTAACGGTTTTTGGGACAATCTCTAAATCAAAAGAATTAACAAAATTATATCGACTTGAAGAGATAGAACAATTATTGCCAAGTATAATTGATTTATGCTCAAGCAGAAGATTTACAATATTAATAGACGAATTAGATAAAGGTTGGGATGCGTCTGAGGATGCTAAAGCATTTGTTTCTGGATTATTTCAATCAAGTATATCAATTAATCAATTAAATCCGAATTTAAGAGTTTTTATTTCTTTAAGGCGGGAATTATATGATAATATACCTTCACTATACGAAGATGCACAGAAGATTAGAGATATTATTGAAATTCTAAATTGGGATGAATCTAATTTAAGAAAATTGATAACTAATAGAATACGATTTTCAATTCCGGAATTAAAAAATATAGAAGATGACGAGAAAGTTTGGAATCATATATTTTCAGAAAACATAGATTATAGAAAAGCAAAATCATTCAATTATATGGTAGATAGAACTTTAATGCGACCAAGAGAGTTTATACATATTTGTGGCGAAACAGCTGACTCTGCCAAAAAGAACAAAAACTTCCCGGCAAATTACCATGAAATATCAGATGCTGAAGTACGTTATTCTGAAGAGCGCGCTAAAGATATAGTTTCTGAATACAGATTTCAATATCCTGGTTTGGATACTATATTTGAAATTTTCAGAGGTAAAACGTATAATTTAAATAGAAATGAACTTGAAGAAATATGTTTAGGTATTTCTACAGGGGAATATAAAGTTTCTAGAGAAGCTACTTGGGTAAATGATCAAGATCCTGAATATTTAATTGACATTTTGTGGAGAGTAGGTTTTATTAAAGCTCAATCAATTGGAAAGTCCAAGGGAGTCCAAAGAAGCGGAAGCCGATATGTAGGATATTACCAATTTCCAAACTTATTACTGAGTAATGTTTTAAGATTTCATGTCCATGCTTTATTCAGAACTTATCTTGGAATGAGAGAAACCAGAGAAACTAAAACGTAAAAAATACTGCGAATAACTCTGCGTGCTCGGAAACGTTCTCGCTCACTACATAGCTGGTATTACCTCGCATCTTTTACGGTCGTTTTGTCTGTGGGATTTATTTTAATGAAAATTAATGCGAGGCTTGAGAGTTTAGAAACCTAATCTTGGTGATTATTTGAATTGATTTTTTTAAAAGAATAAACTTTTTTATTTAATTAATTAAAAATGTATTGAAATTTTAAGATAATTAAGATTCTATAGATTCGCAGCAGAACGGGGGAATAAGGCATATGAAGAAATTATTCATTTCAATTCTATTTTTCGGTGTAATTTTTACTGGAGTAGCAATATCCAGTGTTAGTCCAACACAGGGAATGTGTGCAAGTGAGAGATGCCCAGCATGCTGTACGAATAATTGTTCGGATTGCTCAGGGTGTAATCCTACTCCTTCGCCTGAAAAATAGCTAATTCAAATACAATTTCAAGCTATTTTTTTGTTCGTGTTGTAGAGGAGCTCTAGACCCATTCAGGTGTCACTGCGATTGCTTCATCGCTTCGCTCAAGCAATCTCGTGCCAACGCTAACGCCTCCTTTGGAGACTCAGCTATCCCGAACGGCAGGTAGGTCAGTTCGTTAGCAAACATTTTATATATAAAAATAAATGGGTAAATTAGAATGAGGAAAAAATTACTAATTGGAGTATCTAGTCCCGTAGGATATTATTACGAATTAGAAAAAATTAAAGGAAGACCAGGACCAATTTTAGAGACCCCTCTTAGCTATTTCCTTCTTTATGATGAAATTTGGTTTTTTTCCAGAAGAATTTGTCCATATAATATGGAAAATTTAAAATTTGTACATTTTATTGATGAAGAACTTGAACCGAAAGGTTTAAGTCTGGATGCAATTCCAAAGGACGAGCAAAAAGAATTAGGAAGATTTCCATTTGAAGATTGGAATAAAATTATAGTTTCAACACTCGGAAATGATTGGAGGTACGATAACCATTCTCGTAGTTTCAAATTTGGTGAGTTTAATATTTTACCAACACCAGGAAACTTTCAAAATCTTTTAATAGATCGGTACATAGCTAGTAAACATGGGATGACACTGGTAGAAAACTCAGCAAATTCATTATGGAGCAGAGAATTTAATGAGTCACATTTACAAATGAAAATTAGTGAACGATTAATAAATGCTTCAACGACATCAATACAAACATTAGAAGGTCCTTGGCATCCATCAATCGAAGAATTAAGGAATGATAATCTTTTAAAGTTATATCGTAATAAAATTGATAACCAACTTTCAGTAGAGGATATTACAAATTTAGATAATAAAATACAAGAATTATCAAATGAATTTGATTCAATAGTAAATCGAATTGTGAGAGACAAATTTAATAAAATTTCTGTGGGAAAAAGTGCAGCTCTTTACTTTTTAGGACTAATACCTACAGCTGGAAATTTTATCGGAGGTTTTGGATTATTAAAAGAAACAGTCGATCTAATTCAAGCAAGAAATAATGAAGGATGGACAGGATTTTTAGGACAAGCAAAAAAAATGGTAAATAATTTGTAGTAAAAAAAGCGCCCTATAACTCAATAATAGCCATTTCCCCTCGCGACCATTGAAGCGATGGTGAGGGCTTGGGTCAATTACCGTGTCATAGCGATTGCTTCGCCTGTTATTGAAAATCATTTATTCGAAATCGTCTTCTTAATCTCCATAATCGGTGTTTCCCTGGGATTTATTACGATTCTTTTAGTTGATTTCGAGGTAAGCCAAATTATATTTGTCGAATATTCAAGCTCGATGCGAGAATATCTGTAGTTCAATTATATTGAGTTATGCGAAATAATCAAAAATTAATTTAGGAAAATCAAAATGGAAGAACCACAAAAAGAGAATTATTCCCGAATAAAAAAAACAATCGGTATTATTATAATTGGAGCTTTTGGAAGCGGAATTTGGGATATTGTATTTAAGCCTTCAACTTCATTCTTACTTTCAACGTTTGTTAAATTAGCTGCTGAAACATCAAGTGCCTATCGAAATTCTTTATACATTGAATCGGCTCGCGGATTTCATGAACAATCTTCAGTCTTTTTACATTTGATCGCTATTTCAATTATTCCTTTTCTTTACCTAGTAATTTTACGAAGACATCCATATAAATACTCAAAAGAAGCACGAACCAAGAACAAAAAGACGGATTTCTTAAATTCTAACAAGGGTTATTATCTACTATTATTTATTACAACACTAGCATTTTTTAGTGCTTTTTTAAGTTTAGTAAAAGTTTCTTACGTAAATTCAACAATTACTTACTTTCAACAATCGATCACAATTCTTGAACCTGTTTATAGTGTGAATGAGGTTAAATTTTTAAAAGCAGCATTTGCAGGCATGAGAAGTGCTGAAGACTTTAAACGGATTGAAACTGAATTGGAAAAAAAAGCAATTAAATTTAAAATAAAATTACCAGATCTAATCCCAAACATTGATTTTTAATTTTTGATTACTTCGCATAACTCCGCGTTGCTGAAAAGGTCCTCGCATCTTTTCCCCCTTAGCATTCAACTATCACTTTTTCGAAAACGTTTTCGTGATCGCTAGAATCTGAGTGAGACTCGGTTTATCGAGTTCGACTAAGTGTTCGATGATTTCTCGATAGATCTAAAACTTCTTGAATTTGTCTTTGTTTAGAGAAGCCTCGTATTTATCCCAGAGTAATTTATTTTTATAGTGAACCATCAAGCCTTGGGCTGTATATGAACTATCTTCAGAAATAGTGATTTCTTGATGTGTTCCTATTTTCCATCTAGTCACTTTGTTTAGATCGAAAATTGGATCTCCGTACTTTTCTATTATATTCTTTTTTAAAGAAAAATAATTTGGCTCATCAATTTCAGATATTTTCAATCCTATAAAGTAAAGAGTTCCAGATTCATCGAAAAAATAAACAATTTGTTTAGGGAAGTCTGAGTTCAGTTCCACAACAATGCAATTGTTCCGTCCAGTTCCATCATCTTCATCCCAGCCGAATTCCGCACCTGAGTATTTCTTCTTTATGGCTTTCACAACATCTTGTTTTTTACTTTCTAAATTAATTCCATCAAAACCAATGGCCTGTTCTTTTGAATGAGTGAAAATTGCGGTGGTGAGAAAAAATAAAATTAATGAACAAACAACTGTAACCTTTTTTTTTCTTAAAATAAAATGCATAGCTACTCCTTAATTCTCCGACAAAGTTTTTATAACAGCCAATGTTTTGGCAAGGTTTTGTTTATCCATCCGTACTAAAATCTCTACTATTTCTTTAATTTCTGGTTTTTTATCTATTTGCCGGAGTAGGGCGTTTTCTTCCTGGATCTTCTTCTCTTCTTCACCGAGATCGATGAACATCTTACCGGTACCGTTTAAAAGCCAGTCGCTGCTTATTCCGTAAGTCTTCTCTATTAGGAAGGCGATTGGTTTGGAAATTTTCCTTTCGCCCGATATATACATGGAAATCGTGCTCTGCTTGACTCCCATTCGATCTGCAAACTCCTTCTGGGTTAATTGTAGATCCTTAATAATTTTTTTTAAATCTATCATCTATTTTTTGCTTTTGTGATAAATATTGATTGCAAAATATCACTATGTGAAGTATGGTCATTTTAGTTATTATTACTATCACGATACAAAGGAAAGAGAATATGAGAGCCAACCAAATTCAAGCTAATAAAACAGAGGAAAACTCTGTTATGTCACCTGAAGAGATAAATAAGAGACTTTCAGAAATGAATCTTACTCAGACAGATCTGAGAATTCGAACTGGTTTGTCCTACGCTACGATCAATGGAACAATCAACAAAAGAATGGATAGTGCGACATTGCTGTCCTATTTGGAAGATCTTGGAATTAAACACAACCGTCCGTACAAGAAAGAACTTGCTCGACATGTGATTTATCCAAAAACACAAAACCCCCTAAAAAGCAATCAAGTAGCCTAAGGAAAAGTGGATGAATAGTTCGAATTTGATTCCATTTACCTACGAAAACAAAACTGTCAGAACAGTCGATATTAACGGTGAACCATGGTTTGTAGCAAAAGATGTTTGTGAGATTTTGGAGATCCAAAATTCTACTGATGCTTTGAATCGACTTGATTCAGATGAACGGGCTAGATTCAATCTAGGTCGTCAAGGTGAAAGCAATATTATCAGCGAATCTGGACTTTACTCTTTAATTCTAGGATCTCGCAAACCAGAGGCGAAGTCATTTAAGAAATGGGTCACGAGCGAAGTCCTTCCAGCAATCAGAAAGACAGGATCTTATTCTAAAACGTCAGCGAACAAAGAGCAGACAGAAGATCCCAAGTATTTGGTTGCCAGAGCACTTATTGCTGCAAACACCTTGATCGAAGAACAAGACGCTAAGATTGCAGAGCTCACACCCAACGCGGAGTTCGCAGAACAGGTTAAAAAATCTAACGATCACTACACATTCACTGAAGCTGCAAAAACATTATCGTATTTGAATTTGGGTTCGATCGGCCTGTTTCGATTTTGTCGGAAAAATCGGTTCATCATGAAGAACAATGAACCTTACCAAGAATTTCTTCAAAAGGGATATTTCAAGCAGGTGATATTAGCCTTCGAAAAAACTCACGGTGAGTCTTCGTCTTACAAGAAGACGGTTTTCACTGGAAAGGGATTACAGTTTATTTCCGAGAAACTTAAGGAAGCTGGATTCAAGAGAATTCATCAACCAGCGTTATTTCAAGAATCTGGTATTGCAGTAGGGCAAATGTGATGGGCGAATTTCTGAACATGTTAAATGAGCAACTTCGAGAAGAGAATCTTCCAGAATGGAAAGATAAAACTGATGATCAAGAAAGTGAAAAAAAGTTCATCGAAGCGAATAGGAAAAAACCGATTCAAGATCGGATTTTTTTCAACAACGATGAGCAATCCCACTACCTGGAATTACAACAAAGGTTTGCAGGATTGAGAAAATTACAGGATAGGCAATGGTCGGATTTAACCGTGAATCCACTATCGGGAGCTTATAACAAGACGGCTTAGAATTTAGGGAAAAGGAAAACCCCAGTGCTCGAACACCAGGGAACCGATGAGTGGTTAATCTCACCATCGGAAATAAGAGATTTTAGAACAAGGAAAAAAAACGATGAGTAAAGAACACACAATCACAGAAGAGATCTTCTCGATATTAGATACCTACACGTTGCTTAGAGATGCAAAAGTCTCTCATGAAAATGCTGTTAAGGTATTAAAAGAAAAAGGTTGGGTCGATCAAGCCAACACAATTGATTTTCTAAACGGTGGATTGAGTGACGAAACCTACAACGAATATTTCAGAGACCAAAAACTACAAGACGCTCCCTTACCGGATTCGGTTATCAGAGTCGCTTGATAAAAATGGAAATGAATACTACGAGCTCATCTGTCGCAAAACAGGACAGAGACTCGCTGTGTCTTTTGATCGAGCAATGCTCGTAAATAAAGTAATAACTGAACTTATGGAGGTTCAATGATGACAACAACAGAAAATCAACTTCTCATGGAGACTGGAGAAATTAATCCTTCAGCATATCAAAACAAATTTGAGGAAAAGCTGGATGCACTACAGACTTTGTTCCCTCGAGAAAAATACAATATGGTTCTTTTCTCTCAATTCTTAATGAATTGTCTGCCAGCAAATGTAGTATTGAAACCGCAAATAGTGACTGTAACCAAAGATGATATCTGGGATGAAAGGAATGCTGAAGGAGTCGGGCTAAAAAAAGGTCACGTAATGCTCAAATCCGAGAAGGTAATAGGAATAGGGCAAGCAGTTGGAATCAAATTAGATAAAGTCACTGATAAGACCATTGAAATTGGTGGAGTCGCTCATTTACTGATTGAGTATGTTGCAAGTCTTGATCTTCCAGATGGTACACCTTCAATCACACCTCCAACCGGGAAAGCGTTACCAATTTTAACTAGTTCTGGAAAAAACCAGGCTCATGTTCATGAATCTTGTGATCGTAAGGCTAAACGAAACGCGATCAAAGAACTTTTACAAATTCCAACACAACTTCCTCTTGAGCAAGCAATGAAAATGTGGGTTTGCATGAAGGCAGTGTATAAAGACGATGATGGTGGTTTTAGTGCAAATAAAATTAAGACGATCAACGCTCAAGCTACTCAGGCAACTACCTTGCTATTCGACGACAAAGGGCCGACTTACGACGAGCTTCTTTCTGAAATAGAGAAGGCAGAGTCCAAGGTCGAATTGGAATCGATTCTCGCGAAGGTCAACAACTCGAAATTCGAATCCGTTTTTGAAGATTCACTTCGACATAGAATGAACCTGAGACACCGACATTTAGCTGAAAACGCTAAAACAAAAGGAGAACCAAAATTATGAAAGTAGGTATTATAGCAGACATTCATCTTCAAGGTGGATTCGAATCTAAGGAAGCTATTGCATTGGATAAAGCTCGGAATTTATTCCGCGAACAAGAAGTTGATTTGGTGTGTGTGGCCGGTGATATCTATGAAGGTGTTTCAACCGAAGATCAGAGATTAGTGTTCAAAGAGTTCTTGGACGGAGTAAATCAGTTTGGAGCGCGAGCTATAGTGCTTAGAGGAAATCATGATGCTCCTAAAGAATTATTGATCAATCACCAATCTGAGTATGTTACGGTATTTGAAAAACCAGGAACTCTGACAGTAAGTTTGAGAGATGGTTCTCATATATTCCTTGGAGTAGTTCCTCATTTCTCGGCCGGAGCCGTTGCATTGCAGTCAGAGAACCTCACTGAATTTGGAGAGAAGGGAACGTCATTGATGATCGATCTCCTCAACAAAATGTACCAGGATTTCAATAATCAAAAACACCCGTCTATGCTCTTGTTCCACGGAACTGTTTCGGGAGCCAAGTTGGATAACGATAATATTCCAAGACACAATGGAATCCACCTTCCACTTTCAGTTCTGGAAACTTTGGGAGTTCCCGTTGTCGGTGGTCATTATCACAAATTACAGAATGTAGGTGGTAGTGTTTGGTATCCTGGATCAATCACGAGACAAACTTGGGGAGAGTACAAGGACGACAAGGGAGTTCTTATCTGGGAACACAATGGAACCAGCTGGGAGAAAGAACCTGTTTTTCATTCTTTGAATCCACAACCAATGGTTTCGATTTCAGCTGAATTCGTAGACGGGAAGTTCATCGATCAACAGACCAAAGAGGAAATCAATCTACAGAACATTGCAGAAGCTGGATCCAAAGTTCGTTTTCGATACACGGTCAAAGCCGAGGAAGTTCATAGCATCCCACCTGAGTTCAAAGCACAACTCCAGGCAATCGATCCAGACGCTAAGATTGAGAAGAAAACCATTCACCAAATTTCGGTTAGGAACGCTGAAATCATGGAAGCTACCGGAGTTGAAGACTCACTTCGAGTTTACTATCAAGGAAGGGGACTGACGGACTCCGAAATACAGTCCATACTCGAAATCAGAAGAGAGATTTTGGAAATGGGAAAAACTGAGCAAGACAATCAAGACGAGGTCGCAGCATGAGAATATTAGAAATCAAAAACAAAGGTGCAATTCCTTTCCCTGAAGAAATTGTCTGGAAGCCAGGTGACGATCAAAAGATCGCGATCATCGGAGACAATGGTTCTGGAAAAACTACACTACTTGATACAGTGTGTATGGCATTCTACGGAATTACTCCGAACAGAAAGTCAGAGTCTGGTAGGGATGAAGGGGCTATCTACGGATGCTTTACAGATAAAAAAAGTTACATAGAAGTAAAAGTTTTTCTTAAAGGTCAAGAGATCCATGTAAAAAGGCTCATTGATCCTATATCAAAAACTCAGAAGCCCTACCTTTATGTGAACGGAAAGGCTGTGACCGAAGGGAAAGTCAAAGAGTTCGACAAAGAATTCTTGAAGGTCACTGGAATTTCTCAGGAAATTTTCCTCTCAACGATTTATCATTCACAAAAGGGGAAGGGACACCTATCGTCATTGAATCAGAGTGACTCGAGACAATTACTTGATCAGTTCTTGGGTTTTGGCGAATACGATCGAGAGTTCTCTCTGGCTGATAAAGAGAGAAAGATTCTCGAAGACGAAATCAAGGGCGACCAATTCGCGATCACCGAGCTACGCAAAAAGATTGAGAAGAAAGAAGAAACTCAGAAATTACGATCAGATCTTGAACTAGAGAAATCGACGAACATCAAGAATATCGAATCATGTGAATTTCTTCAAAAGAATTCCATGCAGAGAATTGCCGATCTCAAATCTCAGAACACAGACGTGAAAGAATCTTTGGAGAAAAAGAAGAAACTCGAAACTGAGAAAGCTACACTCACAACAGAAATCACCGATATCCAAGAACGATTGAAAAACAATCAGACTCTATTGGATAAAGCTCCGGCAATTCGAAAAGCAGACATGGAACTCAAAGAAGTGAACGCACTCATTGAGATAATCGAAAAGGAAATAGTTTCGGCTAAATCTCAGTATGAGACAGAGGCAAAATCTCTTCGTGAACTTATTGCATCGACCAAAGAGAAAGTTGCATCACTCAAATTAGAACTCACTGTTAAAACTACCGAGTGCACTTCGTTCACTACCCAGATCAGTGGATTGGATACGCGAATCGCTGGACTAAACAGTACCCTTGAAAGCTTAAAATCCAAAGCCGAGCTATTGGACAGAGTTCCTTGCTCCGGAGTTACGGTTGGCGACAAAGTTCTTTCCGAAGAATGTGAACTGCTCAAAGACGCGGTCGAAGGCAAAAAGAAAATTGTTACCGTTGAACAGGATATCGCAGTTCTAGAAAAACAGAAGGCAGAGATCCAAGAGAAACTCAATGCGTCTCAAAAGGAAAAGGAAGCTTGTGAACTATCCATTAGTTCTTTAGAAGAAACTCAAATCAAGACCGAGAAAACATTGGAGAATCTTCCACTACTCAAAGCGATTGAGCAGAAAGAAACCACACTCACTGATCTCAGGAAAAAGGTTCCAATCCTACAAGAAGAATCTAAGAACATCGCGCATCTAGATCTTGCAGAGGAAAGAATAAAGGACTATGAAGCAAAACTTGTAACCGCAAAAAACAAGTGCTCGGACATAGAACAGGAAATAAATAATCTCCAAGTTCTTCTCGATTCCAAAGATAAAGAAACTCAGGCAATCGAGACAGCTGAATCCGAACTCGATCAGATCAATATTGAACTCGCTGACTTGCGAAAACTCAAAGACGAGATTATTGCGAAGATCACAACTCAGGTTAATTCACTCAAGGAAATTGAAGAGTCTGAAATTCGTTTGGACAAACTTCTACAATCTCCGAAAGCACAGAGACTCACGTATCTAAAACTTTTGTGTGAAGGTCTGTCTCCAAAAGGTGCAAGAGCTCTAAAACTCGATGCTGCGGGTCCTGGAATTTCCGCGTCAATCAATGGGATTCTAGAAGAATGTTACGGTTCAAGATTTCAGGTCAGGCTTCAAACAACCAAAGAAACAGGGAAGGGAGATCTTCGAGAAGAGGTTTCGCTCATGGTCTTAGACGAAGAGACAGGCGAAGAATCGTTGGTTGATAACAAGTCTGGAGGACAGGCGGCCATCATCAAAGAAGGGATCTCTCTGGGAGCCGCTGTCTATCAACAACAACAATCGGGAGCCGATATCAGAACTCTTATCCGTGATGAAGCGGACGGTGGTCTCACTCCGAAGAACGCTCACCTTTACCAAAAGATGTTGGATAAAGCGATGCTAGTCGGAGGTTTCGAACAAGTCATCTACGTCTCACACAAGCATGATATCCAGAAACTAGCGGACAAAGTTTATCTGATCGAGAAAGGGAAAATATTTCCTCTCTTACCAGGTAGTTCTCTCGAATTGGGCGAAGCTGCGTAAAAAAGTGATCTTTAAAATTTAAGACAAAGGAGGAAATTCAAGTGTCGACCAAAAACAAAAAAACCGAAGCACCTGCAACGAAAGCTGCACCTAAAAAGAAATCCAAGAAATAATTGGAATTCATTGATAACGAAAAACGGTCGGGAGAGATCCCGGCCTTATAAGGAGTCTCATATGTTACAAGAAATTGAAGATCGGAATCAAGTTACAAATTTAGAGCGGTTAGTTGGGAAATTCTCACGTCCAAGCTTGCTTAGAAAGAGAACGAAACTGATAATCAAATTGCTTAATACGATTAAGGATTTAAAAGTTCGAAACTATATTCAGAAAAATGACTTAGAGCGATATGCGAACGATAGAGAATATCTTAAAAATCAAATCACAGAACGCGATTTGATGCTTGCCGATTGTTACGAGACATTGACTTCCAATAAATTCGAGCTCGACAAGCTTAAATCAGAGATCAAACAGTCCGGTCGAATTTTGAACATTGCGGTATAGACAATGGAAGATTTGATTTTAATAACAATCGGTGTCGGTGCTCTTGCCTTCGCCATAGGTTTGTTCATCGGACATCGATTAGGTAAATCTAAACCGAGAAGCTATGATACAAAGGGGCAAATACCCCCTTTTTTTAGATCTTAGTATGAGACATATTACACTATTATTGGGACAAAGAAAATGGTTTTAGAAAAAATAAAATACAAAGCTGGGAACATGAAGATCGAGTATGTCAATCGTGGAACGGACATGGTAGTTGTCCTCGATTCCAAAAAACATACGGAGGATCTAGACACGTTAATCGGGCATTTACAGAAATTTCGAAGTTACGTGAATTTAAAATCCGAACTTCGAATTCCCGAAGACGATTGGAATCTGATAAATGTTGTTGGACTCGAATTCCACACGGAAGAGAAAAAAGGCTTGGGTAAAGGCGTGCGATTCTTCTATGAAGTTTATCTCAGAAACCACATGCCATACGAGACAATTGAAGGGATATCACCCTTCACATACCTTAAGTGCAACTACTCAAATCTCTTAGTTCCTCAAACAGTAAGATCTGAGTTAGAGCTATTCAGCGATTCAGTATTAGATACGGCGCGTGTATTCATGAAAGCCGACCAAAAGCAACCAACATTATTTCAAATAGATGAAGAAAGAAAAGAGGAATTAGATCATGCGTGAACTCGAAAAACACCAATTCAATCTCTACCCTGAAATGGGTGAGGCCGAAAAAAGCGAACTCGTAAAAGACATGGAACTCAATGGATTTGATCCGCAATTTGCCATAGTCCTATTCGAAGGGAAGGTTCTAGATGGATGGAATAGATATCTTGCGGCCCAAGAAAGCGGAAAACTTTTCAAAACTCGTGAGTTCGTTGGTGATCGAAACGATGCTCTACTCTATACAATCAGAACGAATAAGAGAAGAGATTTAACACAATCACAGAAAGCAATTCTCGCTACCAACTACAAGCCACTTCTCGAAGAGGAAGCAAAAGCTCGAAGTGAATCTAATCTAAAAAACCAGAAACCTAAATCTGGGAATTCAAAAACTCAGGAGACCAAAGGCAAGGTAAACAAGGTTCTCGCACAACAATTTGATACGTCTGAGACATCAATCAAACAAGCGACCAAGCTTAAGAAAGAAAATCCTAAACTACTCAAGCAAGTAGAAGAGGGAAAAATGTCTTTGGGTAATGCTGTGAAGAAGCACAGATCAGAGTCTACTCCAGCAGCAAAGAAGTCTGAAACCAAAGCAAAATCAAAAAAAGCGAAATCCGTTCCTCAGTTAGTTGGAGATCTTGCGAAGGTCGAAGGCATACACAAGAACATGGAGAATTCTTGGAAAACAATATCCCAAGTTCTCGCAGTTCACTTGGATGGATCACTCAAATTTCATGATGAGATTGATAAGTATATTCCGGACCCGGGCAAAGATTTTCTAGAAATCTGGCAAGAATACTCGGCTATCATTCAAAGACTTCGATCTTGGTGCGCTGACAAAGCTGTAAACTGTAATCGCTGCAAAGGATCAAGAACCATGTTCATCGATAACCAGGGGAAATCAAAGACTTTGGAAGATGGTGGGAAACCAGTTAAATGTCCTTACTGTATGCATGGACTCGTAGGTAGATAATATTTTGAGGAACCATAATGAATAACTCTAGAATCGAATGGACAGACCATACACATAACGAATGGATCGGGTGCGAAAAGATTTCCGATGGATGTAAGAATTGTTATGCTGAAGATTTAATGGATAAGCGTTATAAAAAGGCTAAGTGGGGAGCGCATGGAAACCGAGTATTAACTTCGATAAATAACCGAAATAAACCTTTTTCATGGGATAGAAAGGCCGGAAAAGAAGGCATTAGATATAAAGTTTTTGCACAAAGTTTATCAGATACTTTTGAGGATAGAGAAGAATTAGAATCCTGGAGGGTTGAACTATTTACAAGAATTAAATTAACTACAAATTTGGATTGGCTGATTCTAACCAAAAGACCGGACGTTGCAAAAAAGTTTTTTGAAAAGTATCCCGAGTTTTGCGATTTACCAAATGTATGGTTAGGAGTTTCGGTCGAAAATCAAAAGGCAGCCGATGAAAGAATTCCAATACTATTAGATATTCCTTGTAAAGTAAGATTCTTATCAATGGAGCCTTTATTAGGAGAAATCGACCTAACTAATATTGCCGGAGATATTGGAATAGGGCTACATAGTTATGATGTGCTAAATGGTAAAAATATTCACTGGGATGATGATGGCAAGTGGACGCCTTGTAGCTCTATTGACTGGATTATTGTCGGAGGCGAATCAGGACACAATGCACGTCCTATGCATCCAAATTGGGTTCGATCGATTCGTGACCAATGCCAAAAAGCAGCCGTTCCATTCTTTTTTAAGCAATGGGGTGAGTGGGTTGCGCAAGGAAGTGGTGTTTTCATTGAACGTGTTCCTGATCTAGATAAAATAATAAGAGAGCATGATACATCATTTTATAAAGTCGGAAAAAAAAGAGCCGGAGCAAAATTAGATGGTATGGAATGGAAAGTGTTTCCGAGGAAAATCTATTGAAATCAGTCGCACTTTATTCACATCCAGGTGGACACGCTCGTGGAGAAGTTATTGAGATACTTCCTGCAGGAACAAACGTCTATGAGAAATATGATCTTAAGGATCTAGCTTGTAAGATAAAAGAAAGTATCAACCAGGAACGATATGTTCTGCGAGTCCATGGAAAAGAGAAGCTCGTTGTAATACCTAAAGATCGAATCTACAAACTGGAGAAGATAGCTTGAAATGCCAAATTATAAGAGTGCAAAATCTAGGGACAAACGTTCCCGCGTTCAAAAATTCAAAGACAATTTCGAAATCCAAGAAAGGGAAAATGATCTTCCGAACTTCGGACAAAGCGAAATTCGAAATGAATGTGATAATAGCCAAATTGCTTTCCTTGCGATCGTCTTCCGAGTCTCAGGAAATCAGCGCAGAGATATTGACGGAATGGTATCAACAGTATTGGACTCTCTTGTTCATGCCAATATCATTCAGGACGACGACCTGGGAACAATCCCTTCAATTTTTACAACTTGGCTCCCTTGCGAAAAAGGGGAAGAAGGATTCGATCTAGTGATAGGAGAGATATGAATATAAGCAGCTATCAAATCCTAGAACTTCTAAAGAAGAAACACCAGGGGCAGAATGATGTTTTCCTTAGCGAATTGAATACAGGTGAAGCTCGATCAGGGACAACGCGTATGGATGCATGGGTAATGCCCAGATCTTGGGTTAAACCTGAGTGCACAGCCTATGAGATAAAGGTTTCAAGATCCGATTTCAAAAAGGATGAAAAGTGGCAAACTTATCTTCCTTATTGCAACTATCTGTATTTCGTTGCACCTCCTGGGATAATAGATCCAAGTGAGCTGCCTCCTGAAGCTGGATTGTATATTACATCGACTAATGGTCAAAAGCTGTTTAAGAAGAAACTATCTGTTAGAAGATCTCTGGAGATTCCTCAAGAAATGTTTCGTCTTGCACTTATGAGATGCGAACCTTCAAGAAGCCTGTTGCTCACTCAACTGGATAAATATGACCAAAAACAGAGAAGGCTTCAAGAGCTTGAAGAATATCTTTCGGAAAAGCGAATACTAAAGGAAAGAGGAGCAAAATTAGGTAAGAGTATTCGAGAACTTATAAAATGCCAGATACTTGAGGTAAGAGAAGAAAATAAATCTCTCAGAACGACTATCGAAGAATTGAAGCACGTAATGACCTATCTGGAATCAATAGGATTTACGGAAAGTCAACTAAAGTCGACTGATCCCTATTATTGGAGATACAAAGTTTTGGATAAGGTGAAAGAATTTAATCAAGCGGTACCAGAAGGCTTTATTAAGAATCTCAAAGAACTGGAATCATCTTCCAAGGCAATCATCTATAAGTTAGAAAATTTACGAGACCATGAAAATGAAAAAAATTAAGGAAGAACAGATCGCAAGGCAAAGAGAACGTCAACGAGAGTCCGTTAAGCGATATCAGGATTCTCGGAGAAGCAAAGAACCTTCACGATACGCCAAGAAAATGGCAGTGGGAATGGAGCAATGCAGAAAGAATCATGGCTATCGTTGCATACTTACTGGATCTCGGAATATCGTTGTCGCTCATTTATTAGGACGACGTACAAGGTACAAGCGTTATGATCCGACTGATCCGAGAAATATGTTTTGCATTACTCCTGCTCTTCATACTGGAAAAGATAGCTATGATGAGCACACGTCTGTTCCCAAGCGAATCGAATGGCTAAGAGGATACGGTCTTCACAATTTAGCAGAACGATTGATTTGGCTCACGACTCCAGACGATAGGGCTTTGGCTATATCTCACAATGAGACAGAGGCAAATATATGAAAAAGAAAAAATTCACTTTCGCGCCACTTACCGCCTTACTTAATCTCTCAGGTCAAAAGGCTCTGGTCTATACGACTTTACTTACCTTCCAAGGAGCTAATGAATATGCGTGGCCTACTTTACAGGCTATCTCCGATCGGATGGGTGGGAAAATTAAACCAAAGAGAATTTCTCAAATCACCAACGAGTTAAAAAGGGAAGGATGGTTGATTATTATCCGACGAGGTTTCGGTCGATCAAATAAATACCAATGCACTTTTCCACCTGATCTACTATTCGTTCCTAACTACAACGAACAACCAGAGATCCCGGCCATTCCCCAAGGGAAGATATCCAAATTATCTGAAACCCGAATCACAATTCAAAGTTTAGGGGAAGCACAAGTAGATGAATGGGTTCCAGACAAGATAGAGGAATGGGAATACAAATATCTGAGCAAAGAAACATTAGAAGGAGTTGTTAATCGATGAGCGTGGCAGAAATTATTGAAGATCAATTCGATAAAAGTAAAACATGGAGTGTATCTGTTCAAGATCTTCCGGAAGAATTTGTATCTTTTCATGCTCGAAGAATAGCTGAATTCACAAACAGGAATCCCAGGGAAAAGGTCGTAGAGCTGATTAAGAAGATAAAGAAATATCGTCCCGAAATTCAATTTGAGTTCAGTAAATTTCCTCAAGAAATTAAATCTCGAGCTCTCGAAGCATATCTCAGAGGAGAGTCATGATCTCTAGACCTGCTTTAAAATACAACGGTGGAAAATTCCGGCTGAGAGAGTGGATAATTTCTCACTTCCCTGAGCATAAGACTTATGTGGAAACATGCTTCGGAGCCGGATCTGTTCTCTTGAGCAAAGAGCGGTCAACTGTTGAAATTGCAAACGACCTCGATCCTAATATTGATAATTTTTTCCAATCTCTGAGAGATCGACCTAAAGAATTAATTAGAAAAATTGAATTTACTCCTTACTCGGAGAGCTCTCTAAAACTAGCTTTCTCCAGAATTAAATCTCAAGACTCCATAGAACGGGCATGGGCTTTCTATACAATATGTTGGACTTCACTAAAAGCAAATGATATTAGAAAGTCCAACATAGAATTTCGTCTTAAAGGGAACTTACTGAACGGAGGAGGTCATAATCCTGCAAGGTTATTTGCAGAGATCCGGCATCTTTATCAAGTTTCAAAACGACTTCGTGGAGTTACCACAACGATGATGGATGCGGAAGAAGTTCTTAAATATTTTGATTCTCTTGATACGCTTTTCTACGTTGATCTCCCTTACTTAGGAGAATCAAGGAACACAAAGAAACTCTATAATCTTGAACTACTAGACATTGAAAGCCATACCAGGATATTGAACGCCTGCGCACAAGCAAAAGGCATGGTGATAGTCTCTCACTACATACACCCTCTCTATGATTCTATTTTGAATAACTGGGAAGTTGTGACTAAGGACACAATGAGCAACTCATTTGCTAAAGGATCAGGAAGAAAAGAGAAACTTAGAACGGAAGCTCTTTATCTAAGCCCTAGTGTTTCTGAAAGATTGCATCCTTCATTGTTCAGGGAGGTCATATGATTGGTGCGGACTTATACTACAGTCTTTCATTCAATTTCCTAGTGTTTTGTTTGATCATGATCTACTATTTCCAGTTCAAAGTCAGAGAATCGAGAATCTTTAAACTAGTATTCCGAGTTAAACAAATTATCCGTAAAGCAGGTATCGAATAATGACTCATTCAGCGTTTACTACAATCAATAAAGGTGACTTCGTTACATGGATGCAATCATCAATAAATTTTAAAGGTCAGGTGGTTGATATTATACCTAAAGGAGCTTCAGCTTCACAGATATTACGTCAGCATGATCTTCAACTAAAATCATCGACTATGGATATCTCAAGAAGAGGCGACCGGGTTCTAGTGAAAATAGATGAGAAACACTACACTCCGCTATTAAGCAATGTTTATAAACTAAAAAGGGAAAACCAAAACAATGGGTAAATTCGCACAAAACACAGATGTTTCAACAGACCGATCAAAAGCTGAGATCGAAAAGACGCTCCGAAAATATGGAGCTGGAAAATTCATGTCTGGTTGGGACGACGATCAATGTATGGCAATGATACAGTTCGAAATGCAAGGTCGAAGGATTAAGTTTGTATTACCACTTCCTTCAGTAGATAAATTTCGACTCACTGAATCCGGAAGGCAAAGAAAAAACAATTCAGATATTGAGGCAGCATGGGAACAAGCATGCAGACAGCGATGGAGAGCTCTGAACTTAGCGATAAAAGCCAAATTGGAAATGGTCGAATGCCAGATTTCAACATTTGAAGAAGAGTTCCTTTCTTACATTGTTACCGCCAGTGGAAAGACAGTTGGCGAAACTATCATTCCACAAATAGAAGAGGGCTATAATCAAGGTAGAGTTCCAAGACTTATGTTGGAGTGAATGTGAGTAGCAGGAATCGAGAAAAAACCGTGATAAATTGCCGATGCTTCAATTTACAATTAAAAGGTGTCGTCCAAAGGCGATCTCCATATGCTGAACGGATTTTTTTTCTTATGAAAGTAGATTCAATGTACACAAATCCAACAATGTCAAATCACCAAGTAGAGATTGTTGGGAGGAAACCCTTCGCAGTTGCTTGCATAATTTGGAGAGGTGGAAAGCAGAAATGGAAATTCAATATTCGCTACATGACTAAACTTAATGTGAAATTAATTAAGAAATCACTCAGCGACTTTGCAGAAAATAGTATGGAAATTTAGGAGACCCAATTAATGACAATTAACGAATATTTAATTAAGTTTAAGGATACATCATTCTATCCAAAGATTCTATCAGTCCAACAACCTTGGGCTTTGTTGATCGTTCTAGGATATAAAGACATAGAGAACAGGAATTGGAGAACAAATTATCGAGGAGAGTTCTTAGTTCACGCTGGAAAAACTTTTGATAAAGACTCTCTTCTTTACATTCAAGAAGAGTGGGGAATTCTCGAGGGAATGACCAAATCTGATTTTGAAACTGGTGGAATTGTCGGAAAGTCATCGATCATCGATTGTGTTTCGTCTTCGAACTCAAAATTCTTTTTTGGAAAGTATGGATTTGAGCTGGATACCTCGAAAAGCGAAAGATTGGACTTCCTACCTTACAAAGGTCAACTCAACTTTTTCTCATACAGACAATGAAGATCTATACTTCTTATTATGGCAATCTCCGGAATCTCGAAGAGGAAAACATAATTCCTATTTGTATCTCTCAGACCGTTCCAAAATATCTTAAGGGAATGGCATATTGCGACAAGCTAGCTCCGAATAGGGATATGCATGAACGAGGATACAGCTGGGACGAATTTAGATTGCGAGTATTAACTCCGCTTGATCAACAATTGATTTTTATGGAACTCGAAGATCTAGGGAAAGGAAAGGATATTGCTTTATGTTGTTATGAGAAAGATCCACTCACTTGTCATAGACATCTGGTTGGTGAATGGCTTTCCCTGAAATCAGGCGTACCGGTACAGGAGTGGGTCAAGGAAGATCCTCAACCTCTCTTGTTCTAAAATTTACAAACAGGCTCTTTTGCGGAACATTTATGTGCTCTCTGGAAAGCATACGGCCACCACGGATGAATATTTCTCTCCGCTTCCACTAGACACTGGTATTCCCAGGCAAGCTTTCTTGAAACACAGTTTTGAGCCTCGACACAACCAGCAAGATCCTTGGCATGCACGACGAACGCGTTGTACCGAGAAGTTCGAACGTATTCTAACCCTCTATGCTTAATGACCTCGCTGCTATGGGAGACAGCTTCAGGTGGAATTTCCAGAGTATAACCAGTAGACTCAAAACTCCCAGTGCATACGAGATTCGCTTTTTCAATTGCCAGGACGGTTTGATTTGTTTGGCAGTTCGCTATCAGGAAGCTTAAGATTCCGATAATCATCAATGGGTGAAGTTTTTGTTTCTTTGACAATTGGTAGATCCTCTTTTGATTTAGTTAGTTTGTTGTAAAAAATATTTACCAACGCGACCACCAAGACGATGATCACTGAGATAAATATAATTATCCATTTTTTGGGAATCGTTTCCCATGCAATTCCTATTGGTGAAAATTTCATTCTCCACCTCCTTTTCTGAAGAATCCGTGAATAAGTTCTTTGATCGTTGGAAAAAACGCTAGAAGTCCCGTGATGATAACTATGTGCCAAACCGTTATCTGTTTGGAAATATTTCCATCGCTGTCGTAAGATCTATATAGAACAATGTCTTTATAGGTTTCGCTCGGAAAAAGAATCATCAGAATGATTCCTACAAAGGTCAAAACCCCTCCGATAGCTCGCCAGATATTTGATCCCCTTAAGAATCTTCTCTCTTGTGTTTCAGTGTTTTTTGTATCATTTTCCATCGACTAGGTCCTTAAAATTGAATTTAGAATTACATGAAAAGCAGAACCCAAGTCCGTCAGCAAGAACAGCGTTGAACATCACGGTATCGCTCTGATCAACTACCTGCATTAGAATTTTCCCCAGGTTCTTTGACTTAAAAAAGATTCGCTTGGTCGGAACTTTGCAAAGAGGACATATGTGTGAATCACTCGATTTAAGAACAGAGATCCCGGAGAAAAGTCGCTGAATATCCTCATCTGTTATTTCCAGTCCTCCAACACTATTTTCCATTCAAAGAAAAAACGTTCTGCCTGTTTTCGTACAGAACGTGAGCGAAGTCCTTGGTGCTTTGATCATTATATTTTTCACCAATATACAATGCAAGTTCCCGTGCTTCAACATAGAGTCTGAGGAATCTTTTTTGTCCGGACTTCTCTGCCCGGAGAATGAAATCGTTCTTCCACATTTGATCGCTCCATAACAAACGAGGAACGGAGCAGAGTGCCGAGTCGGTACCGACTTTGATAAGATTCCATGCAGCGTGAAGATTTGCACCTGTCGCTTTTCCTAAAACCTTTTCTTCCCAAGTTCCGTTTCCAGTTGAATCACGATAACAGAGAACTTCTCCAGTTTGCACGAACGCCTTTTTCTTCTTGTGTAATCCTAATTGGAGAGTCGTGATTCCAGGCAAAACGTAGCCAGCTCCATCTTTGTGCAAAGGGTTATCTATAAAAAATTGTCCTGAATCAACTGTCCCTTTATAAGGCTTGAAATAATCATTCTTGTCGAATAACGCAATTGTATCATTCCAATCATCTATCCGATTATCGTTGTACAAGAATGTGTTGTTCTCGATTGTCACTCCACGGACACAGATGAACAGCATCTCGTTGAAGTGGAATCCATATAAGTCAGTTGCCAGGTCTTTAAGAATTTGTTTAGCGTTCATTGTCTTTATCCTCATCTTTATCTTTCAAGATGGCAGCTATGTGATGACTATAGCTGCTTAATGAATCGAACATCTTTTCCACATCGCTACTCTTTAATGTGTGATTAAAAAATGCCGATACAATAATCTCTTCAATTCCTTCAGATTTTACACATACTTGCATGTATGATTTAAAATTGTTTCTATCGAATTCTCTTCTCCAGGCAGATTCCAGTGACATATCGGAAATATTATTCCAAGATCTTCCTTTTTCGATTGCAGGAGCAATCCAATCAGGAGCCATTGAGATAAGAATGTTTGAGAATTTTATTGAGGCATTGTAAAAATTTCTATGACCACGACTTGCGTAGTTATGAGATTGAGTGAACTTGAGAACTGAGTTTCCGTTATTGTACTTTCCTCCGTTATGAAGTTGAAACACGCAAACAAGATCCGAACCTAAAGCTTGAGAGGCTAGGGCAAGTTCTGAGTACACGACCCATGATTTTTTTACTTCTAGTCTAGGAGAAACAACTCGTTCAGAGATATTCAATTTCCCAAATGAAAATTTGTATTTGAATCGATTCAGTACATAGATAAATCCTTTGAACGATGCAAAAAGCAAGATTCCGACCCAGGTCAGCGACCAAGGAATGCCAAAGAAGATTAGAAAGTGAATGTTCTCCTTCACCACGTCCGTAAAATCAATTGTAAATTCCACCTATTTCCACCTTGCATTGATCTTTAATTAACTTCTTTATACATAGAGCTGGTAAACGTCCGTAGTGAATTTCATCGAGCATCTCACTTTCTTTCAAAGGGTTCGAGAAGCAAGGATCGGGATTTACGAAACATCCTTCGGGATCTGCTTTCTCTATTTCATTTGCGATCTGTTTTCTATTCTGATTTGCGTATTCGTTGAACGTTGGATGAACGTGAATATAGATTCTTTGAGCACGAGGAAAATGATTCTTAACAGCGGACGCAAGTTCTCCAAAAGTCTCTGATATCCGCGCATTAGGAATTTTCCTTAATAGATCGTTTCCCCCGACTGTGGTAAAAATCAAATATCTAGGATCAAGTGTTCGAACCGATTTCCTGAATCGAGAAACATAGTCGCATAGAGTATCTCCTGATACACTATTGATTTGGTGGACCAAAGGATCATAAAATCCATCGAATGTCCGCGCAATGTCCCAAGTCGAATCTGTTAACGATGCACCTTGATATTGAACGAGATCCCTCATGTATCTTTCAGCATATCCACCAGCCACGTACACGGGATTCAGTGTGTAATACAATTGGCAATTAGCTTGGTCATAGACCGAAGTGTTTTGAGCCAAGAACAATGCTAGTAGCAATTCTCGATCTTGTTTTTCGTTTCGCTGTGAGCAAAAAGGAATAAACAGGAGTACTAAAACTAAAAGAAATCTTTTCATTGCCATCCTCCGTCAATGTTTATTGCAATTAATTGAGTATTGGTCTGAGCACTAGCGATCTCTAGCTTCAAAGTGTTTGCTCTTTGAAGAAGAAACAGTTTTCTTTGTGCTCCATCAGCAAGTACTTGTTTGATTTGCTGTGCTGTGTGCTGTCTGTAATCCGGGACAGGAGGATTCTCAGAGTTCTTGCACATATAATATACGTCCGTTCCTTGCGACACCGAACCAATCAAATTGAGTTGATCGTCTCGATCTGAGTCATATGTGTGAACGGAACCCAATGCACTTGATGTAAAACCGCTAACGATTTTCTGCGAACAGATAAAATTTACTTTGTTATGTAAAAACTCCTTCTTCTTGACCAAATCAACCTGCCAGCCTTGTCCTTGAACGTGCTTTTGGAATGGTTCGTCTGTTAAAGGTATGTCTGTTGTTTCAGTTGATTCATCAATTTCATCTTCCCAAGAAATTAATTCTCTAGATCCCAGATGGTTGACTTTCAAATAAACTGTTTTTTTAATAAATTCATGAGCAATTCCATTAGAGATCGAAGCTTTAAAAACTTTACCCACATCCGAATTGTAGTCAAGTGAGAATACCACTTTGTGTAAATCGGGTTTGAATAAAGCCCATGCGTCTTTGCCCGACAATTGCTTTTTTGAGCTATTGTAGAATAGAACTATATTGGTTGATTTTTCTAAAATGTAATTCATTAGAATATCCTCGTTTTAAGTGTGTCACCAGTCCATGCACCTGTTGTTTCGTTACCTGTTCGCGGAGTTCCTGCACCGTTAGCTAAAGGCGATCCAGTCGTTCCAGTAGTAGGATACGCCTGATTTCCTGAACCTCCACCACCTAGATTTGATACTACATCACTGTATCTATCTGCGAATGTCATATTCTGGAACATATCTTGACCTTCGAATCCAGGAGCTCCTCCATCGTAATTCCCTCCAGCAGCCTTCGCCCGCGATCCATGAACTCCTGCTCCTCTTGAGATTATACCTCTACGATCTGGCACGTTTATTGTTGTTGATCCGTTGCCAAATCCCCATCCAACATGAGTTAACATCTCTCCAGTTTGGTCGGATGTGAGATCGATTATCGAGCCACTTGGTGTTAGAGAAATTTGGAAATCATTCGCAGTCGGATTCCTGACGTAGTATCGAGTGAGTGCTGTGATACCTCCACCAGTGAATCCAAATTTTACTAATTTTCCTTCAGTTCTTCCATGAGCTACGGAATTAACTCGATCAGTTCCTGGTGTAACAGAAACAACGGTTTTAATTAATTTAGCTAGAAGACTCGGAGCTAACAGAGATCGCAAGTGATCATCTCCATCAGATAAGACAAAACCATTTTGTTCCGTGAGTTCATCGAGATCATCGGTGATCGTACTACAACCCAATGGGATCTGCTTATTCACCGCTGCATCGAGTTGTGCTTGTAACGCGAGAAGATCTTCGTTGGTCGCCAGAGTCCCGGACTTAGATTTCGGAAGTTTGATCGAATTAAGAAGTTTATTTGCTTCAATTATATCACCGAAGGCAGCATCCTTCTTGTATTCAATGAGCTTTGTCCATCCTGCAGAAACCGTAGGGAAGGCAGCGGTCGTGTTGTAATTCTCGCGCACATTAACTTTATAAGCCGTTCGGACATCAGCCAAGTCGTTAAACGGAATTTTGGTTACCGCATCCCAGAATTGTAGACTCACTTCATCGCTTGCAACTTCTTCGAATTGGAATTCATAGAAACCCCAATAAGCAGCATCAGTTGGAATGAGAGTCAGTGGCTCAAGGAAATAGATTTTGCTCCCAACCAAGAACATTCCACTTTCAACATTGATCTGTGAAATCGTGAAAGATGCGAGGTCTCCACCCACTAATTGTGGTTCAGTTGATCCAAGATCAAAGAGTTTTCCTAAGAACTCTGCAATGGACTCAGGATAAAGAACGATATCGTCTTCTAATCCGGGAACTTGCCCGATAGTCTTTGCGTTAACCCTTTGGTTGGCATTATATCTCGGACGTTTTCGTTGGGAGTTGGGTAATACGAGGGCTGTGGATGTGGGCATATTGTGTTATCCTATGTAATCTCTGTTTATGAATGATGAATCTAAGTACATGGTTCCGAGTTCTGGATCATCGGCTATGACTCCAGCATAGAGACCAACTCCTGCGATTTTCAGTTTGGAAATGAATCCAAGAAGTGGTTTATCAATTGCGAAAATATCTTCGAAGAAAACGTATATCGCACAACGTGGATGAGTGAAGACCGCGGACACCTGATTGTTTCGGTCGATAGAAGTATCCATGTATGCATTATCTAAGTAGAATCCAATTTCATGCGCTTCTTTGATTATAGTCGGAGAGCCTTGAGGAATAAGCCGTTTGATGACAGGCATAGTCCCGATGATAGCCAAGATGATTCCCAGAATCCGTTGTCTATATTCGTTGTCCGCTTGACCTAAAGAGTTTGGTATTCCTAAGAATTTTCCCCAAGCAGCTAGCAGGTGACCCGAACTTCTGATAAGAGGAAATTCATCGGACAGCCTTATAGCGAATCTCGCAGTCCACTCCAATTGGTTGTGAATAGCACCACGGGCTAGGTCGTTAGGTTTTTCTATCAATTGAGGTTGATCCGCTTTTGGATCGTGGACCAGTGCCTTATAGATCTTTCCCTTACGACTAAATATCGTTAAGTATTGGGATATGTTTGTTCTGTCCTTGATCATGGTTTCGGAATCCTCACAATTGTGGTGCAAGCAATAGTTCCACCACCTGTTCCACCTATTTTAGGAATCTTTCCGGTCGGAACCGAAACATCGGCGGTCGGTGTATTGAATCTTATTCTTTGAAAATCTGGATGTGAAGAAAGACCGGCAGCCCATAACAAATCATAGACAACGTTGTTTCCGTTTTTCAGTCTGTTAACGTAATTTGAAATTGCTATAGTCGAAATACTTTCAACTTGTTCATCGGTCAAAGCACTTGTGTCCAGAACATCGAGTTCGTAGTCGACGTTGATCGGTTCAATTTCTATTGTTCCGACAAATAATTGAACTCCACCACCTTTGTACCCAACATCCGAGGAATTCACTACTCCGTTGATAATATCGAAGACCGTGTCGATTAACTCGGAGCTGACTAAGGCTGTTCCATCACTTATGTAAACCAAAACCCAACCAGTTTCAGGAGCTCCTGTATAAGGGTTTTTGTTCTCGTCGACAAACGCCTCGACCACTCCGGGAATACTGAGAACTGCATTTCGGATTCCATCTAAAGTGGATCTTGCTAAATTTTGAATATAACCCTGAAATCTAATTTCTCGCTTTTCATCTGATTCTTCGCCTTCGCCTCCAGATATAGGGAAGGGATTGAATATCCTGTCAAATACCAGTTCTTCACCGGTCAACGAATCTGTGATATCGCCTCGTCCTTGAACAGTGTCGATCTCGAGACCTTGAATATTTCCTTCGGGTCCGAAGTTATCGGCAATGATATCGATATCTACGAAAGTCGCAGGTTCAACAATGGTCGCAGTGGACACAGTTCGGTACCGAACTCCAAACAGATCAATACGGAATTGAGGAATAGAAAAACTACCAACTACATCGGCTTTAACATAACGAACGAAACCCACGGATTTGAATCCTGGGAGTTTCCCGAAACCGAAAGTTTCGAAACATGCTTCTCTTATTGCGTGTTCATAGGCAGCCTGAAAATCACCTGAGATCTTGACCAAGATAAATATTATGGCTTCGGACAATGTCCGGATTCTAGATCCTGGTTTCCAATTGGTAAGCCTCACACCTTTAGCAGCTACATATGAAATGAACTGCGATAACAGTGCATCAAACGTCCTTGGAGCGTAAGGCTTTAAATCCATGGACAGGGACAAAGTGCAGATTCGAAAAAATCGTCAAGATAAAAAGAGTTGTCACAAGTCTTTTCTCCTGCAATTAGTCCTCTTCTCATATGAGTATTCAGGCATCCGCAACCAGGTCTTCCGGTGGTTACGCTCCAACAGGTAATTATTCCATCGAATTTATAGAAAAAGGTGATAAAACGGAAACCTCGATGGGTGAATACTTTTTCCTCATGGGTCTCACGTCTTTGGATCAAACTTACACATATCGAATGTCTACGGAAGCAACCTTCGGTGGAACTTCGGTCGTGGATTTCGGAGTCGGTCAATCTCCGATTTCACTGCAAGGAATGATATGGCCTTTCTATGAAGGCACTCCTATATCCAGGCCTGCTTCAAGTGCATTAGGTGGATCTTTTGGAGAAACAGCAGGGGGAATTGCATCGGCCGTTGGAGATGGATTTATCAACGAACTGCAAGGCATGAACCCTGTAAAGAAATCAGGCTACCTAGATTTCATTGACCTCGTTTATTTAATGCAGGAGGTGAGAAACCCAGAGAAAGGAAAAAGTCGATTACCGTCCGTATCATCTTTTTACAAAAATGCTTTTGACATAGCTTCTACTTTCATGCAAACCCAAAGCTCATTCCATTCTGAAAATGTTAAGATGGTTTTCCATGATTACGATCGCGATGCGCATTGGGAAGTGACTTTCGCTAAGGACGGATTCAAAATCCACCAGGATGCAAAAGATCCAATGTCTTGGTTCTGGTCGTTGAATTTCATTGGGGTCAAAGACGTTTCCGAAGTAGCGAAAATTAGGCGAGCCATGATTCCCGATCCTAAGAAAATGCTGAGGGATATACGGAATGGACTGAACAATATTCTTAATGCGCTCTCAGCTCCACTTGCTTTTCTCGCAGGTGTCACCGAACTATATCAGGATATTGCAAATTTAGCTGAAGACTTGAAAGCGGATTTATCGGCATTCGAAGATCTGAATAAAGGATATTTGAAAAAGATTTCTAAAGCAGGTGGACCACTAAACAAGAAATCGAATCAGTTTATAGAATTAGTAAATCAACTTAGTTTTCCAAACCAGGTGCTACCAAATTTTGCAAGTTACGATGCACCTTCAAATCCAATAACAACTGAAACACCGGTTTCGGAAAAAATAACTCCCACAATTCCAGAGCAGTTCATTGATAATATTTACAATAATGGTCCACCGACCATGACCGAAATCTCTCTGGCAACCGATCAAACCATGTTGGATATGTACGAGCTCCAAATGTTGATGGGACAATTGACTTTGGCTTTGATCGAGGCAAACAACCAAGGTATCTCTAATCTTTATTCCTACATCGAAATAAAACCTGGAATGACTTTCGAATCAATTGCCAATACTTATTATGGCTCACCATTGAATGTTCAAAAACTTATAACAGATAACGGACTTCTATTAATAGGCAAAAATATTGATGATGCGCAAGGACTAAGAATTCGAGTTCCAAGTTCTTCATCTTACTCCTACAGAAACACTGGGATAATTGACGCGAAGTTTCCTATTGATGGTAGCAAAGTGGATCAATCAGAACAAATTATTGAACGGTGGTTTTTGGGAGAGGATTTGGATCTCGACGAAACACGAGATTTTACAGTAGCCAATGGAGACCTTGGAACAGTAGTCGGAGTCGATTGCCTAGCAGAAAACCTAATTGATCGTATGCTACTTCCTAAGGGCGCGATCCCAGCACACCCAGGACTAGGAGCCATGCCTAATCCCGGTGGAGTACCCGATGATTTCCTGAATCTTGTAATTCCAAGAAAAATCCTAGAGGATATAAAAACCGATCTCGGAGTAGAGACCGCTTATATCAAAGAATTCTCACTTAACGCTGATGCATTTCAATATCTTCTAGAAGTGCAACCAACAGGAGGACTCAAGTCCTTTAAACTATCAAGAAAAAAACGAGGACTATCAAGCTTATGAAGTTACCTAACCCAGAAGTTCATCACATCACACCCAATTGGAAAATATGGGTCTATGGATTTGTATCTAATCGAACATATTTAAACCGTGATTCTCCCGATGCGACAAATTTGCTGAGAATATCCGAAGACGATTTAAAATTATTGGATTCGCCCTTTGAATTATCATCTGATCTTATCTCACGATTTTCATACACGGACACGCTGGAAAGGGGAATGTTTAAAATTACAATTAATAATGGAGCCTATGCAAGTTTCATCGACGAGAATAAAGGCACCAAACATTTCGTTTCGGAGCTATTAGAAGTAGGAACAATTTTTCTATTTAGAGAAAATGAATGCAATAAATTTGCGGGTTATACAACCGATGTTTTCGAAGAATCTAACTCAGAAGGACAATCTCAATTGATCCTAAGTGGTGGTGGATTAGATGAATTGATAAGAGGCATGAACCTTTATATCGATGCACCTTTAAAAGAAAAAACTCCTGTCGATAAAACTGTTAAGGAAATTGTATCTGATAAGAAAATTGCGATTGTTGCTGCCATCAATTCTTTGGCAAAGATTATTCAAGAAGCTAAATCACCGACCAGATTAATCAAATCGATATTGGAACAATCCATAGACATACTTTTAAATGAAGGGGCCTACGGTGGATATAGTTTCAATTCTTTGCTTATTGCAGATGGAGTGGGCACGAAAACATATACAGACAATTTCATTCATGTAATCAGTTGGATAAATAGTGCCTTTAATTTTAACTCCTACATAAATTATTGGACACTACTTGAATCGATTTCAACTGCTCCTCTCTACGAACTATTTATTCACTACGACGATTCTACAATTCTCAAAATTGAAGATGGTAAAATTTTAGACAGTAGATCAATTAATCGCGGGTATATCGAAGATGAATCCGTCGAGCCAGGAAATAAAATCGGGCATTTGGTATTTAGACAAACTCCTTTCCGCGGACTTGATCGGACAAACTACGAAGAAGGAACTCACTTTCAGATTTCAGAAACAACAGTTAAACGAATTAGAACAAAGGAATCGAGAGATAATTATTTCTCTGGCTTCCATGTGAGTCTAGGGATTATGGATCAACTCACATCCAGTAGCTGGGTACCTGTAACTTGGAATCCTGAATTAGTGGCTAGGTTCGGATCTCGTGTTTTTTCACTGACCCTCGATGGAGTTGGCGTTCCTCCCGAAAACACAATTACCCAAAATGAAGCAAGAGTGAAAACTGTTTTGGAGCGAATTCAAGCAGATTTTGTGAAATTTTTTGGGGAAGGTGACTTTACAATTACAGGATCGCTCGATTGTAATTATTATAGAGGAGCTACCAAAGGCAAATATTGTGACGTTTTATCCCACGATGATGAACAGCTATCGGGTGCTAACCATCCAGTCCTTAAACGTTATTACTCAAACCGAGGTGAAAGCTCTGTCATGCCTAGATTTTATATTACAGGAGTAACTGTTGATTGTGCTCCGGGAGAAGGTCGATGCGACATGACTTTAGAATTCAAATGGGCAGATCGAGGTTGGAGAAATTTATTAAAAAATCGCCTTTCTAGAAATGAAACTACAGCTACTTAAATGCAATAAGACTAACCTTTACAGTTGACGGATTTTTCAGGAAAAGAACAATAGAACTCCGAGGTTTTTTACCGTGAGAATTATTTTATTACTTCTACTAACATTATTTCACTGTCAATCAGTTGCCCCCAGGACTCCAGTATATAACGATCTCTGTGATAAAATTGGTCGAATGGGGAATAATGATTTTTTCACTTATTTCGGTGAAGTGCCTGAGAAGAAGCCAACGAAGTTAGGTATGGGAATACCTGAATATTCTATTTTTCAAATAGCTGGTGTGAATGGTGAACTCGTTGAATGGGAAGTTCTGCATTTACAAAAAGGTTTAACGTTCGATCGATCTTCTTGGGGAGGAGAAATTTTTATACAAAAATATTTAGACACATGCGGAGAAAAAATAACCTTATCCGATGAACGTGACTTTGCTCCATCAAAAGCTATGCGGGTTCCGAAAAGTCCTAGGGTTCCAACAGCCGAGGAACAGAAAGAAATAGATGAGATCGATATTAAACTTAGTCAACTTGAAGCTAAACATAAAACCCTTTTACCTGTAATCAAAAAGCATAGAAAAAAGACTTATAGCATTTACGGAGAATTGCGAGGTAAATTCATTTATGGAAGAGCTATTCCAGAGGACAAAAACTTCAACTATATTGAATTGAAAGTTCTTGATAATATCAAAATATCATTTCCTTTTGATGAAGACGAAGTCATGGGAGATAGAAAAATTAAAGCGGTTGTAACGGCTAAGGAAGTTTATTTCAAAGAACACAAAAATGGGGTCGTGTATTTCGTTCGGAATTGGGATTATCCAGAGTCAATTCAAGCAAAATTCTATGAATATGATAATCTGATAAGTGATGTGGAAATTTTACTGGCCAGAAAAAAAACGTTGATTGGGGAATAATTGTTCTGTCATGAAATATTTATTGATCGCTTACTAAATTAATCCCATTCCAATTTTGAATACCAGTCTTCTAGTTCTTCTGATGTTTGACTCTTGAATCGATGATTATCGAACTCGCAGCCACAAAAAGGGTGAACACTGGCGCATAACCACCAATCTGCTTGAGCTCGACCAACATTGTTCTTTCCTGGCCAGACAGCGATTGTCACACCTTCCGGATCATTGATCACCTTATCGTCACCTCCAAACAACGGAGATTTCTCAAAATCCTCAAGGCTCCCAAATATTCGAACAGTAGTACCCCAATGGCTTGAACAAAATTCACATGAGACTTCGGGTCTGGATGAGGATTTTTGAGCCTTTGAGACTTCAGGTTCGGAAGATGATTTCTTTGCCTTCACAAATTCGTGTGCATGATCATGATGATCGCAGGATTCTTCTTTTGCAAAATGTTCGTAAAACAGCATAATTAACTCCAAGATACTTCGGTGTTTGGTGGTGATATTAAAACAGCTTTCTGTTGTGTCATGCGATAAAATATTTTTCCTATAACCACATTGGCCGCGACCTCGCCGGAGATACTGGGAATCGCTAACGATGGATCTCCGATATCAGTCAAAATAAAATCAGATTTCACGTGAGTGTACCCAGCCATTCCAGAACCAAGAGCATTTTTAAAAGCATTGAGAGCAGCGACCAAGAACGAAGCGTCTAAATTCATTCCGAGTGCAGCTCCGCGAAAAGCGAGAAGGGCTGCATTCTTGGTTGTGGATGCTGGAATTAATGGTGTTACGAGAGTATCGAGAATTTCTTCCCATGCATCAATAGCCAATTCATTGGCAGAAAGAAAATATTTAAATCCAGTATAATCCTTATCGTTATACTCACGATAGATGTCGGTGGCCCCCGATTGATCCATTAAAAATGTTTCAGAACCTCGGACAATATTTTACTTAATTCTGATTTAATTTCTTCTAAGGCTGCTTTCGCAGTAGAGAAAGACGAAGAATTGATCGGAGGTCCACTTGGTCCTAATGCAGTAGGTACTGTCATCACTTGAAGCGCATCGTTCATATCATTGATTTTATCAATTATCCCCTCTAATTTCTCTTTAAGAGTATCGCCTTGAACCGCTTTCTCCATAGAGTTCACCGTTGGAGGAGTTGAAACATCGATCTCGAATCTTGATATATTTGTCTTATCCTTGTGAATTAATTTTCCATCTTCCCAGACTGTTCGGTGTCCAGACTCATGACCTCGTGAGTTCTCCTCTGGATCATATAGAGTATTTTTGTCTAAGTTTGTTTTTTCTTTTTTGGAGAATGCAAATGGAAATACTTGAGAAACAATCGGAGTGCTTTTCTTATCATCCAGATATGTGATTAGAACTCCTAGTCCAACCTTGAACGGTATTTTATCTCCCCCCAAAAATCCTTGTGCTGATATCCACGGACCGGGGAGACGAACTTTTTTCAATTCTTCTCCTGATTGCAATGTAACGTCAGCTCGATATCGCAATGGGATTTTATAAAGTTTTGAAATATTGCCGATTGCAGGCGCTATTTTCTGTGATGAACCTGCCATCACTTTTGAAGGAACGGCTTCTTCTAACTTTGGTTTTCTCGAAAAAATTTCAAAATTCATTATCTTGGCATCCTCTCCACTAGTTTCAACATTCCACTACTGAATTCATCAACGACTTTAAATGTTTTTATCATAGCCTCTGTTATCTTTAGCTGAGCATTATATGCTTCTTTGGCGACCGCTGAAAACGCTATCATCTCATTAAGTGCGTTGTCTTTACCTCTGTAGTCTTGTCCTGACCGACCCATTGCCGTGAGAGTTTCTTGACCTTTCGATAAGTCAGTAGGAACGGATAAATCGAATATAGATTTTCCTGATTTAGAAATACTTTTACCTTCAGTAGCAGTATGCCAACCTTGTTTGTAGCCTAGCAGAGCTTCCATTTCTGGACCCAAAGACGAAAAAAGACTTTTCGCAGTGCTGCGGTTTTGCGATGAAGAAAGACCTTTTTCTCCTTCAACATATCCATCCAGTATACTGCCTCCATTTTCCAAGGCTCCAATCATAGCTACAGAATTTAAGAGATTTCCTTGTTCAGAAAATTTACTGTTTACACTGTTATAAACAGAACCGACTCGTTCATCTCTCACACCCATGGATGACAGAGCAGAGAAAGCATTTGCTACCGATGATCCAGATTGAATTCCTAAGCCAGACTTATAAGCGTTTTCGGAGACATTCGCAATCTCTCGAACGAATTGTTGCATCTTGAGTCCACCAAACCCAGCAGCTACGCCATCGGCAAAAATCTTCTTTAACTCGTTCTTATCACCACCGAACCCACCATATTTTTCTAACTTGGCAAAGAGTTCCGAACCTGCGCTCGCACCAATTCCTTGAGATTGACCGAACCGCAATCCAAGAGCTGCTGGAGTTTCGACATATCTGGTATTTTTATTTTCATTATAAGCACCGTCCTTATCTCGCCATGAATAAGTATCTGTAATGCTTCTGATGGGAGATTGATCTCTCGCAGATCCACCTAACAATTGAGCCCTTGCTACCGCTATTGAAGCAAGTTCAGCATTGGAAACAAGATTTCCTCCACCTCCCATGTACCCACCAGTCGCGTCCAGTGTTCTGTCTTGACCTTGCATAACGCCCTGGTACATTCCAGCAAGTGAAGATCCTAGTTTTAGAGCAAGTCCTGTTAATGCACCTACGGAAACACCAAGAATTTGGAGTTTAGATGCGGATTCACCACCTGCATCGGGTAACGATGGTTTATCACCGGGACTTCCAGGAACACCGAGAGGTCCATTACCAAGTAACTTCTCTACTCGAAGCTCACGAACCTTTAGTTCTTTAAGTTCTTTACCTCCGAGTAATCCACCGAGGCCAGCTCCTGGATTCTCAGGATCTTCTCCTGATTTTTTATTTTTGGAGAAAACTTTCTTATAAAGATCTTTGAATTTCTTTAAACTCTCTGCCTTTCCTTCAAATATCCCTGAGAATCTGCCTGACTTGAGCTCAGACATATCTTTATCAACTTGTGATCCAGCATGAGCACCCGTTCCATATCCTGGAGAGAGACCGCTATCCGACTTTGGCTTGCCTGGATTCTTTGTACCTTTTTGATTATCACGAAATTCTTTTCGAATAGCAGGAAGTAAGTTTTTGAAGAACTTTCCGATTTCGAATTTAACTTCACTAGCCATTATTTAAGCAATGCCTCCAAGTCATTAATCGCTGAAATTTTCCTAGATTTAGCAATTGCAAGTCGTTCACTATCAGTTAAATGATTGAGATTAAGATCGGATATAAACTCGAGCATTGGTTGTTCTTTGAGGACTTTGATTCTTGATTCAATTCCAAGTCGCATTTTGTAGCCCTCATGATTGATTAACGAGTCGGCAAGGAGAATCGCCGACATTTCGAGTGGGTGAAAGTCTTCTAGATTAAGATACCCTTGAGGCAGTATCTTGTACATCTGCATTAGATACAGGCTCTGGTGAAGGTTCGTTCTTGCTAGGAGCTCGTTTAGGTGAACTGGGTTGTTGATTTTTTTTTAACCCTTTAATCCAAGAGTCTCTTTTTTTCCGATATTCGTTAAACAAGTTTACTATGAACTCAGGATCTGGATAATCAATGAACTGAGTATCTCGCAGTTCTTCTGGATAGTCTTTTATAACATGCTGTAATTCTGCACAAGTCCGCTCATAGAAATAAGTATCTTGTGGAACAGAGTGAAGGGGAACTCCTCCTAGATTCTGTGCTACTTCGACATCAATCTGTCTCGTATCACGTGGAAGTGGATACTCTCCAGCAAATTTAAGCCCGTCAAGAGTAATGACAAATTGTCTTTCAACGCCCGGAAACAAACCCATACTAGTTGAAACCTTCCATCATTTGAATTCTAATAATGACAAAGGACACGTCTCTGGAAGTCGCAGATTTATTTGAGATGTTATGTCGATCTGTATTCAATTTACAGATCATTCTTCCAATACGTCTACCGGTTGAAGCCTCGCGGAATTCAAACTCATGTCCTTTGTGGGTAAGAATGCCCGAAATATCAACTAGGTTCATAGCCCCAGGTTCTTCGGGATCGGTAACAACATGCATCTTTCCGGTCAAATTTCCTTTATAGAACATGGACTTTGCATCAAGAGGAAAGTATTTACCAAGTCCGTAAAACTCTTCTGTATTGTAGTTATTATCTACGTCAACGTTCTCGATGAAAGCTCGTCTTTTACCGTCGATGAATACATCAACATTCGATCCTACGAGGATTGAAGTATCTGGGACTGGTGGTAGTGTTGGATCATTAGCCATTTATTCCACTTCCTTGTAGGGGTTTAAGAGTCAGTAATCCGAAGATAAAGTTAATTGGGAGAACTACATTCCCTTCAAGATCAGTAAACGACCAGGTATCTCCATCGATTTTGATTCCGAAATTTCTTTTGAAAGCTTCCACTGCTAACACGGAAGATCCGATCAAGAATCCATCTTGAACAAATTCCTCAAGTTGTCTTTCGACGTAACCAATTACATCCATGATCGTAACGCCCTCGGCAGTTGCTCGTTCATCAACCGGAACTTGACCGATAAATTGAGAGTTAAAACCTTCACGAAGTCGCTTAACCATATACATTGCGCTGGTCACTGATGATTTCTCGTTCAAGATGATGTTGTCTTTTCTCTCGGTTGTTACTGACCGAGCAATTACCCATGCTCCCGAAGACGGGTTCACCATCAGCGCAAGTCCACCATCTCGGATGATTGCATTTCTTTCATCATCCAGCATTTCAGCGGAACGCAAAACAGTCGCCAAACCTTTCCAAGTTGGAGATTGTCTAGGCATTCCACTTGCGGAAATTGCGTTATCAATAACAGAAAGCATGTAGCCAGGAAAGATTTTCTCTTTCCCATCGAGTCCGAAGCCATAAAATTTCTCGACTCCGTAATTAGTCCAATAGGCTCCAAGTGATCGAGCTTCCTCACGTCTTTCTAACAGCGTGAGCACGAGGTCTCCACCGACTCCACAGAATGTTTCGGTATCACCCGAAGTGGAAATTAGTTCAGCTCCAACCGATTTGAAGTAGAGCTTATCCGAGAAGTTTCCACCGAGCATATTTCTGTAAAAAGCCTTGAATTTCTTTGCGAAATCCGTTGCATCTTTCAGAGCACCAGCTCCAGGAGCAGCGGAGGCACCACCTTCGGTCAAGAACAGAGGAACGGTAGTTACCTCAAGAGGTTTCCGTGTTCCATGCACAGTTGTGAATTCAGCGTATCCAGTTGATTCAATCCATAGGATTTCGGATTCGAGATCAGCTGAAATGTTTTTGGGAGCAGTCTTAATATCAACTGCAGCAGTCGATTCAATTGCATCTAATTTCGAGGACAGGAATCCCGGATCTCCAATGAGTTCAGCTACATATCCTGTTTGAGAATTGATATAATCAACTATTTCACCAACTGTTTTGAATTCCGTAAGATCGATGTTTAGATTTGCAGAGCCATCTTCCGGAGAAGTCAACGTAGTGACAAGTGAAGCACTTGTAAGTTGCATTGTGGCAGCCGTTCCGTCACCAATATATGAAACAGTAGCCAAAAGATTTTCTAGTACCGGAGAAGTTATTACTCCGTCTGAATCACCAATTTCAATAGTTTTATCGGAATTCTTCTTTATTCTTACTTTTTTGCCCCATGGTCCAGCAATAGGATAGGAAAGTCTGTGAATAACTAAGGCGTTTGCCGAATTCGTGTCGAAATCCCTGTAGGCTTTTGTAGTTTGATTTACGTTAAGTAATATGAATTTTTGGGGACCTTGGGTAAATCCAATTGTGTTAGAAGGATTACCAGCAAGCGAAACAGCTTCTAGAAGTTCACCGTCTCTCATAATCTTCTTTGCTTTTTCAAAATTGGAAACAGCTATATACCTTTCATCAAAAGGAAGAGTGCTATCAAGGCAGTTAGGACCATTTTTGCAAGTCCCGATAATCAATTGAGTAAATAATTCTTCACCAACTCCAGGAGGACCATCAGGTGCATTGAATAAAACTTTTGCACCGGGAGTAACGTGAGAACGACCGCCGAATAACTTTCCACTAACTCCCATTATTTTTTATCCTCTCTGCCATAGAATTTGTTGAATGCTTTCTTACAGTCTTCTGCGGTTTTGAAACCATTATACGGCTTGAAGTTCTTCGAACAGAATATCTTGAATGCGACTGTCATAGTGCGTTTGGCAAGTTCAGGAGTGTTTGCGATAAATTTATCCAACTCGGAAACCTTTTTCTTTTCCTTCTCCTTGAATTCTTCCTTCTTTGTAGAAGTCTCAGGTGCTTGATTTGAATCCGCTTGGTTATTCCCATCTCCTGTATTAATAGGATCAGGATCTTTAGGTGGATTCCCTTCGCCAGTAGGAGGTGGAGGTTGGTTAGATTTATCTTTATCCGCTGCCGTTGCCATTGAAAAACGGACAAGGAAACTACTCTAAGAATCTTGCAAGCTTTTTTTTGTGATCAATCTATATTCGGAGAGAAGTTCTCTACTTTTAGCGGTTGAAAAATAATTCCAGTGCTAGCAGAATCCATGAGTGCGACATCAGCCTTAGAGATAAGAGGCTCTTTGGAAAACTTGTAACATCTTTTGATTTGTCTGATTGAAAGTAAAACCTCAAAACCCCAGACACCATTCCCAATAGTCGGGGACTCGACGTTTGGTGAAGGCTTCGAGTTCCCATATTCCACGTTCACTCTGAATTTCCTACTCAATTTGAATGCAATGAACGGAAGAATATCTATAGTCGCTTTGTACATTGTTTGGGCTCGCTTCCTTCCAACTGATCCACTTCCACCCCAACCACTTATTAAAACTTCTGATACCACATGAGTGGTAAAACTCTGATAAGATTTAAAATCTCCGTCTAAGACTTTAGCAAATCTCGGATAGGAATAGTGCTCGTAATCTCCATCTCCTCTTTTTCCATCGAGTTTCACATCATCTCGGTTCATATAATGTTTGATCTGCGCGATCGTTCTTGAGTCCATTGCTCGTTGAGCATGATTCTTTCCAAGATCGTCTTCGATATCATCACTCGACCATTCCACGCCGATTCTCGGGAAAAAGGAATCATGGTTTACTTTGGAATCATCGCCCTTGGAAGCTAGTGTGTAAAGGGGATGCCCGTATTCTACGATGTTTTTGACATTTATTTTTCTATCGGAAAGAGCTGTTTCTTCCAGATGACTTTGTAATTCTTCAATGACCCTGAACTCTGGATCTATTTGCCACATTGATATAATCATAATTCGTTTTTCCTTTCCTCTGGATGGTCTCTAACATAAGCTCTGATATCGTAAACTAAAGCTTCCATTAATTCTTTTTTGAATTGTTGCGAACCTATAAGTCGATCCACTTCTCTCTGTATAATCTTTGGAAAATTATGTGCTTTGATTGCTGGGTAGTCTTTCCAATTGCTGTCTTCAGTAAGTATGACAAGATTCTTAACTGTTGTTGAGCTTCCACCCTTTTCATTTTTTTGACCGAATGCAACTGATTTAGATTTACCTAGAATTTTATCGGTAACTTTTCTTGTAGCGTATTGATTCCGTCTTACGGTTCCACCTGTGAGTGCAGGTTCTTTTGTTGTTGCCATTATGGTAAGAGCTGTATCCGCTTTTTTATCATCCGAACCCATAGGGATTATTAGATACTTTTTACCCTTGCTAGATATTCTAACTTTCTTGGAATTTGCTAAAAGATTTTTTGCTATGTCGTAAGACGATCGTCCATTTTCAACAACATCTTCAAAATTAATCGTTGATTCACCTTTGTCATAATAAATGCGATAGCCCAAACCCCTTCTCTCAACTTGGATCTTTCCATGGGCTCTGTATTGAGATCCCCACCAACCAAGTCCGCCTTCCTTAACGCTGACTGCAGATCTGCGGTCAACTTGCCATTCCCATTTCAATTTAACTTGATTAGCAGTGAATCCAAGAATGGCATAAAACCTTGGAAAATTATTTGGTTCTGTAGGGATTCGTTTGAATATTTCTTCAATTCTCATTTTACGTACCAAACATCATCGGAGTTTGTGCATCTGCTTGGATCTGTGCAAATTTCTTCGCCAATGATTCTTTGAAAAGGGAAAGGTTATTCAGCGCTTCTGATATCTTATTCAATTCATTCTGTAGAGCTCCAGCTCCTCTGGTTGCTATGATTGAAGCTGCAAGTGCTTGAGCTTTCTTCTCGTCTAGATCAGTTACGGTATCACCTAAAAACTTTTGAATTGGTTTTTGTATTTGGCTCAAGAAATTATCGAAACTCGCAGTATTTCCCTTTGCAACATCTTCGGAACCAATACTCCTAAGAGCTTCTTTTTCAACGTCCGATCGTCCGGAATCATCAAATCCTTTCATACCTAAAGACTGTTGAGATTTGAGTGTTTCGATATAACCCTTAACTTGTGGAACAGTCACTCCTTTCCCTTTGTTCGAAACATACCAGGCGAATGCTTTTCTCTGAAGAGTATCGTTTGGAGTTCCATCATCATTGATCCCGTGTTTTCCGAGTACAATTGCAAGTGATTCTCCCATGGACTCGTATTTCTGTTCGGATCCATCGCCCTGTGATTTAGTTCGTTCTTGCTTGGAATCTGATCTCAGCAGCTTTTTAAAATCATCTGATAAATTATTTAACGCAAGAGTCCCTTTAATGAAATCTGGAGTTTCTCCAGTTACCTTAGAAATCTCTTGAACTGTTTTCCCTTGTTCTATGAGCTTTGAGTAAGCCTTCGCATCATCAAGTCTCTCAACTTTCCTTTTGTTCTTGTTCGCGGAGACTTGTGACAAAAGTCTATCAGCTTCTGTATTGAATTTCTCTTCTATCACATAGATTGGAGTGTCTTTAGGAAGTTTTCCTTCCTCTATCAATTCTTGAACGGCTGTAAATCTATGATGACCGTCAACTACTCGGAGTTTTCCTTTCTCGTCTCGATCTACTTTTAATGGAGTACTAGGATCAAAACCTCGTTCCATAATAGAATCTTTGATTCCGTCGATAACCTTTTTATTGTAATGCTTTTTATCAGTGTATTGTTCAATGGTCGTGATATCAGAAGCTGGAACAGTCTTCAGTTTATCGGAAGTCTTTCCACTGGAAGAAGGAGAAGGGGGCTCATCATCTTTTTTCTTGGACTTCGGAGCTTTAAGATCAGGATCTCCCTTTTGTACTTTACTTTTTTTCTCCTCGGAGGAGCTTGATGACTTAGAGCCTGAGTCTAAAATCGCAGTTTCTGGTTTATCCAGATCCGTCCTCGACTCACCTAGTCCAAGAGGGTCCACCAGTGTCTTGGAAGCTCGATCTTCTTTATTTTGAACTTGACTTTTTCCCTCGATGGTTTTATTATTGGAAACAAGGTTTTCTTCTAAAACGCCAACTTCGAAAGAAGCGTCTGCCCCCGAAGAACTTGAACCAAGAGGGTCCATTAAAGTCTTGGTTGCCTTTCCTACATTGTTTTTTGGATCCGGAAGCTTTCCAGCTCGTGCGGAGTTCACTGCATTTTCTAGCTTATCACCTGACTGAGATCCAGCTTTCATCGAGTTTACTGTTTTATCAACAAGGTCGGACGCTGGTTTCTTACCGCTTTTCATTTTATTGATCGCGTCAATTGCCAGAACTCGATTTTTGTACTCTGGATATTTCTCAAGAAGATCGGGATACTCTCGGAGTATTTTTACAGGAATCTTTGTGGAATTTTGCATCGCTTTTTCCACAAGATCTCGATGTTTTTCAGCATCTTCTCCGGTTGCTTCAGCGAATTCCTTGGACTCTACTTGGTGTGCTTTCTTGTCACCTTTACCAACTAACTTCCAACCAAGTTCTACTTTCTGGTATCTATTGCCGTCCGACCACTCACGGATTTCACCCAATTGAGCCGACTTACCTTTAAAGAATTCTTTCAACTTCGAAAACGGAGAATCTTTGGATCCACCTTTTGCAAATGATAATTCACTTGGAGGAAAAAGATAAACACCTCCAGAAGCCAAAGCGACTTTCAGATATCCATCCACTTTGTCCAGAACCTCACCAATGTGACCTCGGTTGATTCTTCCAGAACTTGCTCTTTCAATTCGAATAACATCACCTGGACGAGCATTATTCACATCCCATAGAGATTGTCTATTCTGTGGGTTGCTTTTGGCCATCCTCTCGCGATTCTTTTCCTTCGCTTTTTGTTCTAAACGTTTCCATCGATCAACGATTTCAATTGCTCGCTGATCATGTGTCTTTCCTTGGGAAGCTGCTTGAGATCCAGGAGTTTGATTACGATTTGGTTGTGGGGAATTAGGTTTTTTCCCTTTGGAGACTTCTACCCATTTTCCATCAGCTGTCTTCTTGTGAATTGTTCCATCTGTCCAAGTTCTGGTTTCACCTACTTGTGCTGTTTTTCCTTTTTCGAAATAGGTAGCCCATTCCAGATCAGTGTATAATTCGGATTTCGTGAATTCCTTAGCTGGCTTCTTTGTGTCTCCGGAAGTGATCCAGTTTTTAAACTGATCGATAGTCATTGATATGATGGATCCCAGACCTTTCCAACCTGGAGAATAATTCTTTAGATATCCTTCCTTGGCCTCGGCTTCAGTATCGAATCCCAACATAACTTTGTGTTCATCGAATTTTCCATCTGCATTATTTTGATTTACTATAAAAACAATTTCGGAAAGAACATTGGGACCGATAAAAACATCAACATGATCACCGTCTTTCCCTTCAGTTCGTTTAAAATATCCATAATGGGAATGTATTTTACATTTCCATTCTTTGCCTGATTTGTCAGTTCCCGATCTGTAAGATCCTTTAGGATTCTCGATTGTGATATCGAGTCCATGAACCGTGACGTGAGCCATCTTATAATTGCCATGTTCTTTTTGAGCTTCGGTAGGTGAAGTATTCACATCCGAAAGATTGATTTTAAATGAGGATTTAGAGAAATCGAGTTTCTTCTTTTTCTTTTTTCGAAAAAGCTCTATTAAACTAGCAAGCGACAATGACCAAGGATCTTTTTGCAAAGCACTTCCTCCAGTCAATGTCGCTACATCTGTGTTTCCTTCTGTATTAGCAACAAGCATAGAATAAGGGGACTTAGATGTCCCCTAAACTCCTTTCTTATCTGCCTAAAGAGGTTGGCATGTTCTTGAGCAACCAGAATCTTTTGGGTTGCAAAAGAGCTAGTGCTCCGTAGAACTCAACCATTCCAGCTAGCTTCCTTTGATAAACTGCGCTCGGTGCGAACTTAGTTTGTACCATAGGTAACATTCTTAGGAACTGGTATGTTCTAGATTGATCCAAAGCTGAAGTGCTGTTGAAATCTCCGATGATCGCTTCAGAGCAACCTGGAATCCATTCATTCAAATCTGCATGAACAGTAGTCGGTGAAGAAGCTTTAGCAATTCTCTCTGTTAAGTAAAACTTTCCAGAACCTGGGTAATTTTCTCTAAAGATTTGGAAATACGTTGCAACTTCTCCAGTTCCTGCAGGAGTGATTGTCAATGTGATCGACTTTCCACTTTCCATAGCTGCGTCCGAAGTTACTACCGTTGACTTAGCAGATCTACCATATCTATTGCATGCAATGATATGATACTTGATTTGCGCATTAACGTTCGCCAAGTTCTTGGAGTCTTGAGTTTTCCATTTAGATCCAGCAATCGGACCACCGGACACAATCGCAGTTGCAGCCGGAGCATCAGGAGCCTTGGGATTGGTTTTTCCTTCAACAAGAACGTTATTCGCATCTCTATACTTTGGTAAACCGATTTGGTGACGATTCAACCACATGTCTGTTTTGAATTCTAGACGTTCGTTCTTAATATCAGCACCAATTAGGCCTGGAATATTGTAACCAACTGTCGGGTTTCCACCAGGTGGAACTACGAATTCTTTTGCACCAACATAGTAGTTGTCGATCACAGATTTTACGTGAGGATGCATCCAAAACTCGTTGGTTAAACCCCATGCTGTTCGAACTTCAACAGTCAGTTCTTTGAGAGCAGAAATTTTAGGAACGTCACCTCGAGCATCAAGAACTTGTGAAGCATCAACTAGTTCTTGAACGAATCCAGGGAATTCCAGACTATTAATAGCCTTATTTCCATACCAAGTGGAGTAAGCAATTGTTCTCATTACACGGTTGATTGCACCTTGAACAGAAATCGCTTCTGGATCGTAATTACCAGTATTTGATACATCTAAGACTTTCGAAATTGCATAACCCTCAGCCAAAAAGGACACGGATCTTGCGATACGATCGATAACCACGTCTTTGAATTCTGCATCATCGGTTTCACCAACGAACGAAGGATCTCCATTGTCACCCCAGTCCACGATTCTTCCGAAAATATTCAGAGTACTCTTGGTATCTTTCATGAACATTGTGTTCATGAACTTATAGTCGTGAGTATCTTGAGCCATTAACACCATGGTCTCGTCGAGCGAGTGCATGGTCAGTGCTTCACCGTTTGTTAATGCAGTCAGATCGGTAATTCCCTCTGAGTTTGCGTTAAAGGATTTTGCGAATTCTTTCAGTTCTTTGAAGTTTGTGAATGTCGGCGCGACAAGCGCAACAGTCACAAGCCCACCACCAGTAGCCATTAAATCTCCGTAAAAGAGAAAAACGGATACGACGAGAACGGAAAGGATCAGCCCGAAGATATTTTTTAAACTAAATTGTCTCATCTAGATGTTTCCTCCCTGAGATTTTAAAAACAATTTCACTGCATCTGTTTGAACGCCTTTGGAGTTGAAGGTCATGAAATCTGCCAAAGCAATCTGTTTGTCTTCAACAGCTTTATACAGAACTTTCTTGATCTCCGCTTTTCCAGGTTCGTTCGGAATGTCTCCTGCACCGATGGCCGGAGTCTTAGGACCCACTGGAGTCTTTGCAAGAATACCCATTTGCGATTTTAGGAACTCAACTTGCGCTGTAAGCTGTGGAATTACTTCCAATTGTTTCTTCATCGCAGAGTTTTGATCCAAGATTCCAGCGAGAGCTTTCTCTATAGTTGCTTGATCAGCTTGATAAGCACTAAGTGATTTTGCGAATTCCTTTAGCTCCGGAAATTCCTCTCCCTTGTCCCCACCTTTTTGAATTGGTTGAGTGGGTTCTGCAGGTGGAGTATCAGCCGGAGGTTGAGCTCCTTGATCACCGAGAGACTGACTGAGATTTTCCCAGACAACTGTACAAGCCTCTGGACTAAGTTTCTGAGTCTCACACCAAGTGCGGACACTAGCTTCTTCCACAGGAATGATCTCCCCAGCTTCAAGAGCTTTTTGAAGATTGGTCAAAACTTCTTCAGTAATTTCCGATTCTCCTTTTCCACCTTCCGGCGCTGGAGGAGGTGGTGTAGGATCTCCTCCTGCCATGGATTTTACGAATTCCTGTAATTTTTCTTTAAAAGTTTTTTCCTTTTCCATCTTCCTTTCCTTTCTTACCTTAATAGTGACAATAGGTGTATTGCGTGGTCGTGAGAGTCCTGATCCGGAATCCCGTGTGATTTTAAGAATCCATAAACAGCGTCAAACTTCTGTGCAATGATTCCGTTTTCGATTCTATCGATGAGTTGATTTGCAACCCATACTTTGTATCCTGGTTGCGATTTAATAAATTCAAAAGCTGGATCTTGAACAGAAGTCGGAGCTACTTTAGTCGGAGTCCCTGGCTTAAATCCAAGATGATCGGCCATTGCCGATTTAATAAGTTCAATTTCAGTGTGTTGGTTTATCGCTTCATTGGAAGGACATATAGCGATATGGGAAATAACTGCTCGATCCCAAGTGTTCTCACCATGTTTTAATATGGTTTCACCAGACGGTTGAAACGCTCCACCAGCTGCTGATGCCTCAAGTCCTTTATATCCTTCTTTTAAAAGTGGAATGTAAGATGCTATATAAGGATTCTTTGCGTTGATTTTTGCTTCACAAGTCGGACGATCACCGTCTTGATAAATTCCTTTCCCTTTAGGTAAGCCAAGAATTGCACCTGTAGCGATCATTTCGGCTGCTGCACGTTCTTCGACTGAAGCATTCGATTTCAAGAACCGTCCAGCTCGAGAAAGATGATTCCAGTCGATGACACCTTTTTTCATGAAGAACTGAACATCTTCAGGATGAGTCCAAGCACTTTTTAAAAACAAGTCACCTTGCTTGTCTCGTGTTTCCGAAGAAAAACGAAGCAATAGGTTGACCATGTCCTTTTCGACTTCGATATCATCGATGATCGCAGATTTAATAAAGAGAAATTCACCCTGCACAGATAGTCCTCTCAACTTGGATTTTTTTATCACCCACTGCTTTGATTTTAATATGCGTTGGTGTGAAATTTTCTAAATTAAAACCGGATGCTTCGAGCCACAAAGCGGACTCATCAAATTCAACTTGGATAATAGCTGGATCACCTTTTGCGATATTGTCCGTTAAATAATTTTCACTGTAAGTCGCTTGGATAAAGACTCCCTTTGTTAACGGATCAACAGGAATCACAAGCGGAGTGATTTGGGTATTTACCTGAGAGTTATCGATTATATCGAACTCACGAAAAACTCCGCTCTTGAACGGAAGTTCTCTTTGGTAATCCGGTAGACTGAATTTTGTTCCATTCTCAGAGATCCGAGATAATTGGGTATGAATTCTAAGTCGTGGAGTCATGATTATCTTCCCACCTTCATGGCCGGAATGAAATAACCCGATACTTCGGTTACATCCGTGAACACAGCTCGCTCAACAATCCAGGGTACGGGAAACAACTGGTTTCCACTTCCATTTCGATTTTGATCATCTGCATTTGGATCGGAGTTTTTATACGCACAAGTCCAGGCACCGGCCGCACGAACTTCGGTGATCGCATAGAAACGATCTTCCTCATTCAGTGAAACAGCTCCAGCTGTATGAGGAACTGTAATCTGGTTTAGGATCGGTGCAAATGCAAGATCCTGTGCGTTAGGAGCTTTTTGCATTAAGCGACTCCAACCTCAAGTCTCAGAGTTTGAGCAGTAGTCCAATCAGTGGATCCACCGTTTCCAGCAGTGACTCTGTTTCCAGAAACTGCAACTGCTCCATCCCAAGCTTGAGTAACTCCAGGAGTCGCGGTTGTAACGGACTTAATGTCCACAACCACAGGAACGAGATCAAAAACAAAGTGCACATTCCCTAAAGCAACTTCGACAGCCAATGGAACCCGGTTAAATTTCGGAGACTGAAGAGTCCCGGCTTTTCTTCCACCGTATGTTGTGGCCGATGCGAATTCATTGTTTGCACCTGCAAGAGTCTCTGAGCAAGGAATTGCCTTAGATCCAGCCTGAGGCGTATGGAAAAGTATTTCGTTATCCGAGATCTTAATTGCACGGACTTGGGAATTAACGTTGGAATTCACCGTATCAACGATCGCAACGGAAACAGCTGCTGGAGTGTCTCCTGCATGACCTTTGACAGGGATTCGACCTTCTGTAACTCCATCATCAGCTCGATCGAGTTCATAAACATCAAGGCCAATGGTAATTGTTTGTTCATCAGCAACGTTTGATGCTAGACGAAGAACATTGATATCGCATGCACCGGGATCGGAAGTAAGAAGAATCCAATTCAAACCCGACCAAAAGTATCTTCGATCTGTATCTGTTTCAGTAACGAAAAAAGGCTTAGTCCCAGCTTTAGGAGAGATCCCTTGTCGTAGTGTAGAAGTTATGTAAAGCTCACGCTTTTCAAAGTCACCTTGAACTTGTTCAATATCCCTAGATAGCATTGCAGTCATTTATTTCCCTCAAACACCGATCGAATTTCTAAGGATCGGACAAAAGATTGGTACTACGCTTTTTGCAAGCAAAAAAATGTTTTAACTTGATATTTTTTTATGGCTCGAACAATGTCGATTGGAGATGGAAGGCTATAATATTTCTCGCGCAGAGTTCATGATGGTTCATGGGGCAATCGATAGATTAATTGGATTGTATGGAGAGAAGAAGGTGATAATCACACCTTCTCAATTGAAGATACTAAGAAATATTAGACGTAAACCCGATTACTTAACTATCTCGCAGAAAAAGAGAATCGAGATAGTGATCAACGCTATCATACTAAGACACCGAGACCTCTATTCGATAATGACTCCAAACCAGAAAAAGAAAAAAGATAAAGCTCCAGGTCTTAAGGAGATTGCTTCTCAGATATCGGCTCTGAATCAGGAGCTTTTTCAGACACTTCACGATAGTTTGATGCGATAAGCTTTTTGTTTTTATCAACTGCAATTGGTGTTTGAGGATGACAAAGAAGATCAGCTAATATGAGATTTCCCCTTCTCCAGTAAAAACAACCAACACCATTTCTCCAGCTTCCAAATGAATAGATATCAACTTGTGGAGGAATAGTAGAAACGTTTGTGATCGAAAAGGCAGCGAACGACTGAATGAAACTGGATAGCCAATACCATTTCAGGAAAAAAGTCCAGGTAACTAATTTTCTATGGATCCACCACATGTTCTCTCGATAGAACTTGTACTGAAATTTCATCAGTTCGGCTTGTTCTAGGGTCGCGAGCTCCTTCATTCTTTTGTTCTGAAATCTTTTCATTCTATTTCCTGTCCGTTAATCTCAATTTCTAATTTATGCGTCCAAGTCCATGAGCTATATCCGAAAGCCTTATCCTCAACGATATATTCTCTGTAATTTCTCTTTAGGTGTTTGATAATCAAAATAAGAATACGTCTCTTGATCTGGGTTATGATCTGGGTTATGATCTGTTTCAGATATTGGTTCATTCGAATTCCATCCATTTAGAGAATATTTCGTTTTCTAGTTTTTCTTTTTCCTTAGAATCGAATAAAGAAGAAAGAGTGGCAAACGTCAGAACGATTAAGAAGATAGCAACGCCAACCATAGCAATTAGGCTAACGTAGATTATAAAGAACAGGATTTTCATGTGTAATTTGCCTTTGTCTCACATTGAGACAGAGCCAAATAGAGGACAAGAAATTTTTATAGAATAGCCATACGTATTGGTTTATATCTATTAAAATGTCGTTCATACCATTCTTTAACCTGAACTTTGAGTTCTAAGATACGTGCACCGTACATTGCGCTTGTAGCTGACTGAGTGGTGGACACAGATTCATGGAGGACACCAGCACTGATCGAGAAGGAAGCTACACCGGCCGCGCGACCATCTCCATAGATGGACATTACCTTGATCGCGACAATCAGTCCAACGAGTTCTCTGAGTTCTGCAGGAACCCTAGACGCTTGATCGTATCCAGAAATAAAATCAAGATAGTAGCAGTTAGGCATTTTAGTTGGACCATAGCTCAAAATTCTGTGTGATCGCATCGCAGCATTCCGGTTAAATTGAGCTCCACCACCTATAATTCCCACTGATTGAACGATTCCCGTATCGTAAGTGACCCTGAGTCTTGGCATTAGATCAATGATCGGATCTCTTTCCGAGCTACTGTTTTGGTCGCGGTTAATGGGATTCACGAAATCCCATTTGAGTATTTTGATAATTGGTCTGTGTCTTAAATTTATATAGAAATTCTTTTCTGGATCTCTTTGTTGATAATCGTGAGCGTCATACCACTTTGCATGAGGCTCTATCATTCTATGTCCGTTTCCAGTTGGTCGATGTCGATAGAGAGTAGGGTAGATATCGTGTTCTAATTCCTCGGACAATGCTCGAACTGTTTGATCAACAAACCCATCCAGATTCTCATTCGTGATCTGAGATCCATCAACGGTGGTTAATCGTCCGTTTCCAGACATGAGAGAATATCGAATCTCGTCGGAGGTCACGAGAGAACCCCATCCAATGCTTTCAGGCATGGTCTCCAATGTATGAAGTTCTTTTCCAGAATAGACAATCTGTAATAAGTCTCTATGTGCTATCGTATCGGGGTTGTTATATGTAAATCCTTTAAATGTGCGAGTCATTATGCTACCTGCTGTCCTTTGAGAAATTTCTTGATCACGAGTTTCGCTTTAAATAGGTCGAAATTGATGGATTGTTTTTGGAAAAAGAAAGACTTAGCAAATGCCCGAAGGTCATGAAAGCCGTTTTCTTCTTTTAGAGCTTTGAATAGCTCTAGATACGCTTCGTTCAGTTTTGTTCGTTCTTCACCTTCCGGGAATGGAAAAGTCTTACCAAAAATCGGATCATTGTAGTATTTATTGTCCGCGTAGCTAGAAAGGTAATCATTCTTCCTATTTACTTTTTCTAGTGAGTCTTCAACAAAGGACTGAAATCCTCTGGCTGCCATTTCGATTGTCGAACTCCAATAAGGTGTTTTCTTATTTTGTGCATTGTCAAGTTCTTGAGCTCTCATTTTGAAATTTGAGATTTTCTTTCCGGAAGGAACTTTTATTACTCCTTTCTGAATCTTGACAGGTTGTGAATCATCAGCAAGATCCACCACTTCCTTGTTTCCAGAGTAAGCATGCCAAACATCCAACCAGCTGTTTGCTGCCTTAAGACTCTTTTTTAAGGACTTACGGCTTCCTTCGAGATAGAATCCAGCATATTTACTTTTATCTTTTTTCTTGATCGCATCGATTTCCTTATCCAAATCTTTAAGTTTGCTTACTGTTATATTGTAATTAAATCGATCTTTGATTTTCTGAATTCCTTCTTCTTTACTAAAATCCTTCCAGTTTTGGTTCTTAAACAATCGATCCATATTTGATTTTATCAACTTGGAAGTGGTTTCAGGATATTGGACGACAACGATCTCAGGATTATCTCCGTCCTCAAGTAATCTGGTTACTTTGTTGAACGCTGTTTTCAGTTTCTCATTGGTAATTGTATCGGGACTAGACGTTCCGAATTTCTGCCAGCTGTCTCCGTATTTTGCCATGATGATGTTATCAATTGCATGGAACCACTCATGAGCGAGTGAGCCCCCACCTTTCATCTTGGTAATGTTTATGACTCGATTTACAGGTTCATAATGTGCGCTTGCCCCTCCTTGAAATCCACCTGTCCCTCTGGCACCAAAGGCCATAGAAAGATTCCCATCGAGAGAAACATCCTTGTCCTGGATTCCCAGGATGTCCGCAAGATCCATGAACGCTTCCGCACTTTTCTGAGTATGGAATTGAGCGGAGGTTAAATCTCGAAGAACCCAGTTTCCTGATTGGACGTTTGCGAATCCAAAAGTATCAACGAGTTCCTTGGTCGATTCAATCGTAATCGATCTTCCACCTTTCCTTTCTATTTTATCTGCAACCTTAAGATAGAATGAAACACCACCTTTGGTAGTTTCCTTGGTTATAGATGACTTCTTTTCTTTATTCTCCCAATTCCAGTCTTTCGGAATACTTCCATGTTGTGCGCTGACCACATCACGAGCAAAAGAATTCTTACTAGATTTCCAATGAACGGACTTCACAAAGTCTTCACCTAAAGCCATTAAGTTTTTGAATTGGTCGGTTCCAGCATACCGAATTCTAGCTACTTTATCTATTGCTGCTTTCTCTGTTCTGATTCTATTGAAGTCTGATGAGTATCCGCTTCTAAGCCTAGAGACAACGCCTCCATTTCCATCGGAATGCGATTCATAAGTTTGCTCTGAAAAATAGGCATTACTTTCTTTATGTTTTATTCTCTTTTGTGTAAGTTCTTTTTCTGCGGTCAAGAGTTCTTGATATTTCTTTTTGGCTTCGGCTGGCAAATGAACCAATGGATCTTTCAGACCTTTCTTATTCCTATTGAATGAATAGATTCCAACTTTATTTGCTTTTTCAATAGCGGTTTTTCTCGCCTGGATTGAACTTGATTCATCTGCTAAGCGATACATTTCTTTATTATATTCAAGATTCTTGATCGCGATATCTCTGCTTTCAGCTTCTAATATTTTTACTCTCTCGGCTTCTTTTTCATCGTAAAGGACTCCATAAAACTCATCTCGAATTTGACCAATCTCCGAGAGAAGGCCGTCCAGTGTTTTATGTTTTTCCAATCGATCTCGAACCAATTGGACACCCTCCACATAATGCTTACGTCCCGCTGGATTGCTGTCTGCAGGTAGAGTAGGTATAGACTTATATACTTTAGAAAGAATGTAACCAGCCTCTGCCGACATTCCAGATTCTTTGAGACTCTCCCAATTCACTTCTCCAAAAATATTAGATTTTGTAATAAGTTTTTCCGCTTCTCGTGGATTGCTTTCAAGATCATCCCAATCAATATCCGTTGACCTGATTCTTTTTCCTTCTTTCGCCCAATTTCTAATATTCATCGAAGCTAATTCTTTTCTTGAACCTGCCACATAACCGATATCTTTAAACCGATAGTTTTCACTTGTCCATGAATCGGAGAGATTTGGATCTTGATTTTGAACTTGACTTAATTCTGATACAGCTGTATTCTGTTCAATTGGGGACGGGGGAAACGTTTCGGACGTTAAGTGTTGGGGGTCGAAAGGCATCCGGTTCACGCCACCCTGAACCACCTTTTTTTTATAAAAAGTCTTTGCGACAAAGGCTCCTTTTGCAGGACTCACTTCTTCAACAACATAATATTCATCATCAATTTTCTTGGAAAATTCCAATGTCCTAAGACCTTGGTGGGATAGTCTGGATTCTTTGATTTGATCAGGACTATCCAAAACTTCTTTTATCTTATTAAAATCTTCGACTCCAATTGGTAGCTGCCCTCGTAATCGCTCCTTTTCACCACCATGATTATTAATAATATGTTTTACTTCGTAACTTGAAATAGTGTGCGTGTAATTATCGACCTTCTCACCTAATATTTGCTTGATCTTTTCAGCAACAATTGGATTGACTTTAGAGATTTCTCGCACTTTAAATTCATTGGACTTGGAATTGATAGTATCCCGAGCGAATGACTCAAGATCAGTAGAATTATCTTTGGAATCAGAATTCTCGACTTTTGAGGACAGTCCTTTATCACCGTATAGCTCATATAAAAGCTTGAAGATCGATACCTTGTAATTGGATTTTTTCTCTGTTGACTGGCTTTGATCGTTGGAATTCGATTTTGTATTCTCGGTAAGCTCTTTGGATTTTCCAGAGTCAAGAATTCGATCTTTATTAAACTTGGAATCTATCTTTTCTTTCTCTTGGAAGTATCTATTAAAATGAGATACCCAATCGGTTAGAGAAACACCTTTTAATTCAATGGAGTGGACTTTGTATTCATCCTCAGCTTTGTTCTTGGCCTGCTCGGTGTTTATCCCGAAAACGGATGCTATTTTAGAGAGGAAAGAGTTCTGGGCTGCTTTGGCTTCCGCATTCACTTTTTGGACTGTAGCGTAAATGTATTGCCACTTTCCGTTAACCAGTTTTCGATCTAAATACTTCGCATCAGCCTTTTGAGATCCTTTGATCCCTTTAACAAACTCAGTAATCCTTTTGTCCATGGATTGGGGACTAAGGACAGGCTACAAATAATCGTCAAGTTATTTTGAAATGCTTCTCACGATTTCACTTTAGAATTTCCTCGAATATGTTTCCGAGATCCAAAGAAGTCTGATCAAGGCGCGCGTTGTATTTCCGTGGTTGAACCTTTCGGGCAATTGCCGATATCGTTGATTCAGGAAGAACTCTAAATCGTGGATTGTATCCGTAGACTATCATGAGATTGTCTGGAGTCTGTTCGTTGATCTTCAAAAACCTAAAATCCTCGATCTCGAAATCATGGAACTCTTCGGTATCAGAGTAAATTGCATATACTTCACGTACCGGAGAAAGCTTGATCGGAAACCTTCCATCTTCGCCACGTTGAATCCATTCTTTTTCAGTGTTAAGTGAATTAAGAGGAATGAGTATATCATCTTTCGACAAATTAATATTTGTAGGAACCACAAGATCCAGGTCTCCAGCGACTAAACTCAATCCTGATTTATCGCTAAGCCTTTTATCCCTTGCATCTATAGTCCTGTATCCAATCGAAATAGGAGAGAAGGTCGTTATGTCTAAAATGAATTCTCTACCAGCTTCAGATGCTTGTGGAAGAATAATTTTGGTCAAGTCTGTCTTCACATCCGCTAGGAGTTCAAATTGCTCTGTTCCACTTATATGTCGATGGACTGAATGGATCTTTACAATGAGTTCATCAGTATCGAGAAATAAATTTCTACCAGCCTTAGTCTGGATGAAGGGTTTGATGAACCTTCTCTCGAATGTCTCTACTTCATAGTCACATTGAAATTCATAATCCGGAACAAACTCTGGGTTCGGTTTAATCGTGATTCGGTTGTCTGAAAATTTCTCAACTTCTAGATGAACGTTTCCACCATAGTCCTCGTTCCTGAACATATACAGATCGCGAACCTTAGATATCGGTCCAAACTTAGTGAACAAGTCGAGTCCTTCAATATGCTGGTTGATAATTGTTTCTTGTGGCATTCTCCGAACTCTGTCAATACGGTACATCCATGGTTCGTCTTCCTCACCGAGCATTCTTCCCGTTTGCATTTTGCTTGGTGGAGGGAGAGCTCGGAGCCAGATAGCTCTTTCCCCTTGTCTGTTGATTAAGTCGTCTGGTGGATTTGGGTTGAACGCTGAAGGTCCTAATTCTGTTTGAAAAGGGTTTGAACCTGAGTTTATAAATTGTCGTGGCATTATTTGGATCTCCAGAATACGATAAGCTCTTTTAGAAATTCTTGGAAGTGCTCGGTGGTAGTGAATTTAGGAAAAAAATCGATCTGACATCCTTCCGCTTCAATCCAGGCACCACGGATACTTGTACCCCATTGAATTTTATCCCTTAGGAAAAAGCTGTTCAATGCTCGAATGAATTTGAGATAATTATCAGGATCTTTTATGTATTCAAAATTTCTTTGCTCTAGTAGAACTTCAATGACTTCGCAAACTTCATCTACCAAAAGTTTTTCGAGTTCATCATCATAGGTAGTTATTTCAAAAATAGAACTAAGGAATTCATATTTCTCTAATCCTTGTTCTTCAAACTGCTTTTCAATTAATTGTTTAAAATCCATACTCAGTTCCTTCCTCGTCCCTTGAGTTGCTTCAATGCTTCTTCCAGTGCAGCAATTTGTTGTTCTACGGTTAATCCAGAAGATTCGATTGAAAGAACAGGTTCGCTAAGCAAAAACTTAAAGGACACCATTACCAGTCCATAGATTTCCATGTCCCCATCTCTTAAGTCTCTCAGTGTTCGAGACAAGTGGGAATAGACATCTTGGTATTCAGAAGATACTTGTTCTCTTGCAAGTGCATCGATTATCACCTCCGCTTTATAATGCATTGGAGGTTTCGCGTTCTCTGCTTTTAGAAGATCCTCGTGCGTCCATTTGAGTCTTGTCCAAAGCATTTTCTCGACCGGATCTTTGATCGGTGCGATATCATGCCATGTCTCGTATCTCTTATTGTGATCAGAGAAAAACTTCTGTAAGTTCATCCGAAGATGAAAGATTGCTTCCTTATAGTATTTAGCGGACATCGTGTCTAACTACATTTACTTTAAAAGAATAGTAAATCTGTACCATTCCCCGAATATCGAATCGTGAAACTTCGAACCACATTAGTCTGCGAATCAATTCTTTGGATAATTTACGGTTTTTTATAATTCGGTTTTTCTGTTTCATGCTTTCCTAGGCTCCGTTTGATCAACTGGTTTATCCCACTGATATTCTCTTGGCCACTGATCCAGTGGTCTCCTTATATAAGAATTTATCCAGGCAGCGTATTCTGGATTTGCTAACAATCTTTCAATTTCATTTGGATGAAAAAAGGCAGTAGGGGCTTGAAAGTGCATATCCAATATTCGCTCATTGAGTTTTTGCAACGCCTCTTCAACTTCTTGTTTTTTTGGTGAATGTCCAATCACTACAATTTGACCCGGGAAATTATCTTTCACTTAGTTTTCCTCTCGAATAGTTCCTTCAGTAAATAAACCGATTTAATGACAGCTTTATCTATTCGATTGTTTCTTTCTTTAAAGGGCGAAAGAGTTACATATTTTAAAATAAATGCAGTGTATCTAAATGAATTATTATACAAAACTTGCAATTCATCCAATCGCTTCTTTGTTTCAGCGTGCGCAAGTTTTTCCTCTGTTAATTGTAATTCGAGCCAATCCTCATAATTAATCTTACACTTTGTGGTTCTATAATTCACCCATTCCGTTATTAGTTTATTTTTGTCCATTGACTAGCTCCTAACTTCATTACAGCCTCAACCATTTTGAGAATGCTTTGACTCGTTTCAATTCTCGCAGAATACAATTTGGCTTGGTCATAATCATGCTTTCGTATAACATCTTCATATATTGACTCTAACTTTAGAATGTGTTGCTCAATGCTGAAAATTATTCTTTCCATGGGATCAAGTCCTGAATTAGGAATCGGTCCCTGTCTTTTGAGTTCATCCAATAAATTACGTTCTAATTTTGTACAGAACTGGTCTCTTTTTGACTCGTGTAAATTGACAGCTGGCTTAGGGCTCGGTTTAAATATCATTCGAATTCTTTGAAATAATTGGTTGGCTAGAGAATTCTTATTTTCCAGCATTCTAATCCTTTCATCGAGTTCATCGAAAATTATAGATCCGATTGGGAGACCGTCATCCAGATTTCCATCTTTGTGCCACTTTTTTATTCTATCACTTGGTTTCATTTCTTCTCTCTCCCATTAATAACTATGAACGATCGATACTTCAGAAATAGAACGACCATGTAATACCCGAAAAATAAAGCCATGTGCACGAACGGGAAGAGAAGACAGAATATGTCTTCAGCTGTAATAGCAATTCCCTTGAACCATCCAATAATGAGCGCAACTGCTATTCCCATTGAAGCATAGAAAGAATATATTAAGAGAGTCTCAATCATTCTTGGATACCATCAGTGATGTTGACTCCAACTTACCGATTAGTTTCTTTCTTTCTTCGATAATTCCGTAACTTCCATCATAGACAACATCCGCAACATGTGACGCGATTGGTTTTATGTTATGATATCCATGTACATCTTGCGCAATTAAATGGAAAGTTGATAGGGCTTCTGTCGCTGTAGTGAGAAGAAGTTCTGTATTTGAATACTCTGCTTTTTTCTTTTTTCTCGGGATATTTAATCCATCTTTTTGAATGTATGTTATGTTTATAAAGTGAGCTGGCTTATTACAACCGTGCTCTTCCAAGGTTTTAGTGAAACTGTTTCGAGTTCGTATTGATTCTACTCTTTCAGGAGAAAGTTGTTTTTTGGATCTCTTAACTTGCCTTTCGAGTTCAATCCATCGATCTACAACCTTGGCTCTTAGTTCGACCGAGTAGCCTGAGACAAGAATCATCGTTTCACGGTAAGGAAGATTAAACACCTCCCTGGTATTATTATTCCCATATTTTTGCGTTCCTGAAAAATCAGGAGCGTGCAAACTTAACTTTTCCAACATTGTACGAACATCTGTCATCACATTATCGTGACGCTTATTCGTAAGTTCAGCAATTTCGAAGCTGGACATTGTTTTGGTTTGATCTATTTTCTCTAATTTCATATCAAGTAACTCCAATACTCTCATTTAAAATGACATAGGGGAGCCCCAATTTGGAGCTGCCTTTACAATGTAAGCTTTGCTAGTCCATTATCACATCATCCTCTGTCCTTTGCGGAAAACCGCGTATTCTTGTCCTTGTTCTGCATAGGCAGCGAGACGTGCGTTGTTGAATGCCATACTCGCTTCTGTCCAAGCAAATCGTCTAAAATTCCTATTCAATCTCAGTGTGAGCAACCCAGACTCATCTCCATTGAGAACTTGGAGATATTCGTCCATGGATATCGTTCCTTTCTCAACCAAGTCCATTAGGTCGGGATAAGCCATGTCCGATTGCAGCTCTTCCATGGTTCGACCTTCAGAGATGGACTGAACTATCATATCTCGCCACATAGTCGTTAGATATTCATAGGGCTTTCCACCCCGAACAGGTTTTCCATTTTCGTCCAAGATCATGGCACCCTTGTCGTCTCGCTTGTAGATGGCAAGCCACTCAGCTCCGTGATTCCTTGCATATTCAGCAGCCAGTTCTTGTTCTCGTTTCTTAGTAAAGACTCTATCCATTTCCTCTCGATTCTCGATTCCAAAACCAAGCTTATGTTTAAGAGCTCGGTCATAGTCTTCGATGCTCATTTCTCTCACGGTCTCAGACGGGAGTTTAAGCTCTCCAGTGAGGTACCCTGCAAGATATCCAAGTAAGGTACCGGTTTCGCCAATTTCTTTGTACGTTGGATTCCAGTCGGTTTCTAAGAACTCGAATAACCAATCATCGAACTCCCGATATTGGTCTTCGTCCAAGTCTTCGGGATCTTCGACACCCACGGCAATGACCGGTCGATCACCCGAAAATTTCTTTTTTCCGAATATCTGAGGAAAGTATTTAGAGAGATTCTTTTTTCCCCAAGAGAATATTCCTTTTCTGAAATAGACTTTAGAGGCCTTGAGCTTCGGTTTCTCTGAACCCAGAACGCAAAACTCAAGCCACTTGAGACGATCTCCTACAAGTAATTGGAATTCCCTTCCTGCTCGATAAGAGAGAAAGGGAGATTCTTTATCCCAACTCACTTAGATAAGTATCTAGTGATTGAGAGAGTAGGGACAAGCGTTGCTCTTCGGAATAGGAAGGATTTCCTAAAAAGGAATCAAATCCCGATGCTAGGTTCATGAACTCTTGTTGACCTTGCTTCTCGATGATCTTCGCTTGAATCTCGGAAATGGTTTTCTTTTCTTCGGTTCCAAACTCTTCGCTTTTACCTACTGCACTTAACAATGAATCGATTATCAAACTAACCTTCACTTCTTGTTTGTGCGGAGAAGAGTGGTGCGATTTGATTGCCTGAAGCAAAGTAGTTTTCTCAGGTGCACTTAGTCCATCAATTACAGACTGGATAAACGATCTTTTGTCTTCCTCCGGTGCCTTTGTCTCACTTTGAGACAGAGCCAAATTTGGATCTGGATCTTGAGGTTTTGTTTCATTGGTGCTATCATGAGGATTTGCTAGATTCTCATTGGCGTGTAAATTCACATTGTTCACCGCTTGAGAATCTTCGGGAGATGTTGAAGCCTGTTCACTCACAACTTCGTCAATCGGTCCTTGAACTGGATCTTCTACTGGTAAACTACTTTCTGCTTGAGGTTCGGTTGTTTGATTTTCCTCCGGTGCCTTTGTCTCACTTTGAGATTCATTGGATTCTGGAGTAACTTCGTTTTGGTTCGGGGTTTCGGTTATTGTATTTTCTTCTGCCATAAGACGTTTTTATTCTAATACAGCTTTTGCATCAAGAATAAAACACGCTACATGTCTTCCAATTCCTGGACCCGGTGTGTCATCTTCTATGGAATGCCATTTAACATCTCCAAGGTTGCGAACTTTTGCACCTGCTTCCAATAACATTAACACCCATTTATCAATTGGATAAACCATTACGACTCTTTTACCTTTCTTATTTTCGATTATCGCTTTTCTTGCCCAAGCTGTAGGGCCTTTCTTTTTGCCTTGATGCATGATCGATCCAAAAGGTGGATTCACGTAGGTTGATTTTCCCCATTCGGATGTAAGTCCATCGTAACCATCGGGTTTTGGAAAAGGACAAGCATCGTGATCAAAAGCAAATTCATTGTTCAAAGATTCCATAAGCAGAGGAGGTGTTTTCCAATAGTGTTTCCCGTCCGTGGAATTCCCTTTGTGAAATTTGTTATTCTCAGGCTCCATTATCGAATTCCCCAAAGTCTTCTTCATTCCATGGAAGATCCTCCAATCCGTCACTATTCATTGAACCACCTGCAGGAGCTGGAAGTCCTTGTCCACCTCCCATTTCTTGACCTGGTATTTGTTGTTGAACTGGTGGAGTGATTGTCTTGGTGAAAGCCTGAGCATAATACTGGTTTCCTCTAAGTGCTCCAAGTTTTGCATGAGCCTTCGCTTCTTCCTCAGAGAAAATACCAAGTCTCAGATATTCGTCCGCTTCTTCCTTCATGGTTGGAAGATCGCGCTCTTTTCTGAGTTCATCCAAGGACTTAAAAGTCTTGAACTCTTTGTCAGAGAGATCAGCTTTCTTGGAAAGGTCTTCTGTTTTAACTCCCGTAAACACAAGACGAAAGGGAAGGTCGTCCGGTGGATCAATTAGTTCGTTGAGACAATCTTGGTGAAATCCCATGATCGCTCCGTGCATACGGTCACGAGCAAAATGTTGTCTTCCGTCTGTAGAAGGTTCTGAGAGAGCTGTTGACTGATAGAGTTTGAGTCCTAATTGAGCAGCATCCATTCCATGAGCTGCTATGATCAAAGAGCTAGACATCTGAAGGACTTTATCGAACTCGAAGTCATCGGATACATCTAGATTGTGAACCTGCATTTTTCCTGAACCAAAGAGCATCGGAACCTTGAACGAATCGCGACCTCCGTAATAAGCATTTTCCCATTCCAATTCCAATCTTTCTTGGTCGGCTTTCGAGATGTTGTTTTCGGCCGTGAGCAATACCTTAGGAGGATTCCTGGAATTGAATCGATCCGCGTTGTGCTTTATAGTGAAGAGCAGGGACATGATTTCTATTAAACATTGCTCGATGGGTGAAAATCCGAAACCGTTCATTCTCACGTCCGATAGATTGTTCTTATTCCGGAGTACAATTCTACCAGCTTCGAAAGTCTCTATGACACGACCTCGAATCATTTGAACGTGAGTGATTCGTTTGTCCCCTGAGTAGCCTTTCCGTGGATCAACTTTAAACATGGTGCCTGGATCAAGATATCGAACGTCTATCAGCTTTCCAAACGCGTTGTAGGTTCGAAGGTAGCACACTTCATCGACTGCCAGAGTGTCCCGAGTAGCCATCTCCAATACTTCATGCATTCTATTTCGTTCACGCCAGTCGTGAGAGGATTTGTCTCCCATGATCAAAAGCATTTTCCCAAGTTCATCCATTTCCAACTGAAGCTTACCATCGATCTTTTCGTTCGGATCTTTGAGCTCGAATTTATAGCCTGGATCTTTTTGATACTGGCAGTACATAGAAACGTCATCGGAGACTATTTGGTGAATACCACCGATGAGAGAACTCGAGTACGAGATATTCCTCAGATCATCTGTGGGAACTCTGTAAATCGGTCTTACTTTCACACCGCGATCAATCATCGCAAATTGTTCATCTGAATAAATCGGATTCTTACGATCTTTGGCACTTGCGAGAATGTCATGAATCTGGTTATTGATCTTTACAGCTTGCTCAACTGCTTTTCTGGCAGGTTGGTAGATAGCGGACTTTCTGAATTCAGCTATACCCTCAGGTGTTGGCTCAAAGATTTTTGATTCTTCGATCACCCTGCCTTTCACTTCTTTCTCTTGCCTCATGTGACGAGGCATTCTGTAGTAATTGTTTTTCTCGAAATTCGGTCCGCGTGGTCTTCCCATATGGAAATCGGACAAAGACAATGCTCTATTTATTGTTCAAGGAGTTTTTAAATTATTTGCAAATAATTTGCAAACGTTTACAAACCCCTTTATACGCCGATTCTCGGCAAAATAGCAATTTTGGGTTTTCAAATGATTTACAAAAGAATTTTCTTATCAATGACAAAACATGCGCTTTATTTGGCACTGATTTTGTCCTAAGTTGATAAATAAGCGGAAGATTTTACAGGGAATTCGTCAACTGAAGAATACGGGAATTTTCCCGTAAATTTAAACGGTCACGACATAAATGTCGCTACCAAAAACTCAACTTCCCATAATGCACGTTATGTCGCATTAGAAGAAAAGCCGAATTGAGTAGAAATTATGGAGGAGGTTATGAATTGAAAGGAGTCCTAGATTTCTCTAGAACTCCCTCGAAACCTTTGCTGTGAAGCATGAGTCTCTGTCGCAAGTACACTCTCCTTCAATTCAGCAATGAGTCAAGTGAGAAATTATAAAATTGTGTTAGGTTTTGGATTATTCGATCAAAAGGGTATTAATTAAAGTAAAAACTCTGGATGTTCTTTTTCCAAATCGAATTGCATACTTTATTTTGATTTCGAATCCCATTCAAGCATCCAAGTTATTCTCACATTTTATTCTCAGTCAAGTGATTCCGATACTCTCAGTATCGGTCCCTCCTTCTGTGTTTGCATGTAGAATACAGAAGTTCGATCGTATATCAGATCATTTGGCCCGAATTCGTTCGGGCATTTTTTTAACTCCAAATTATAGATATATTCTAATATAACGGATGAAATATCTGTTCCGCTCGACAGGGCACAATTGCCCCCTCGAGGATTTTTCGATGAAAATCATGAAAATTGCTTAAATTTCGTGTTTTTGGACTTTTGTCCTCTGCTATAGCAAACCCTGATTATGGAAGAAAGTTATTCTCACTCTAGAGTGAGACTCAAATCTATATTAGCAGTTTGTGATTCGCACTCTGGAGTGAGACTCATGAATCGCACTCTTAGGGATGCGAATCTATATACGAAAAGAACAAAAGAAAATAACAATTTAATATACCGACCAAAAATATAAAAATCTAGAATCCTCTTTTCTTTCTTCTCATTGCTTGAAGTTGCTGGAGTGTGTATCCTTTTTCTTGAGGAGGAGACTCGTTAGAAGATCCAGTAGCTGAACCTTTTGGAATGTAGAGTGAACTACCTCCTCCAACAGAAACGAAATTCCCTGCCATTTCAGTGATAAGCCTATGAGCCATCTCAAGTGCATCAGGTCCATCGAGTTTCTTGTACGGGAATTCATTTAACATTTCAAAGAGCAATGTCTTTCCGGCTCTCAGCAACATGAGTCCAGATTCGATTAGAGTTTGAAGTGCACCTTCAATTCTCTTGATCTTGTCTCCTGAGTTATTGATTCCTTCGATGGGAATCAAAATCATGTCGGCTCTTGTGAGTCCATCAACTCCGTTCGCACACAATTCGTTATGCTCTTCTACGTGTTTCTTGAATCCATCGAGAAAGTATTCCTGTCCACCATTGGTCTCGATCCCTACTTTATTCCATGGAAAGGCTTTGATTGCTTTGATAAGATCTTTTTGAATTTGGTCTGGTCTTCTTCTTTCAATATCAGAAAACAGTTCATAGAATTTTCCTTGAGGACTAAGTCCGAGTCCAACAATAGCTGAGTAGTCGGATCTCTCAGTTTTTCCGAGTGACAAGTCAACTGCAAGAGCCAGTGTCCATCCAGTCCAATCAACAGGTCTTTCAAATTCCCATGTCTGGATGAATCCCTTAAACTTCTGTCCAATTTCGGCAAGAGGATCGTTCTGACGTTCTTGTGCGAATGTGATCGGGTCATCTTCCCTTTCCTTCTGTAAAGTCTCAAGAGGAGCTCCTGCAGGCCACGCTGAACGCTCTACTCCATTCTCGTCTGTAATGATAGCCCTGTACTTATGTTTTATCCAATCTCTATATCTCTCGGAATTATAAACATACTCTCCAACACAGTTAGGTGCAATAGTTGTATAAGAGAGAATAGCATCTATACCCCAGACTTGTCCGAGCTTGAGAGCAGCTCTCTCTAACCACCGATACTTACGAGTCATAGTCGTATCAGAAGCAACATCCTTTTCTTCATCGGGATCATCTAAGAGAAGCGCATCGGGTCTTATGTTCTTGTGTCTCTTACCTCGAATCGCATTTCCCCAACCTTTTGCTATAACCCGGAACCCACCGACAAACACGAGGTCGTAGTCATTCCAGGCTACGTTCTGCCCCTTGATATCTTTCTTGGGCATGAGCTCGGGAAAATCCTTATAGAGAATTGCATTGTCCTCGATCTCTTCCTGAATCTTTCTCAAGAATTCTTTCGCCTGATTCAGAGTTGATGAAATGAGAATCGGGAACTTCCAGGTGCCCGTTAGAAGCAACCAGAGCACTCCGCATAGTGTTAGTATAGTTGACTTACCAAATCCTCTAGAAATCGCTACCAGAGCCTTAAGAGGCGGTCTAAATTTGGTTCCATCGGGTTTTCTACGAGCTCGGTAAGACTGAATTAGGTTAATGAGCTCCATTTGCTGCTCACCAAACGGAATGTTGAAATAATGTGGGAAATAGTGACGGCAAAAAAAGAGAAACTGCCCTTTTCTTCCAACTGCACGTTTCCTGCAAATTATCTTTTCTCTGTTCTCACCCTTAGCTTTGTCGAATAACTCAGCTTTGACTTTATTCAAGACTTGGGCTATTGTCTCGGGATCTAAGTTCTCGAATTGTGTTCCTTTGATCTTGGAAAGAATATCCAACATCTCATTCACCCATTGAGATTTGTTGGTTCGTGATTTCTTCTTTTATGAATTGCTCAAATGCACTGATCAGAGCTTCTTTCTTTTTATCATCATCCTTCGTCTTCTTTTCGTTTGTGAACATCCACTTGGATGCATTGAGAATCGCTACGATATTGGCTACGTGCTTGGGATCCAAAGAGCCCTTCTGTTTCTTGAGTTTATCAACCCATGCATCAAGAACATCGTAGAACTTTACGACTATAGTCTGAGCTTTTTCTCGTGCGAAATCGTTCCTTACCCTAACCTCTTCTGCTAGAGCTTCTCGGTAGCTTATTGCAGCAGGTTCATTTCTCGTTTGCCAACTGTATATCGTTTGTTCTGAAATATTTAAAGTACTCGCAATTTGCTTAACAGTCTGACCGGCTAATGTGAGCCACAAGCAGTGCCATTGATCAATAGATAGTTTCGTATGAGGATTAAGTGGATAAGCAGGTGCACTTGCGACCTTTACCTTCTTCTTGGCCGGTGCCTTCTTTTTCTTAGGTGCAGTTTTCTTTTTAGGAGCTTGCGTTGGCTTGGTATCTTCCATACAAAAGCTGGACGAAATGGTTAGAATTATCTGCAAGTCAATCGCGAATCCACCGTTTACGGATTTTTGTATGGATTAGTAGTTTTTTGCTTGCATAAACGGTGCGTTATGGTATCAATTGTGAAACGGCTTTGTCTCACCTGAGATTTAGGCAATTATAAAGTAAGACAGCTGGATCATTGGTGGATGGTCGAGAGCATAAGGAGTTCCCGAAGTGAGTTACAATTCAGTTGAAGAAGAAATATTGCAAGTAGTTAATTCAATCATTCATGATACTAAGGTATGGAATGGAGAAGAATTTAAAGCGGTATTGCGTGGAATTTTAAGTAAAAGAAAAACCTGCACAGCTAACGAAAGATTATTTTTGGATGAGTTGATGGATCGATGGGCTTGGGAGCAAGAGGACGGCTATTTATATTCAGTAGAATTATCGGATAAATCATTTATTGTGCAATCCGACTTTACCGCAAGTCTCAAGGAGTTAGTAGAATGAATAACTTTATGAATGAATTCTATAAAGAAAACCCAAACACTTATATAGTGCAAAAAACGAATCAAGGCGATATATATAATCCTTTTTATGTTGATTGGTTGAAAGTAAAGCTAGAATCCGAACGACTCGCACACATAGAGACAACTCGCAAGCTGGAAACGTTGGAAGATGCGATAGCGAAGAGATTTATTATCGACGGCGATTATGTGATGTTGCCAATTGAAGGCGATGTTATCGAGATTTGGGCAGGGTTGACCCCTTTAATAAAAACGCATATTCAAAACTCACGAAAAAGGAATAAGACATGATTGAAGTTGGATCTAAAGTAAATGTGTATTTTAATTTAAGAGCATTGCATCATCTTACGGTTGAATATGAGCCACAACAGCCCACCGATTGCTGGATATTTAAAAAAGAATCAGGTGAAGAAATAAAAGTTTTAAATTATGATTCTATCGAGGAAATTCTATGAACGGGGTTGAATTGATTGAAACAAACGATGGCACTTGGTATTGGAGAATGGACTATCGTCATTCCGACAACAAAGGTGGGATCTATTTAGAGTCACCAAGCTATAAAACAGAACAAGATGCAATCTATAAGATGACCCACCAGGCAATAGAATGGGAAGTTGGAATGACTCACGATCTCTCCAATCCAAACATTCAAAAATCAATCCAGGAATTAGCCCAAGAAAAATTCCGAAAGGTCTTAGAGCAGCGAGAGGAAATCTTGACAGCGTTCATTGCGAAGTACGGGTGTCAACCTGAAGAACTTGAGCAAGTGGTAATAGGATCTGTGGGGTTCGGTGAAGAGTGTTTTTCCGTGAGAAAAAAGGAATGGCGAGAATAAATAATTTAAGTATGGAAATTAGATCATGCACAAAATAGAGACAATGAAAAGAGTTCTAAGAATAACATCCATCAGGAGAATCGTTCCCAATTTCAAGATAACCGTGGATCTTGAGAGGTTCGAGATTAGGTTCCAGGGAATGAAAGATCCTCTATCAGATAAAGAGTTCTATGATCACGCCCTTCCCTCTATTAAAAAGATTATCGGTGAAAATAATATTTCTGAAACTTTCACTGAAGAAGTAGGATGGAATTGGGTTGTCCGCTTAAAAGACCGAGAAGCCGATTATTTAATGATCTAGGCTTGGAAGTATAAATCATGTCCCGACCCAAAACGAAAATACACAAATTCACAGTTCGACTTGATAGTGAGTCCTATGATTTTCTTCAAGAAGATCGAGGGGAGCTTTCTCAAAGTGATTATATAGAGAAGCTGATAAAGGAATACCAGTTAAGAGTGGTTTTGAGAAAAAGAAGGATTCATTCAGCAGAAGCCAGAGTTAATTAGATGGAAAAGATTGATCTAACTCCAAATATAAATGATTCACCTGCGTTAAAAGCAAAAGTAAACGCAATCTTCGATTCGAATCTAATGGCAACCGATGGACAGTTTTGGGAAACATGCTCTGAATGCGGAGATCAAGGCTGGATTGTTGAGCCAACATGTTGTTTAAGATTTGATTTATCTGGTGGATGTTGCGGTTGCCCAGATCCAACTCAAGTTCAATGCAGGTGTGGGAGATGAACCTATCTGGCTCAACAGGACTATCCTTTGTCTGGAGTCTCGAAAGGATTCTAGCACGTAAAGGAATTACCGATAAGAATCGATCGGCATATAACCATAGAATTCTCACGAGAATAGAAAAAGGAAAAGTTGACGTGTCTCTGGATGATGTTGTCATCGGGAGCTTTATCCTATGAGATCTCAACAATCACGCTTTCCGTTCATTTAGTCCACCGAATGAGGATCGAGATAGACAGGAGCCATTTCCCCGATGATCCGAATTCTTATGTTACTTTACCCTATCCAAAGTAAAATATAGAATTCCTTATTTTACTTTGGATAAATTAAATGTCTAGAGAGGCAATTAAACAAGTTTATGTATTTAACATTTTATCCAATTCAACTTCCAATAAGTGATCTTTTACTAATTCATTTATTAAACTCGGAGACTTATAAAAATATTTTCCAGAATTTGGATTATAAGAAAAGTAACCTATATCCACAAGCGATTCATGTACGCCAGTTTCCATTATGTAAATTTGACCATTCTGCGGATCTAAATAACCTCTCTTAGATCCATCGTGTGGATCAAAAGAATCATATGATGAGCCTTCCTGAAGAATTACTTGTAGATTTTTAAAATTTATTAGTGAATAACCCATTTGACTCCATAAAACGACTGCTACTTTGCGAGTAAGATTTTCCTGAGTTATTAATACAAATTTACCTGCTTTAGAAATTGTTACTATTGAACCGACTCCCAGAGAATTTGAGGAATATCCAAGTTTTAAATCCATTTCAGCATTTTTTATCTCTAGTAATTTATTTATCAAATTCTTTGAGTTTTCAATAATCTTTTTTTTGCTGCTATTTAGTTGTCCGTTTTCACCTTCAAGGTCCTCGATTAGAAAATCCTTATCGATTCTTTTTGCCTTGTGAATCCTATTGGTCTTCCACGAGTCAACGCCCTGAAGGAAGATAAGGTAAATTGCATTGAAAGCAGGTGCGAGCAGAAGTGATATAATAGCGATTGACAATGGGATTGTTAATCTATAGTAACAATTCATTAACAAGCTACCTTTAAATAATTTCAATGCTCCATAAGCATTCATTTTGGATATGGAGTTCATGAAGAGTAAATAGAAAACATCAAAATTGATTGTAAAAAAAGAAACAGTTAACGGTCCCAAGAATGGGTGTTTTAGTCTGTCTTTAATTACACTCTGAAAAGTTCCGTCTAAAGGCATTTGGCTGTTAATCTGAAAAACAAATGATACTCTTTTCCCGATATCCGCGGATTAAATTAGATGAAAGAAATTTAAGCTGTCTGTAAACTTTTTCCGGGCAATCGCTCTACAATTGCTACGGAAATAGATTCGATCAAATGTCTTTTTGGAGTTACAAAAGCCACATGACGTGCAAAAGAGTTTTCTCCAATATTTTGAGCGAGAATTGCAAACAGTTCATCACAGTAAGAAGGTGAAATTGACTCAACTCCAGATAGATCGAAAAGTACTCTATTTCCTCTACCTATTTCTTCTTCCACGTTGCGCCTTAGAATGGAAGCAGCGTTCCTAGAAGATAAATATGAATGGTCAAAATTGATAATTTTCTGATTCATCGTCTGCCAGCTCCCAATTTATAGACTCTAAAATTTCTCGTTTTTCTGTCGATTCATTTACTTTACTACGAATGTCGGACAAATTTAGCTTGAGCGTTATTGAAACACCGCTGTTTTTCTGGTCAATTTTCGAATAATTCTCTTTTCCATCGGAGTCAAGACAATAAAATCCTCCACCTGAGCTTATTTCTAGGGTTCCGTTATTAATTCTAGCGAATTCCTTTAAAATATGCAAACCAAGGCCTTGATGATGATTCCCATTACTCCTAAAATGGGTCGGGACTTTCCCGAACGGATTTTGTATTGCATCTTCTGGAATTGACTGAGAAAAATCATCTTCGACTTTTTTGGTGGAATTGTTTTTCTGCAAACACCATTCAATCGCTTCATTGTGGGATACTACATCAATTGATCTTGACTTAAGCTCATTTAGAAATCCGATACCTGTGTCGGCAATTGAAAATTCAAATTGGTTCTCCGAAAACTGAGCCATTGAGTATCCAAAAGATTGGCTGTGGCTTTTTACATTATCATGCAATTCACCAATCGTTTTTTTTATATTATAGTCATTCATATCATTGATCAATCGATCCAAATTGGATGCTGAATTTTTCAGACAGGAGATGATTCCTGTGTTGGCTTCATCAACATTATCAATTTTGAATTCAATTTTTTGAATTAAGGTATATGTGCGATTCCGATTCCATCTATTAATCTTAACTGACTTCGAGGGATCTGCAATATCAGTAAATCCGATCGTATTTGCAAAAGTTCTTAATGCAGAAGAATTTAAAACAATGTCTTTATTGGTTTTGTCTTTAATGCATAGAAGATTGATCCAAAAAGCTGGACTATAGCGACCTGGTCGGACTTCAATTTTATCAGAGTGTTTATTTCCAATATCGTTTATTTCCGATAAACTATCAAATAAATTCATCTTCATTTACGATCTTCTCTAAGATTCAATGTTTAATTGAACCCTCTCTACTCTTTTCCTTTTAGCACCTTGGTCTCAATATATTTCTTTAACTCTTTGTTGCCTTTGATTGCTGGATCTTTCTTGATTGCTAGAGCCAAATAATTCTCGAATCCACCTACCTTCGTGAAATCTCGCTTAAAGGTGCCTAGCTTTGATTTAACTTTTGTTATCCGCGCGTTATAATCATCCATTGCTTTTCTTGCATCGGCTTTGATTTTCTCGATCTGCTTTTCTGATTCGTACCATTCGAGAACTCTGTTGTTGAAGTATATTACTTCGCCTTCCAGGAGCTCAGGGAGTTCGGTGATCGGTTTTTTGTCTTGAGCTTTTAACTCGTCTCTGAGTTCTTTTAGGTCGCGGTTCACGGTTGCAAGAGGCCAACCGAATAGATCCATGATCTTCTTTCTGGCTGAGATCTTGAATTCTCTTCTAGAAGTGTATTGATTTCCGTATGCTCCACCTCTATCTACTGAAAGAATTTCGTCCTTCGTAAACCAAATTTGAATAACTCGCTTTCTGTTTTCTGGAGAGTAGTCCTTGGCAAAACCGTTCTCTTTGATCATCACATGAGCTCTGGTTTTTTCGTCCATCTCGGACATAACATGCTTTGCGATTATAGTTTTGTGACCTGCTTTTTTAGCGGCTCTGAATCTTCTGGATCCATTTAGAATTTCGTATTTGCCTTGAGAATTTTTTTCCTTAGACAATAGGATCGGAACTTCGACTCCCTGCTCTGCTATTGCTTCCTCAAAAACCTTTTGACTTTCTCTATCAACTTCGCGTACAAAGTTGTCTTTGTGTACTACTAGGTCATCAATTCGGATATTCTTAACGGGGCTGTATTCGATCTTCATCTTGTGACAATTCTCCTCTGTATTTTCCTAGTCAAGCTGCAATTTGGAACCGATCGTAGTAGACTCTCAGATCAGGTGGAAGATCCTCAGGTTTCGTGTAGTTCCCAATCCTGCTCCCAGTAGAACTCGAAAGTCTCTTGGCGAATAAAAGGAATGATTCCCATTCACTAATATTCGAGTTACTTGGTCTAAATTTGTTTTCCTTTTTTTGTACCTTTAATATATGTACAGGAGACGACGGAATTTCCAATTCAGGTTTGGGTTCTTTCCCTACCCTCTCTTGGACGTTTGTCCGTGTCTGAGTCTGATTGACTTCCGGTTCTGCAATGGATGAAGCTCCGATTCTCAGAGGCATCAAAGTCCTTCTTCTCCCATCGAATGATGACTGAACTACCAGTCCCTTTTTCTTAAGCGAAGATATCATTCTAGATATTGTATCTGCCTTGAGACCAAGGACTTTCGCAAAATGTTCATTAGATGCAAAGCATCCACTGGCAAAATGAAGCGAAACAATTTCCGCATAAAGCTGCTTCGCATTTCCCGTGAGTCCTAACTCGTTCACCCATTCAGGGATCCAAATTCCTGTTCTCATATTCCCTCATACTCCGGATATAGTTCGAACAGGGAGCGGAGTATTCTCAAATTTTTCCGTCCGAACATAGGTTCCCTACCCTACTGATAGAGATTTTGTATTAATGAGGAATTTTTGTTCCTCGTTTAGTCGTTGTTCTTAACCCTGCAAGAGGCCTAAGGAGTTATGTCTCCTTACGAACGTACGTACCATATCAATATGGCTTAAAAAAAGTCAATCTTTAATTATGTCTCTTTGGGGGAATTTGAACCGTGAGGCTTGCAGTCCCCACGGTTCGAGCTTAAGACTAAACGAGTCAGATCAGATGATCTTTTTCCAATATACGATTTTCGAAATTCAGTACAAGACTTTTTTAATTTATTCTGAATAATTTTTAATCACAATGAATCTAATTCGGATTTTATCTTTTCCAATTTCTTTTGCGTGCTATGGTAGTTTGTCTCAAGTAAATCTTTAACTATTTCTCTTTCCTTTTTTGAAATAGATCCACCCATTTTCCAACGCTGGTAAAGTAATTTTGGGCTTTCTCCTGGAAGCTCTTTTTGCTCTTTTTGGTCAGCTATGTATTTATAAGCATCTTCCAAAAGCGACAATCCTGTCGTATTTAACTTCTCACGAAAATCATAGAGACTCATGTATCTCTGCGCTGTTCGCATAGTGAATGGAAGATTGGTCTCAACCCAATTTGTGAATTGCCCATGAGGTAAGTTGGATTTTTTACCGGCCAGAAGTTCACCTAAACTAATCGCGGTTCTCACAGCATTTTTTAAATTGATGGCGATTGATTCATGTAAAGCTATTGCCTTACTGATATCTGGATCAATATCTTTCTCAACAATTTTGTTTATATCTGATTCAGCTCCTGGCCGTATTCCGGATAAGGCTTGAAGTCGTTTATCTTTTTTACTCAAAATATTTCCTCGGACAGAGAAAGGAATTCCTTGAAAGCCTTTGTATTTGGATTCAAAAATTCTGCGATAGAGCTAGCTGTCTCGATGGCTTCGGACCTATGGATTGTTGTTTTTGCAATTTTCAAATCTGTAACGTTATCGAGTTCAAGAGATTTTTTATCAGTAAGATTTGATCTCACACCAATGAATTGTATTTTTTCTTTTATTGTTTTGGAAGCTTTTTCAACTTCGGTTTGGATGTCGATGGAACCTTGGTATGTCCATCGATTTAGAGTGAATGGAGAAAGAACAATGTCGCTTGCATAGAGAGCTAAATACAATCCCAAGTGTTTTGCATTGTGGATATCAATAATAATAATATCAGATTCTAATGATCTTAAATCTTCTCTGAACCTAAAAGTTAAACCAGGATCACTTCCAAGTGTTGAATCTAAATTTGAAAGCGTTGGAGTGGCCGGAACAATTTTGATTCCCGAAGGAAGTGTAAAATTTGCGGCTTCTATACTCAAGTAGCCTTGTAAAACTTTAAAAATGCTTCTGCTTTCCAATTCGTTTGAATCGATTTCTCTTAGGAAAAAATCTGTAAGATTATTGTTATGATCAAGGTCAATTAATTGAACTGAAAAACCGCGGGCTGCAAATGCTTGAGCTAGAAATGTTGAAATAGTAGTTTTACCGACACCACCTTTAAGTGAAGCGACTGAAATTATCAT
>NZ_CP115468.1:2189096-2473458 GCF_028462125.1 Leptospira sp. GIMC2001 | reverse complement strand
AGTGAGTGAGTGAGTGAGTGAGTGAGTGAGTGAGTGAGTGAGTGAGTGAGTGAGTGAGTGAGTGAGTGAGTGAGTGATATTCATATACGGTTGGATAATAGGTGTTTCCTTAAATAAAATTCCTTAGATTGAATCAAAATTTACTTCAGAAGTTTTGTTCTGAAACGAACTAATTGTTCAGATATTTTACGAATTTCCATCAAATTCCAAAGCAACTAATATCCAATTAGAGTTGCGAAAAATCACGATTAATAAATTATTGAACTGCCATGCTTAGGAAATTATTTTTTTACATCGTTTTGTTTCTCTTGGTTTTCTGTGCTTTCCGAATGCTGGATTATGTTGGATTTTACATTTTAAAATCTCAAAATTTTTCTAAAGTTAGTACTTACCCAGCCAATACAAAAACGATATCTTTTTCTTCAGATTTTATCTATTTATCTGAGACAAATTCTTTGGGTATTCGGAATGAAGAATTAAGTGAAAAATCTAAGACGCGTGTTCTTTTTATTGGTGATTCATTCGTTCATGGAGTTGGTGTTAAGAAAGAACAAACCATGGTTTCCTTGGTATCAGAAAAATTCAGAAAGTTAGGAAAAGATTTTGAATTTATAAATGCTGGAATTATTGGTAATAGTCCGCTTCAATCCAGGTTGATGTATGAATACTTGAACCCAATTATTTCTCCAGATGTTGTTGTATTTTGTATATACACAAATGACGTTTTTGATTCAGGTGAGAATCAACTTTCTAGAAAGACTCGCGAATTTATTATTAGTCATAATTTCTGGCTCAGAATTCTGAATTTGATTTTTCCCAATTCACTGGAATATGGAATTCGAATTTTTATGATGATGCAGAGTTCAAATTTACAAGCTGATGCAAACTCAATTCAAGTATTAAACGATTCAAATCTTCAAAGCCAAAATTTATCTAAATATAAAAGGCCTCAACTTACTAAAGAAGAAGCTGATATTAAATATCAAGAATTTATTTCTTCAGCACAAGTTGTAGCGAAATCTTTAGACATATCAAGTGAATCTTTTGATGACTGGAAAGACCGATTAGGTTCAGATATGTTGCATTCGGCAGCAATCGGAGATTATAATTCTTGGCATGTTCTTTACGGATTGACTGAACCTAGTTATTTTAAGGATTCGTTGGAATTGAATGAGCAAGCTTTAAATGGATATAATACCATGATTCAAGAAATCTCCAAACTGAAAATAGCAACGGAATCGTCCAATCAAAGATTTATACTTGTTTATGTTAGTAGTGAATTGCAATTTTCACCTTTAAAACAAAAATTGAATGAAAGGTTAGGCTATCTCGTGGATTCAAAATGGCTTCAACAAGAATCAGAGTTAGAGAAGAGATTGATTGAGTATTCCATAGAAAATGGAATCCCATTTCTAACCCTAACGGATTCCTTACGACTAGCTACAAATTCGGGAAAAACTTTGACTTGGGACTTTGATCTTCACTGGAACGCTGCAGGTAATCGAGTTGCGGCAGATGCAATATCTCCATTTTTATTGAATGAATTGAAGAATCTAAAATAATTTAATTATGAAAAGATTTATTTTAAATAAGCTGAATTTTTGGTGAAGTAAAAAAAACTGAGAATATGGACAATTTAAAATCACTACTACTCAAGCATAGATTCGTTTTTATAATATATTTTATTCTGTCTTTTTTGATTATTTCCAAAATAATTGGAGCTTTTTCGGGTGTAATATTTGGTTATGCAGATACAGTTCACTGGAGCTATAATGCTTACTATTTTTCTAAGTATTTGAGTTTTAACGGATTGTATTTTGATGTTGATCTAAATAACAATGAATCCTTTTTTCCATTCGGAACAGTTCAAGCTTTCCAATCTTGGGGATTGGAAAAAGATTTTTTTAATTATTTAATTTATACATGGATCGGTCACAGCGGATTCCTGAAAATTTATGCTTTTCTTTCAATTTCTTTTAGCTTTTGGGGAATTTACTTTTTACTTCAAAAGCATTTTTCTTTGACGCAATCAATGGTTCCAGCTCTTGCTGGAAGTTTTCTCGGCTATTATTCAATATTAAAATACCCATATCACTATGGTTTCACGATTCATCATTGGACAGGCCTCTCTCTTGTTTTAGATTTTCTGATTATTTATAAGCTAATAGTTGATCAGGAAATCAATATAAATTATTTTCTATTAAGAATTGCATTCTTGTTTTTTAGCTTTGGTGAAGATTTAACCTATGTAACTAGCATCGGAGTATTATCGATTTTAATTCATGGACTCGTTATAGTTTCTTACTCGATTTTTAATACTAAGAAAATTAACATTTTCCTTAAACCAAAATGGTTGGTCGTCAGTATTTTCCTTTTTTCCCTTTTAGTTTTTACTACATACTATCTTCCGATTTTTATGAAAATATATTTTTCCATTATGGATTTTAGTAAGGAAGGCTTCTTACAAGCCTTTTGGTGGAGTAACCCTATTAGATTGTTGATTCCTATAATACCAAAATTGAATATTTTAGATCTAAAATACCATTTAATGATTGGAGATTCTTCGGATAGTATTGGAGTTTTTACTCTGAGTTCTCTAATTTTATTTTCGTTGTTTTATTGTTTATTTCATATTAATAGAAGATTATTTGCAATCCTACCATTATTGTTACTCGCTTGTATACTTCTATCCTATCATCCATCCGAATTTCCCTATCTTACTAAATTACCTTGGTTTAATTATTTTCGAGTATCTGGACGATCTAGTTTTGCAATTTCCATTATTTTTGGAATGTTTGGTGCTTTTGTACATTTTGAGAATTTTTTCTTAACGAAATGGAAAAAAGTCTTGGTTATTGCTTTCCTGATCTTTCTGATATGGGAAGTTAGAACTGTTTATTCTCACAAGAATAATACTGAGATTAAACTTTCAAATGATAATTTAGAATATTTTAATAGTATAAAGAACCTACCTGGAGAGGCAATTCTAGATTGGCCTTTTTGTATATTTGGTGCTGACGGTGATGAGAGGCTCTGTCCTTATTTTTCTAATACAGGAAATCAGTATTCCTTAAGACAATTTCATCATAAAAAGTCAATTGGTCAGTATTTCGGACGCATGCACCAAACACAAAAAGATATTTTCCTTTCTAAAGGTTGGGATAAACTTTTTCTAATGGATTCGCAATCCGATCCATTTTTCCCAAAACAGTCTCGCTGTTGGAATGATCAAGAATGGAATCAATTTTTGAGTTTCTACAATTCTTATGATTTTGCAGGAATAAATCTATATTCCGATATTTTAGATGATAAATGCAAAGAAGTATTTAAAAAAAGATTTGGCGAACCAATCGATAAAACCAATTTACATTTATCAGGTGAACTTTGGTTATTTCGTAAGAAATAATTTCAAAAAATCTCCATAACCTTCTTCTTTTAATTTTTCCTTCGGAATAAACCTAAGTGAAGCGGAATTCATACAAAATCTTAAACCAGTCGGTGCCGGACCATCATCAAAAATATGACCAAGGTGAGAGTCACCATACTTCGATCTTGCTTCGGTTCTCACCATCCCGTATGAGGAATCTTTTTTTATTACGATCAAATCTTTGGAGATTGGTTTTGTAAAAGATGGCCATCCTGTCCCTGAATCAAATTTATCTTTTGAGCTAAATAGTGGTTCACCAGAAATTATATCAACATAGATCCCTTCTTTTTTATTGTCCCAATATTCATTTTGAAAAGGACGTTCCGTACCATCCTGCTGAGTAACATTGAATTGAATCTTGTTTAGTTTTTTCTCTATTGATTTTGGATCTGGTTTTTTCCAATTTTTGGGTGGATTCCATTTGATTCCTGAGTCGGGAATTTTATCCAGATCATTGGATTTAACAGGATTTACCAAAAAAACGAAAGGTAAGATAACGAGTAGTATTAAGATGATTTTGTATTTTTTAGAAAAAATTTGTAGATTCATACTTCTTATGAATTGAGTTCCATTGCGAATAATTCGAGAATTAAAATTTTTCATATAAGTTAGACTCAGAACAAACATATGGAAAGTTTTGAAAATAAGAAATTGATTGGTTTTATACCTCGCTTGCTTCGACCCACATTCCACTTTCTTTGATGAGTTCGATGAGTTTCTCATCAGCAATGGCGGAGGGTACATTTTTCATGATAATTTCTTTACCACGATACAAATGTACTTTCCCTGGTGCCGCTCCAACGTAGCCAAAATCTGCGTCAGCCATTTCACCTGGACCGTTGACGATACATCCCATGACTGCGATCTTGACACCTTTGAGATGAATGGTTCTTTTTTTGATTCGTGCCGTTGTATCTTGCAGATCGAATTGTGTTCTGCCGCATGATGGGCATGATATATATTCAGTTTTTGTGAGGCGAAGCCTGCATCCTTGAAGTAAATCAAATCCAAGGCTCAATTGCTCAGAGACTTCTCCAGGATAAGATATACGAATCATATCACCGATTCCATCAATGAGCAAACCGCCCATACCAATGGATGTTTTGTACAAGGCATCATCATAGTCCTCAAAACTTCCGCTCAGTACAATCGGATAGTCATGGTGTGAGAGTAAACTTGCAAATTTTCGATAGTCATGAACATAGTCATCACATTGTAAGCTGAAAGAAGAATTTTTTAGAGAATATTTAGCAATTTTTTGAATGAGTTCTTCTAAGCGATTGAATTCATTGGAACGGATAACCCATTCAACGACTCCTCCATTGTTGTGATAGGAAGAGAGAGCTCCCATAAAACTCTGCTCGTCTTCTTCGTTGGCAAAATAGGGAAAGTATGTTACCCATTTTTCTAACAATAGCAAGTCCGATATTCTATCGTAGAACTGTGATGCCATCTCGCTTTGAAGCATGAAAGAAACAGGAATCGGAATGCTTCCCAATTTCTTTGCCCCAATAATCCAATCGAGTTCAGCATCGGTTCTAATGGGAAAATGTATGGATTCTGGTGATGTGGAAGTAGACAATCCAGCTTGGATTAGGTCACCAATGATTTGCGTGGGATTCTGTGGAACTGAATCCAAATGAGCTTCGATGCGAATCGGATGGTTGTCTCCAATCTTGAGATTTCCCAGCTCAATTTCTTTAGAATAGAATCTTGAATATTGAAGTGGATTTCGGAATTCTTTAAATTCGAAAAAGTTGTCCGCCTTTTTTTTGTTAGAATTGGATTCAATATTTCTCGAATTGAATACGTTATATTTCTCTGCAATTTTTCTCGCTACAGGAATTTCTAAAACAGGATCTTCTGTGAGAGATACACGAATTGTATCTCCAAGCCCATCATCCAATAGACTTCCAATTCCTATAGCTGATTTGATACGTCCATCTTTTCCATCACCCGCTTCCGTAACACCAAGATGCAAGGGGTAGTCCATTCCCAATTCATAAAATCTTGCAACAAGCATACGATAAGCCTGAATCATGATTTGTGTATTGGATGCTTTCATGGATACAATAATATCTTTGTAGCCGATACTCTCAGCAATTCGTATAAATTCCAAAGAAGATTCAACCATGCCTTCAGGTGAATCACCATATCGATTCATGATTCTATCAGAAAGAGAACCATGATTCGTTCCAATTCTCATAGCAACTCCCAATTCTTGTGCTCTTTTTACAAGTGGCAAAAATACATCGGAGATTCTCTCTAATTCTAAATTGTATTCTTTATCAGTATATTCGATTATAGCAAATTTCTTTTTATCTGCAAAGTTTCCAGGATTGATTCGAATTTTCTCAACAAACTCCACTGCTTTCATCGCAATGGATGGAGTGAAATGTATATCTGCAACTAAAGGAACAGTGATTTTATCCCTTTTCATTTGCTCGCGAATTTTTACTAGCGCATCTGAATCTTGGCTCGTTGGAACAGTCAGTCTCACCAATTCAGATCCAGCTTCTTGTAGCTCGCGTATTTGTGCAATCGTCGCTTGCACATCTTTTGTGTCAGTATTTACCATGGATTGAATACGAATCGGATTGTTGCCACCAATTCCTATGCCACCGACTTTTACTTCTCTTGTAAGTCTTCTTTTGTAGAAGAATGGGGATTCGTTGTATTTAGACTTCATAAGGACTTTAGCTCAGAATCCAAAAAAGTCATCATACTGGCAAACTTTTTTGATAACATTAATCTCTCAGTTCTTTAAAATTAGACAGTTCATTGGTCGATAATTGTTTTAGATATTAACCAGAGAAACTATGGAAAACTCAGCCGAAAAAAAATACAAAATACTTATCACTGTTGCCATTTATCGTGAAGGAATCCTTTCTTATAAAAGCGAGTTGTTGGTTCCTAATCTCTACAATCGAAGAACAGAAGCTCGTGGACATATCAAGAAAGAAATTTCCGAAAGACTACTTCATTCCAATTTTTTTCGGTCTCCTAGACTTGACTATGATTTAGTACGTTACACGGAAGAGGCTACCTGTAATACTTTCCTCAGATACTCTATTATGGATGTGTCTAAGGAATTCCAGACAATTGAGTCCGCAGGATAAACTACTATTCTGGTTTCATAAAAACAAACGAGATCTACCTTTTCGGAATAAACCCACCGCTTATAGAATCTGGGTCTCTGAAGTCATGCTACAGCAGACGAGAGTGTCTGCCATGTTACCTATCTACAATCAATTTCTTTTAAGATTCCCTGATATGGAATCCCTTTCTCAAGCCTCTGAAGAAGAAGTAATGGCAAATTGGAGAGGGCTCGGCTACTATTCTCGTGCAAGAAATTTGCGCAAAGCTTGTATGTTTGTTATGAGCAATTATAATGGAAGGTTTCCGGATCATTTGGAAGACGCACTTGAAATTCCAGGAGTTGGACCCTATACAGCAAGAGCAGTTCTATCAATGGCATATAACAAGTCTTATGCTGTTCTGGACGGCAATGTAAAAAGAGTCATATCCAGATTGTTCACAGAATCTGATGAGAAAAAATGGCAGGACTATGCTGACCAATTCCTGAATCGATCCAATCCTGGAGACCACAATCAAGCTATGATGGAATTGGGTTCCATGGTTTGCAGTCCCAATCCAAACTGTGCAATCTGTCCTATTGCCGAGCATTGCAAGGCCAAAATTACAAACACAATCGCACTCTATCCACCGGCTAAGAAAGATAGAGAAAAGTTAGCGATCCAAATGCATTTTTATATTATTCGAAGGCAAGGTCGATTTCTATTGGTGAAAGATCGATCAAGAAGATTCTTTAAGGATATGTATGCACTTCCATTTAGGATCGAGCCTCAGGATTCAGAAATGAATCTTCCAACAGAATACAAAACTCCAGCTTATATTCAGGAACTGATAGCTGAATTAGGAACTGAGCCCATTCCTGGAACTTGTTCCCATTCCATTACTCATCACAAGATTCAAATTCATTTACATCGATGCATAAAAGATTTGGATTTTCATCGAGCTATTTTGCACGGAGGCTCCGAGAAATTCACCGACTACGAGAATCTTGAACGGGATTTTCCATCATCCATCTCTAAAAAAATGATGAATTTCTCTGCATGGGGAGGACTGTTTCCGTCATGAGAGAAATCTATATTCGAAAACTGCATTACGATGAAGCCTACCAGAAATTAGATCGCGAATTCCAAACTGCTTTTGTCGAGGGCGAGACCTATGTGGAAGTAGTTCATGGGATTGGTGAAGGAATTCTAAAAAAAATGACTATTGACTATGTAAGCTCTCAAGATTTCCTGAAATTAGTAGCAAGACCCGAAATGATCCGCACGAATCCTGGTGTCACACTAGTCGAGATTTTGGCGCCATCGAGTGATAGGCTACGAAAGTATTTAAGATGATTAATAAACAAGATAAAATTCAGATATTGGATGTGACCCTAAGAGATGGGGAACAAACGCAAGGAGTAAGCTTTTCTTCTGAAGAAAAGTTGAATATTGCCAAATTTTTACTGCAAAGCTTAAATGTGAATCGAGTGGAGATTGCTTCTGCTCGCACATCCAAGGGCGAAACTACAACAGTTCAAAAAATTATTTCTTGGGCAAAATCGGAAAATCTAATAGATCGAATTGAAATATTAGGATTTGTGGATGGAACAAGAACAATCGAATGGATGAATGAGACGGGCGTCAAGACATTGAATCTATTGACAAAAGGATCGCTCAATCATTTAGAAAAACAGCTCCGCAAAACTCCAAAAGAACATTTTTCTGATATAGGAGAAGTGATCCATAGAGCCAAAAAAGAAAATATAAAAGTCAACGTATATCTAGAAGATTGGTCCAATGGGTTTCGCAATAGCCCCGAATATGTAATGCAGCTAGTTGAATATCTCAGATCAGAACCGATTCAGTATTTATTTTTACCAGATACTCTGGGAGTTTTGTCACCTTACGAGACGCATGCGGGAATTGATATGATTCTACAGAAATATCCCGACCTGCATTTGGAATTTCATGGGCACAATGATTATGATCTAGCAGTTGCCAATTGCTTAGAAGCTGTTCGTTCCGGTGCAAAAGGAATCCATGTATCCGTGAATGGACTTGGTGAAAGGGCTGGCAATTCACCGCTCGAAGCCGTTATTACAGCTCTTCATGATAAATTGGATGCTCGAACAAGCATTGTAGAAAAAGAAATCACCAACGCAAGCAGGCTCGTTGAAGTTTTCAGTGGCAAGCGGATATCTGCCAATCGCCCGATTGTTGGAGAAGATGTATTCACGCAAACTGCGGGCATTCATGCTGACGGTGACAAAAAAGGAAATCTATACGCAAATCCTATTCTACCCGAACGATTTGGTCGCTTCAGGAGTTATGCTTTAGGCAAGCTTGCTGGAAAAGCGAGTCTATCAGAGAATCTCAAGAGACTCGGCTTGGTTCTGTCTCAAGAAATGGAAAAAGCTGTACTAGATCGTATCATTGAGTTAGGTGATCAAAATAAAACTGTGACACCAGAAGATCTTCCTTTTATCATTGCTGATCTCTCAGGCAACGCAGAAAATATTGTATTCAAGATTACTCGAGCAAAAGTTGAATCAGGTGTTGGCATAAAACCTTCAGCAGAGATTACTGTAAATTACAAGGGGCAAGATTTTTCTGCTAATGGGAAGGGTGATGGAGGCTACGATGCTTTTATGACAGCTCTAAGAGAAATCACAGATTCACTTTCAATCACTTTGCCTGCATTAGAGGATTATGAAGTGCGAATTCCTCCTGGTGGAATGACCAATGCCTTAGTTGAGACTGTCATCACTTGGAAGAAATCCGATGATCCGATTCCACTTCGGACAATTGGAGTCGATTCCGACCAGCAAATTGCAGCAATGAAAGCTACCGAAAAAATGATGAACCTCATCCTTGCTTAATATATGATCAATCATTTTCTTATTGCAGGATTGGGCAATCCGACTACCCGATACGAAAAAACTCGTCACAATATTGGATTTATCGTATTGGATTCCTATCTTTCCAAAAAAGGAGCAACTTGGAGCAAGGACAAAAATTCCGTCTATGCGAAATTAAATGATTCCCAGATCACAATTCATTTTGCTAAGCCTCAAGAATATATGAATCTTTCTGGCAAGGAAGTTGCTCGAATTGCAAAGTTATATAAAATTCCTGTTTCTCAAATTCTGATCATTCACGATGAGATTGATATTCCTTTCGAAAAAATCAAAAACAAAATTGGCGGTGGAACGGCAGGTCACAATGGTCTCGGTGATATCGTTGAAAGGTTAGGGGATAACGGATTTCACAGACTGAGATTTGGAGTAGGTAAACCAATACATCCAGGTTTTGCTGTTGCTGATTTTGTTTTACAGAATTTTAGCTCCGAAGAAAACGAGAAATTGCCAGCTCTATTAGATGAATCCTGCAAACGAATTGATGAATGGATCAAAGAACGAATCAAAGTTTTAAATAAGAATGATCTCTCTTAATTTAGATGATATGGATATATGACAAATGCGGAAGCAGTTAACTTTCAATTGGTTAAAAAGAGTGAATATAGATGAGTGAGAATCTGACTTCAAATAGCGAAGCGGACTCTTCGCAAGAAAGTTTAGTTCGTTTATTTGCACAAACCGCGTTCACAGTTTTTATCTTGGTCACTACAGTTGTGTTGTTTGGGATCTATGCAAGGCAAGAACTTGTTACCGTATCTGAATGGGTGATACAAAAGATTGGCTATCCAGGTCTTTTCTTTGGAATGTTGATTAGTGATTCACTTCCCGCTTTTGTTCCTCCTGATGCATTTTTGATTCTTTCAATAGCTGCAGAAATGGATCCGATATGGGTAATTTTTACCTGCTCGCTTGGATCCATAATAGGCGGGTCGATTTCCTATTGTGTCGGTCGATACTTAATTCCACGTTTTTCTTTAGGCAGAAGGCTTATATTAAAATACGAAGATAAATTGGTTCCTATGATCCGAAGATATGGATTTTGGGCAGTCGTATTGTCTGCGATGACTCCAGTTCCTTATTCATGGATGGCTTATACTGTTGGATCTTTTCGTATGAAATTCTATTATTTTTTTGGCGGTTCGCTTTTTCGAATTTTAAGAATGACAGTTTATTTTTATGCCATGTTATGGGGATGGTTGTGATTGAAGACGGATACTTATTTCCAAAAAGCTTAGATGAGACGATAGCAGAAGTTCTAGATCTCTATGATTTGCCCATGCGAATTCTCCCTTATGTCAAGCGATATCTCTCGGGCGAGATTCCAGAACAATCTTTAGTTTGTTGCCATAGCGGTTGCGATCCATGCAACGAAACGATTTACAATGCTTTGCAAACAATCAAGAAAAGGCTCGGGCAATCGTGAATCTTTTTTCTAGTCAATACATTCCGTTAGCTCATAAATTACGACCAGAGAACTTTGATTTGGTGCTAGGTCAATCTAGAGTTGTGCGAGATCTTATGCGTTTATCTAAACCGGTTTCGATTCTTTTCTACGGACCGCCCGGAAGTGGCAAAACGACACTTGCTAATATTCTTTCCAGAGTATGGGGACTCCAAACGCGTTCACTAAGTGCTGTGAGTGCTGGTGTAAAAGATGTTCGAGATGTTTTCCAAGAAGCAGAAAAATTGGGAACGATTGCACTTTTCCTAGATGAGATTCATAGGTTTAGCTCATCACAGCAAGATAGCTTACTTGAGGCAGTTGAGACTGGCAAAATTATTTTGATTGGTGCAACAACTGAGAATCCTGGATTTCGAATCAATAGACCTTTATTATCAAGATTGCAAGTTTTTCGCTTAGATCCACTTTCTGAAGATTCATTATCAGAGCTTCTTGATAAAGCATTAGAGAAGTATGGTGAGGGACGATCATTAAAAGAGGAAGCTAAACAACTTTTGATACATTCATCCGCTATGGATGCAAGAAAATTACTGACTACTCTCGAAGCAATAATCTCTCTTAGCTCAGCTGATGAGTCCATTGAGACGGAGCAGGTTCGATCCTATCTAGATTCAAGAGTTCTCGCCTACGATAAGAATAAAGAAAATCATTATGATCTAATATCCGCATTTATCAAATCGCTCAGAGGGAGCGATCCAGATGCAGCAATTTTATATATGACATATATGCTAGAGAGTGGCGAGGATCCAGTCTTTATTGCAAGAAGACTTGTGGTATTTGCCTCAGAAGATATTGGCAATGCATCTGTTCATGCACTTCCTCTTGCAGTAGCCTGCCTTACTGTTACAGAACGAATTGGAATGCCGGAAGCAGGAATATCCTTAGCTCAAGTTACAACTTTTCTTGCATCATGTCCTAAATCAAATGCAAGTTATCTTGCATACAATAGAGCGAAGTCTTATATAACAGAAAAAATTTCCACAATGATAATACCGAATCATTTACGAAATGCACCCACATCTATTCATAAAAAGGAAGGAGCTGGGGCGAACTATAAATATCCGCACAACGATCCAAGGGGTTTTGTGGAAGAATTTTATTTCCCCGATAACTTACGTGAGTCTCCGCCTCAATTTTATTTTCCAACTGAATCTGGAATGGATAAAAATCTAAAAAACCATCTAAAGAATCTCTGGCAAAAACTCAATTGGAAGAAATACGACTAAAATCCTAAAAATTTATAAATTCTCTCTTGACTTATGTCTAAGAGGGGAGACTCTAGAGATAGCTCGTCACTATGGGAACCGCACCGGAAACCTTTGCACCAATCGCAATCCAACTCCTTCTTGGCATAGGATTTTCAGCCATTATACTTGTCTTGGCTTTCATACTCAACCCACGCAAATCTAGCAAACCAGCAGACACTTTCGAATGTGGAGTGGAATATTACGGTGATGCCAGAAGCCTTTTTAATATAAAATTTTATATGGTTGCGGTCTTGTTTATTCTATTTGATATAGAAGCTGTTTTTTTATTTCCTTGGGCTGTGAATTTGATATCATTTAAGCAGGCAGGACTTGGAACTTTTTTATTTCTTGAAATGATTGTATTTCTTGCTGTGTTGATCGTTGGACTCTACTATGTTTGGAAGAAGGGAGCCTTGGAATGGGATTGAAAGATTTACTCACTAGACCTGGCGAAATGCTAGGAGACATGGTTCAAGTTGCAAGCATAGACTCTGTTGTTCAGTGGGGACAATCGTATTCACTCTGGCCGTATCCTTTTGCGACAGCATGTTGTGGTGTTGAATATATGGGAGTGTCTTGTTCTGATAATGATATAGCAAGGTTTGGTGCAGAACGTCCATCCTTTTCCCCAAGACAAGCTGATATGATTTTGGTATTAGGAACGATCACTTATAAGATGGCACCGGTTCTTCGTGAAATTTATGAACAGATGGCTGAACCCAAATTTGTTGTGAGCGTTGGTGCATGCGCATCGTCCGGTGGAATGTTTCATACCTACGGAGTTTTACAAGGAATTGATCGAATTTTACCTGTGGATGTTTATGTACCAGGATGCCCGCCTAGACCGGAAGCCATTCTTGATGCCGTCATCAAGTTGCAAGAAAAAGTAAAGACACAAGGCATTGAAGCCCGAAGGCAAGAAGTCATGCAAAAGATTCAAGAAATCAATCTGCGAAACAAACCTTTGGTGGTTCGATGATAGAGCAAGTCGAAGAATTCTTACAAAAGTCTTTTTCTCATTTTCTGATCGATCAGGATAAGAAAAATTCCAATATTCCTCATTTCTATATCAAGCCTGAGGGAATAGTGCCCATTATCCAAGCACTGAAAGAGCACAAAACTTTGGCTTTTCAATTTTTAAATGACTTAACAGCTGTTGATTGGCTAGGAACGAATATTTCCACTCGCTTTGAAGTTCTTTATTTATTGAAATCTCCCAAGAATCAACATTTTCAGATTCAATTGCGAGTTCCTGTAGAAGAAGGGGATTCCGTTCCGTCGATCACATCTATTTTCAAAGGAGCAAATTGGCCTGAACGAGAAGTCTATGATTTGTTCGGCATTGAATTTCTGAATCATCCGTATATGGAGAGAATTTTATTGCCTGACAATTTTGTGGGTTACCCTCTTCGTAAGGACTATCCTTTGGAAGGTCCAGGTCAAGACTACTTGATCGAGAATCTATTAGAAATCCATACCAAAGAAGATATCACGGAGGGCATTTAAGCATGGTCATGTATGAAAAGACACAAGCTCATTTTGAATCCAAATTCAAAAAATTGCCTGAAGGACATATTCTAGTTAACTTAGGTCCATCACATCCTGCAACTCATGGAATTCTTCAAAATGTGATTCAGCTAGATGGTGAGCGTATCGTTGATTCCGAGTCCGTCATCGGTTACGTACATCGCTGCTTTGAGAAGTTAGGCGAAAGATATGATTACAATCAATTTCTAGTTTGCACAGATCGTATGAATTATGTGTCCACGCCTATGAACAATATCGGATGGATACTTGCTGTAGAATCATTGATGAAGATTGAAGTTCCTGATCGTGTAACCTATGTGCGAATGATCATCGCTGAGTTGTCACGGATTATGGACCATATCGTTTGCGTGGGAATTCTAGGTGTAGATATTGGAGCTTTTTCTGGCTTTCTTCATCTATTCCACCAGAGAGAAAATATCTATCAGATTCTTGAGAAATTAACAGGCGCAAGGCTTACCACAACATTTTGTCGTGTGGGTGGTATGGAGAGAGATATCTATCCAGAATTTGAGGCAGAAGTGAAGCTGCTTTGCAAAATGCTAAGACCAGCTCTCAAAGAATTCAATACTCTACTGATTCGAAATAAGATTTTCAATGAAAGAACTGCTGGAATTGGCGGGATAAGCCAAGAAGATGCAATCTCTTATGGTTATACAGGACCCAATCTTCGTGCTACTGGTGTGGATTGGGATGTAAGAAAAGACAAGCCGTACATGTTCTATGATCGCGTAGATTTTGATATACCTGTCGGTGAAGACGGATCTGTTCTCCATAGAACACTTGTTAGAATGGAGGAAATGGAACAATCCATTCGTATCGTTGAGCAGTTAATCAACAAATTTCCATCGGGTGCCTACCATGCAGATATGCCGAATATTTTCCTTCCAGAAAAGAACAGAGTGTACAATAATATGGAAGAGCTGATCTATCATTTTAAAATTATCATGCATGGAATCAAAGTTCCAGCAGGCGAACATTATTTTGCGACTGAAGCTGCAAATGGGGAATTGGGTTTTTATATCGTGTCACAAGGTGAGAAGACTCCTTGGAGAGTTCATGTTCGCAGACCTTGCTTTTGGTACTATCAGTCTTTTCCGGATTTAATTCGGGGAGGATTGCTTGCGGATTCTGTTGCAACTATGAGTTCACTGAATGTTATTGCTGGGGAGCTTGATTGTTGATTATGGCTTATCAATTCTCTTCACATAACGAAGCAACCTTTAATAAAATCAAAGGGCAATTTCCAGATAAGCGTTCCTTGATATTGCCATGTTTGTATTTTGTTCAAAGAGATATAGGGTATGTGGACAAAGAAGGTATGGAATACATTGCAGAAAGAATCGGAGATCCAATATCTTTGGCTCAAGTCTATGGTGTTGCTACATTTTATACAATGTACAATAAGAAGCCTGTTGGTAAGTTTCATATTCAGATTTGTTCTAATATTTCTTGTTATTTAGCTGGTTCTGATTCAATTACAAAAGGTTTCTGTGATAAATTGGGAATCCAAAAAGGGGATACTTCAACTGACAAAATGTATACAGTTGATGAAGTTCAATGCTTAGGTGCGTGCGGTTTTGGTCCTGTTGTGCAGATCAATGATCGTTATCATGAGAATCTGAGAGCAGAAGATATCGATGGATTGATTGCAGCATTGCGAGCGGAGGTACATTAAATGGCAGAGAGACTACTACTAACAAAATACATCGATGATCCAACCTCGCATACTCTAGAGCATTATAAATCAGTTGGTGGATACGAAGCAATTCGTAAAGCACTGTCAATGGCATCCGATGAGATTACAAATACTGTAAAAGAATCCGGATTGCGAGGTCGTGGTGGAGCTGGATTTCCGACAGGTATGAAATGGTCTTTTATTCCAAAGACGGATAAGCCAAAATACTTGATCTGCAATGGTGACGAGGGCGAGCCTGGCACATTCAAGGACAGAAAACTTTTAGAGAATCTTCCTCATATGCTCATCGAAGGAATGGTGATCGCTGCAAAAGCAATCGATTGCCACCAAGCATATATTTATATTCGAGGAGAGTTCAATAAAGGAATTGATATAGTGAGCAAAGCTGTCGATGAGGCTTATGCTGCAGGATTGCTTGGTAAGAATATTCTCGGACTAGGATTTGATTTAGATCTCGCTGTATATGCTGGAGCTGGTGCATATATCTGTGGAGAAGAATCTGCTCTTATCAATTCACTCGAAGGAAGGAGAGGTCATCCAAGATTGAAACCTCCTTTTCCTGCTATTTCAGGTCTTTATAATTGTCCGACTGTTGTCAATAATGTTGAGACTCTTTGTAACATTCCTCACATTATCAATATGGGCGGAGCCGAATACAAGAAAATTGGAACGGAAAAATCTCCAGGAACACGTGTATTTTCTGTTAGTGGACAGGTGAATCGACCTGGTGTATATGAAATTGAACTGGGAACACCGTTGCTTGAATTGATCAATGTGCAATGCCAAGGGATGAAGGATGGAAAGAAGCTAAAGGCCGTGATTCCAGGAGGATCTTCGGCGCCTATCCTAACAGCTGAAGAAGCTGGAACTGCTACAATGGATTTTGAATCGATTGCATCTCTTAAGAGTATGTTGGGTAGCGGTGCAGTAATTGTCCTCAGTGAAGACGCTGATCTGGTTGAGACGACCTATAGACTTGCATCTTTTTATGCTCATGAATCTTGTGGGCAGTGTACTCCCTGTAGAGAAGGAACTCATTGGGTAAAAGATCTACTCGGCAAAATTCGTAAAGGGAAAGGTAGTCAGAAGGAATTAGATCTTATACTTTCACTCTCACGGAATATGGAAGGTGGAACAACAATTTGTCCGCTAGCGGATGCTTGTGTTATGGCGGTTCGTCCAACGATTCAGAAATTCACGTCGGAGTTCACGTCTAGATTTAAGCAGATTGAGGATTCACTAACCAATCAGGAGGAAGCTGGCGTTCCAGCCTGAAGCACTATGGAATTGAATCTAATTCTTGTTTGGTTACTTAAGTCAGTTTCTTTTTTTATTATTATACTCACGGGATGTGCATATTACACTTTGGCTGAGCGTAAATTTGCAGGCTTCATTCAAGACAGACCTGGCCCCAACCGCGCAGGTCCTTTGGGGCTTTTTCAACCTCTGGCTGATGGAATTAAATTCTTGGCAAAAGAAGAAATCATACCTGCAAATGTCTCTAAAACTATGTATTTGGTTGCACCTGCGATTTCTATGACTTGTGCGATCCTTGCTTGGTCTGTTGTTCCTTTGGGTGGAACAATTTTTATTCCAGAATTTATGCAGGAATTTCTCGGGCTGACTTCTATTGATCTATTGGTTGCTAATCCTGATACGGGAATTTTGGTTTTGATGGCTATATCTGGACTTGCAGTATATGGAATCATGATTGCAGGTTGGTCAAGCAATAATAAATATTCCTTGTTAGGTGGGATTCGAGCAACAGCTCAGATGATCAGCTATGAACTTCCCCTTGGCCTATCCATTGTTGCCATAGTTGTTATGTCTGGATCTCTTCGATTGACAGATATCAATGATATGCAGAAAGGAATGTGGAATATATTTACTCCTGCGGGCTTTATCGGTTTTTTTATATTTCTCACTGCGATTTTCGCTGAGACCAATCGATTGCCTTTTGATTTAGCAGAAGCTGAATCAGAACTGGTCGTTGGTTTTCATACAGAATATGGAGCTTTTAAATTCGCTCTATTTTTTCTTGCTGAATACATGAATATGATAACCATGAGTTGTGTTACGAGTCTTCTTTTCTTTGGTGGATACAATGTTCCTTTTGGAATTTTGGAAGGCTCCCAACTTCAGCCACTATTGGGTGTAGGATTTTTTCTTCTCAAGGTTCTATTCTTTGCTTTCTTTTTTATTTGGGTGCGATGGACTCTACCCAGATTTCGATACGATCAGCTTATGGTAATTGGATGGAAAAAACTTATTCCTTGGTCACTTTTTAATGTATTGCTCGCCTCAGTGTACATAATGTACTTCCGAGATACTTGGTGGAATCTTTTTAATTAATTATGGAATTGATCAACTTACAAACCTTTTCCTTTTATTTTTTTGCAACTACAGCAGTTCTATCAGCGCTTGGAGTAATTCTTCACAGGAATCCTATTTCTGCCGCTGTATTACTAGTCCTTACATTCTTTTCACTCGCTGCAATATATGCAACAATCGGCGCTGTGTTTATCGCAACCATGCAGGTTTTAGTTTATGCTGGGGCGATCATGGTTCTTGTGGTATTTGTTTTGATGTTGCTTTCCCTTCGTTTAGAAAATATTTCCAAACTTTGGGACAATCCGATTCGTAAACTAGGTCTATTTGGTGTAGTTGGGATTTTACTGTTTCTCATTGCTGCGAATATAAGTTTAGGTGTTACGTATCCCAAGGTTTCCGGAAAAGGTGTAAATGCAAATGGTGAGTATGAGTATGTATTTGGACAAAATGATTCTCAAACCAATAATCCTAATTCGCAACCTAATGAATTTTCCAGTAAAGAAAATCTATCAAAGGAACTAAATAATATTTCGAGCAAAGGTCAATCCGATTCAAATGTGGTTTCGGCTAAAGGAAATGTTGCAGCGGTTGGGGCGGTTACTTTTCTCGAATATCTGCTTCCTTTTGAGATGATTTCCATTCTATTGTTAGTTGCTCTAGTTGGTGCTGTAATTCTTGCTAAAAAACGTAAGGAAGAGGAGGGGGTTTAATGGATCCACATATTTCTGGAATACCGCTCAATCATTTCCTGATTCTAGCTGGAATACTTTTTTCAATTGGTGTTGCGGGTGTTCTAACTCGTCGCAATGCTGTTTTAATTTTTATGAGCGTGGAATTGATTTTAAATTCAGCTAATATTGTTTTCGTTGCGTTTTCAAAAGTTTTAGGAACGGTAACAGGTGAAGTGATTGTATTTTTTGTAATGGCACTTGCTGCAGCCGAAGCAGCTGTTGGACTAGCAATTGTAATCGCAATATTTAGGCATAAAAAAACTTCCAATGTGGATGAGATCAATCTTTTACGGGGATAAATTATGTTGGAAATTTTTTATTTAGTTTTAATTTTTCCAGTTCTTGGATTCCTGTTCAATGCTTTTCTTATAAATAGAGCATCCAGTCGTGTTGCAGGAACCATTGGAACTTTGGCTGTGTTTATTCCATTCTTAATTGCTTTGGGTGCTTTTTTTGAATTTCATCCTTTAGAGAGAACAGCTCCTCATCTTTTTACAATTCTACCTTGGATTCGTATTGGTGGCTTTGCTGTAGATTTTGCCTATCAAGTGGACCAACTCTCTCTCTATATGACCTTGATCATCACAGGAATAGGAACACTTATCCATCTCTATAGCATAGGTTATATGAAAAAGGATTCAGGATTCAATAGATTCTTTGTTTATTTGAATCTATTCATTTTTTCGATGTTAAATCTAGTCCTAGCTGACAATTTAGTGCTCACTTTTCTAGGATGGGAAGGTGTTGGTCTATGTTCTTATTTATTGATTGGTTTTGATTACGAAAAAGAATCCGCATCAAATGCTGGAATGAAAGCATTTGTCGTGAATCGAATTGGAGATGTCGGATTTATTATAGGAATGGGGCTTATCTATTGGTATACTGGTTCATTAAAATATATCGATATTATTGCGTCCATTCCACTGATAAGCGAGTTCCAATCCGTTATCAATTGGGTAGCAATTGCATTCTTTGTTGCATCCGTTGGTAAATCGGCACAGATCCCTCTTTACGTTTGGCTTCCCGATGCGATGGCAGGTCCAACTCCAGTATCTGCATTGATTCATGCGGCAACAATGGTAACAGCAGGACTTTTTCTAATCGTCAGACTGAATATAATTTATATAAATGCGGAATCAGCATCTTTGGTGATTGCTTGGATAGGATGCCTTACTGCATTATTTGCTGCAACGATTGCTATATTTCAAAATGATATCAAAAAAATTCTCGCTTACTCGACTGTTTCTCAGTTGGGCTATATGTTTCTTGCCCTTGGTGTAGGCAGTTATGTGGGCGGAATGTTTCATCTTATGACTCATGCCTTTTTTAAAGCACTTCTGTTCTTGGGGGCAGGTTCAGTAATATATGCACTCCATCATGAACAAAACCTACGAAATATGGGTGGTCTTTATTCGTATATGCGAATAACATTTATTACTTTTGCAATCGGTACATTTGCAATCTCTGGTATTCCACCTCTCAGTGGATTCTTTTCAAAGGACTTGATACTTGAGAAAGTGTTCATCTATCCTCAGGGTGGAATGGTGCTATGGTTACTTGGTATTTTTACTGCTTTAATGACGGCATTTTATATGTTTCGTTTGTTGTTTCTGGTATTCTTAAGTTCAACTAGAATAACCGAAAGCAATCGATCCCATATTCATGAGTCGCCGATGACAATGACGATTCCCTTGGTTCTGCTTTCGATTGGCGCGATCGTATCTGGATTTCTTCAGACCCCATTTTTTATGGGAAATATAAAACTTCTAGATCAATATTTTCAACCGATTCTTCAATCAGGAATGGATTTGCAAGCTAGATGGGCCGGGAGCCCGATGCAGTCTGTTCATCTCGATCACAGTGTTGAGATCTTATTAGTTGCAATTTCTATTATTGCCGCCGTCACAGGATTGTTAGTTGCCTATCGATTTTTCTTATCTAAAGCTAAGATTCTATTAGAAGAAAAAGATTATCGAGGATTTGCGAATGTTTTAGTGAACAAATATTTTGTTGATGAATTCTATGATCGCTTTTTTGTTCAAAATTATTTAAAATTATCTAGATGGGTTGCTTTTACCTTTGATTCCAAAATCATCGATCGATTTTTTATGGGAATCGGTCATTCTTTGATGGGTATTGGAAGTTTTTTACGAAAATTCCAAACAGGCTTTGTCGGAGACTACGCATTGTATATAGTGGTCGGTACAATTTTAGCATTGGCGTTTGTGCTTGTGAAGGGAGTTTAACATGCCAGAGTATTTTCTAAGCATAATCATCTTTTTGCCGCTTGTTTCAGTTTTTTTTATTCTATTTCTCAAGAGAAATTCTAGTATAATATGGTTATCAACCGTAACCAGTGGGGTAACTAGTTTACTCAGTATTCTGCTATTTTTATCCTTCGAATTGGATGAGCCAAGTTTCCAATTCGTGCATTGGATTCCAGACTGGATTGTTTCCGGTAAATTGAGTATCGACTATATGGTCGGTTTAGATGGCGTTGGTTTATTGCTATTTTCTCTAACTTCCTTTTTATTCTTTTTATCAAGTCTTACAACCTGGAAGAATATAACAAAGAGAATCAAAGAGTTTCATATATGTCTATTGATATTAGAATTTGCTGTATTAGGTATATTCAGCTCTTTGAATTTAGTTTTGTTTTATGTTTTTTGGGAGCTAATGGTAATACCTATGGCTCTGATGGTTGGGGTTTGGGGTGGCGAGAACCGAGTAAGGGCAGCTTTTAAATACCTTGCTTTTTCTATGGCAGGTTCGCTTCTCATGCTTGCCGGAATCCTAATGCTATATTTCAAAACTGGAACCACATCGATCGAAGCCCTCTCTATTTTTGCAGGAGAGAACTTTTCGTATGGAGCTAAGACTTTTGTATTTCTTTCATTTGCTTTAGCATTCTCAATAAAAATTCCCGTTTTTCCGCTTCATACATGGATGCCTGATGTTCATACAGAAGCACCGACTGTTGGGTCTGTTGACCTTGCTGGAGTTTTACTTAAGCTTGGTATATTTGGATTTATAAGATTCTTAATTCCATTTTTTCCATCTTCTTCTTTGGAGTTTAGAGAGATATTCTCGATCCTTGCTGTAATTGGAATTTTGTGGGGTGCAATGTCTGCTATGGTTCAGACGGATATAAAAAGAATCATTGCTTATTCATCACTTTCCCATTTAGGTTTTACCTTGCTTGGTCTTATGAGCTTTACTGAAGCTGGGGTTGCTGGCGGAATGTTGCAATTGATTTCTCATGGAATCTCCACCGGTATGATATTTATTCTGATCGGAATGTACTATGATCGAACAGGGAAACGCAATCTTGCAGACCTGGGTGGTGCAGCGAAATCTATGCCAGTATTTTCAGTTTTTTTTATGATAGCGATTCTTTCATCAGTCGGACTGCCGGGTACAAATGGATTTGTTGGCGAATTCTTAATTCTCCTGGGGACAATGAAATCAGATTTTTTGTTAGGTGCATTCGCCGCAACGGGCGTAGTTTGGGCTGCTTGTTATCTTTTGTGGGTTACCAAAAAATTGCTTTTTGGTGCAAATAATGATTCCAATCGAAATGTCGCAGACATTGGTTTTCGCGAATATTTCATCTTGATCCCATTGGTTGCTGTGATTTTCTTAATTGGAATATATCCTTCCTATTTTCTTCGAATACTCGAACCATCTGTAAACGTATATCTCAACTCAGCTTCAATAGAAAAGATAGAAGATCGATTGAATAACGGTGGACAAAATACTTTAGATTATCGAGCATTAGGCGGGGTTCCTGCATCCTACGAGCAACGTATCGGTCAGCACAGAACAGGTCGCGAACTTAAAGTAATGGAGAAAATTCACAGAAATTTTATTCCAGTTCCAGACAATCCAGCAAAAACGCAAGATTGGGATTTAGAAGGATTGGATCCAACTAAGATTGAACAATTTATTGATAAAAAACAAGGGGAAGTAGAATGAATATCTCCATACCAGGATCCAATGATTTCTTAGCAATTCTTCCTTATCTTGTTCTTACAGTTTCTGCAATTTTGTTTTTGGTATTTCAATTTGTATTTAAAACCAAAGAACGATTGTTAATACGTGGTCTGTCACTATTCGTAGTAGCTTTATCAATTTACTTTGTTTATGATTCAACATCGACTCCAGGTCTTGGAAGATTTTTTCAAAATCAGATCAAAATTTCAGAACTCACAACTTGGCTCAATATTTTGTATTTGCTTGTTGCTTTCTTTACAATCCTTGCGACTCCGCAGATATACAAAAATAAGATTATCGATTTTCCTGAATTTTTCCCATTGGTTTTGTTCGCAACGGTGGGAATGATGTTTATGACTTCGGGTCAAGATCTACTCGTGATCTTTATTGGACTTGAGATTATGAGTTTATCGTTATATATTCTCGTAGGAATGGGAACGAATTCTACAACTTCATTAGAAGCGACTATGAAGTACTTTTTGTTAGGTGCCTTTAGCTCTGGATTTATGCTATTGGGAATTGCTTTTCTTTTTGGAGGTAGTGGTTCTACCGATTTAGAAACTGCACTTCGCCCGATTGCGCAATCCGGTTATCAAGCAAATTTTACAAGATTGGGATTTAGTCTTTTTCTGATCGGTGTATTCTTCAAGATCGCATTGGTTCCATTCCATTCTTGGACTCCAGATGTTTATGAAGGATCCATGACAACAGTGACTGGTTTTATGGCGTCTGCACCAAAGGCTGCAGGTATGAGCTTGCTCATGATATTATTTATGTTCATTCCGTTCGGAGATAAAACATCCTTTTGGACTCTTGGCCTTGGAATTCTCTCTATAGTTTCTATGACATGGGGAAATATTGTTGCTCTAAAACAGAAAAATCTCAAAAGAATATTAGCTTATTCATCAATATCGCATGCGGGATATGTTGTCGCAGGAATTGTTGCGGGAGCGAATTTGGAAGTTCTTTACTATTTATATATATACGCAATTATGAATATAGCAGGATTCTCGATTATTGCTTATTTAGAGGATACTTCCGAGATTGTAGACTTGGATGGAATTGGTAATTTAATTAGTAAGAAGCCTTGGGTTGCTTTTGGAATCAGTTTAGTCTTTTTATCGATGGCAGGATTTCCTCCGCTTGCAGGCTTCTGGGCAAAATTGTTTTTATTTCAAAAGATTGCGGAATCTGAACTGATGTTGAATCAGGTATTGCTAGTGGTTGGTGTAATCAACTCTGCGATTGCATTCTTTTATTATGCCAAAGTTTTATTATATTCTTTTATGATAGAAAAAGAAGGATTGAATACTTCAAAGGAAATCACTCAAAAAAACTTTGGAATTGTGATAACAATGATTATTGGGGTGGTTTTTATTGGACTTGCATGGTTGGTTTTCCAACCAGCTAGTTTTCTATAATCGAATTTATAAATTCAGATGTCCTATGATGCAATAAATCATTGGATTCATGAATCATTGAAAGATAACTTTATTATTTTAAAAACTGAGGTAGAATATGGCAACAATCACATTATTATCGAATAAAACCAAAATCTCCAATCCAAGTGAAGTTAAAGATTTTTTAGGCAAGCAAGGAATCGAATATCGTTTATGGGAAACATCTTCTGATATCAATAATTTGTTGAATCAAGAATCTTTGAGCGATCAAGAAAAGGAAGAAGTTCTGCTCAAGCTAGACAATCGGTTTCAAGAATTATCAAAAGAATTCGGATACAAGGCCCGGGATCTAATTGTTCTCAATCCAAATGTTCCTGGAATTCAAGATATGTTAGCTAAGTTTGATAAACTTCACTATCACACTGATGATGAAGTTAGATATATTGTAGATGGATCTGGAATTTTCGGATTTTTGATCAATGGACAGAAGTTTACCGTTGAAGTGGAAAAAAATGATTTTATCAGTGTTCCCAAAAATACAAATCATTGGTTCGAATTGGATTCTAAACTTAGAATTAAAGCAGTTCGGTATTTTCTAGATAACTCAGGTTGGGCACCTGTGTATGTTAATGAGAAGGATTTGATTTCTTCTAACTAATTTTTCATTCAAAATGGCTGACTACGAACTGAAGAGTAGTCTTGCCATTGAAGAAGTTCTCTTCTAAACTTCCCCATATAGAAATTGAAGGATTGAGAGATAGATATTTCGATAGCCTCTCACCTTCGTTCCAGATAAGAAATTTTGTTGAACCACATCCCATCACCCGAAATTTTGCATGTTTTCCATTTCCTAAGAAATTGAAATTTAACGGTTTTATATTTTCCATAGATAGGCAAATTGGCTGATTGCCTTGGCCTGTAGGTTCCAAGAATTCCAATTCTCGAATTATTTTCGGAGAAATTTCTTCGGGATTAAGTCTGACATCACTTTTTATAAATTTTTGCTTACTTGGTTTATTCTCAAGCCAATCAATGCTTGCATCATACATTTTCTTTTCTAGTTCAGGGATCTTAGATATTTCGATAGCAAATCCTCCAGCTTCTGGATGCCCTCCAAACTGATCCAATAGATCACTGACTCGTTCAAGTAAACCCAATACATTTTCCGTACCATTTGAACGAATACTTCCGCGCGCTTGACCATGGTCTGGGGTTATGAAAACAGCCGGTCTAGAATAGGTCTCCACTAATCTTGTCGCAACTATTCCTGATACTCCAGGTTCCATATCAGGCTCATAACAAAATATAATTGGATGGAATGTTCTCTCTGGATTTCTTTGGAAATATTTTTCAACACGATGTAAGTTTCTTTTTGTTCGTTCTTTTCTCTCATCGTTGGTTTTAAGAAGAAGATCAGATTTTTGTTCAGCGATTGCTTTATCGTTTGCAATTAGCAGTGAATAGGCGATATCTGTTCGACCCATTCTACCAGCTGCGTTAAGGACTGGACCAATTCCCCATCCCAAGTCTTTGGAAGTGATTCTTGTTGGATTGCCTGGTAGCTTTGACAATAATGCACTCAGGCCAGGATAGCTTGTTTCTATTCCATTTTTAATATTACTCAATGCATCACAAGAATATCTAACTAATGCTCGGTTCTCACCAATTAAAGGCATCATATCTGTAATGGTTCCAATACCTGCAAGACTTGACATTTTGCGAATCGCTGGAATCATATTGGGTATACTTTCAAGTTGTCTAAAGAAGATCCTACTTGCAGTCGAATTATCATTTGTTCCAGGAAGTTCTGATAATTCCACATCAATAGTAGAATTTTCGGATAATGCAGAATTCTCGGTAACTTCAGACAATGATATCTTGATTCCATTTACATAATATTCTGAATCAAATAGATCTTTTCGTATTCTATAAATACGATTGAACTCAGATGATTTTCGAAAAAGTATAGCTTGGCATAATTTTAGTGCAAGGAAGGCAGTACAGATTTTTTTATCCGGATACTTGGAATCTTCTCGCTTGGGATTGATCAGGAATCCAGGGGGAATGGATTTGGGGATTTCATGATGATCGAGAACGATCGTTGCAATACCTTCCTGGTTGAGTTCAGAAATTTCTTCAATATTGGATGTGCCAAAATCTAAAGTAATCAATAAATGCGGTTTTACTTTACGAATTTTGGAAAGCGCTTGCTTGCACAATCCATAAGCTTCGTTATGCGATGATGTGGTGCCTTGAATATCTGAGTTAGGGAAGAATTCAGTCAAGAAATTCTGTAGAATTGAAATAGAGCTTACACCATCCGAATCTTTATCCGAATAAAGCAGAATTGTCTTTCTTGTTTCTAGGCATTCGAGCAGGTGATCTATTGCTTGCTCAATGTCTGGCAGAAGAAAAGGGGAATGAAAAAAAATAGGTTGGAGATCTGTTGATAAATTAAGCAAAAAGGGTAACGACTCTTCATTTGATAGAGAAACTACCCTTTCATTTAGAAGTGAAGGATATAGACCTCCAGAAGATTGAAGTTCAACCAAGCTTGCTCCATGCTTACTTGGTTCAACCTTACCGTCATTGATTACATACTGCAATTGCCAAGGAACCTTGATCCATTCTCAACTTCAAGCATTGGACTTTTAATATCTCCAATCAACTCAGAAGGTTTCTTCAATTCAATTTTATCTTTTGCATCCACATTGCCTTTGAGTTTGCCTTCGACAACCAAAGTGCCAACATCAAGATCGGCTTCAACATCACCAGAAGAGCCAATAATAAGGGTTCCTGATGATTGAATGGTGCCTTTAAAATTACCGTTAATTTTTAAAGTATTGGAATAAACTAAACTTCCGCGAAATGAAATATCTTCACCTATAACTGTATCAATGGAATCTTCTCTCATTTTAACCTCTATTGATAATCTCTTTTATGTCATTCTCTTTGCAAGATCTTGTTTAAGTTATTTATCAAAAAAAATACTTCTCAGGTACGCTTATTGCTAAAACATAGCTATAGACAATGTTTTTTCGTTCTTTTATAGTAATATTTTCTGTATTGTTGCTTAATTTTCAATGGGCTGACTGGACTGTCTTCAGTGCTTTCGAAGATTACCAAGACGAGATTAGCATGGAAGAAGTGGAAATATCTATTTTCCAATTCATTCCATTAAAAAAGACGACTGATTACTTTTGTAAATTGGAGCAATTTTCCGTTACCGAAAGAAGCTTTTATTACATAAAAATCATTCGTCAGAACTCGTATGAATTGATATCTTTCTTTCTGAACGAATACAACCTGCTCAACCTCCCGCCTCCCATTCAAATAACTTAATCAACCAAAGCATTGTATGAATGCTTATTTTTGTATTTCCCGAAAGTTCTTGGAAACGAGAAATATCGAAAAAAAAATAAAAAATTAGGAAGAGCCGATTTTTCGGAATTATTATGATAGAAGGAATCATTCAATTTTCCATGAAGAACAGAATTGCTGTTTTGCTCGGAACTGCAATTTTATTCTTGGTTGGATTATTTAACGCAACGAAACTTTCCATTGATGCTGTGCCAGATATCACGAATGTGCAGGTATCGGCAGTTACTGCGTCGCCTGGCTTATCGCCTCTAGAGGTTGAGCAGTTCATAACATATCCAATTGAATTGGAATTCAATGGTATGCCAAAAGTAAGAGAAATTCGTTCAATTTCTAGAACGGGAGTCTCGGCAGTAACAATTATTTTTGAAGATGGAACAGATATTTATTTTGCCAGACAATTGGTAAATGAACGTCTTAAGCAAGCAGAAGAACTCATTCCAAAAGGATATGGAAAGCCAGAGCTTTCACCAATCTCAACTGGTCTAGGAGATATCTACGAATTTACTTTGTCTTCCGAGAAGCATACAAATGCAGAACTAAAGACCTATCTAAAATGGGAAGTGGCAAGACAGCTTAGATCTGTTAAAGGAATCATCGATGTAAACGTTCAAGGCGGAGACGAAAAGCAATTTCAAATAAAAATTGATCCAAGAAGATTGCAAACTCTGAATCTCACTCTAAGTCATATTGGCGAGGCACTTGAGTCCGCAAATATGAACGTGGGCGGGGGTTATATTTCGAAGGGCGAAGAACAGATCGTTATTCGAGGCGAGAGTCAATTCAAGAACATTGAAGAAATTCGAAGCGTTGCTGTTCGAACATCGTCGGATGGAATTCCGATTCTTCTTGGCCAGATTGCAACAGTCGAAGAAGGTTCTGCACTAAAATTTGGTGTGGCAACCCAGAATGGAAAAGGTGAAGTTGTTGCACTAACAGCCATGATGCTAATGGGTGAGAACTCTCTAGTGGTTGTGGATTCTGTTAAACAAAAAGTTGAAGAAATCCGAGCAAAACTTCCTGAAGGAATGGTAATTCAATCTTTCTATGATCGAAGTGAATTTATTTCTCGGACTTTGACTACGGTTTTTACAAACCTCGTAGAAGCGGCTGTCCTTGTTTTGATTATTCTCATTTTTACATTAGGAAGTCTTAAGGGTGCTTTTGCAGTAGCATTTGCAATTCCTATGTCCATGCTCACTGCAACAATATTTATGAATATTTTTGGTGTTGTGGGTAATTTGATGAGCTTGGGAGCGTTAGACTTTGGACTATTGGTTGATGGGTCCATTGTAATGCTTGAATCGGTTCTGCATGGTTTTATATTGCAGAGAACAGCTCTTGATCTTCAGAAAACCAAACAAGATTTAAACCTTCTCACAGAAGATATAATTTTAAGATCTTGTCAAAAAGTTGCACGCGCATCAACTTTCGCGGTCGCAATTATCTTATTGGTCTATCTTCCTCTAATGACGCTAGAAGGAACTGAGGGAAGGATGTTTCGTCCAATGGCTATTACCGTAGCATTGGCATTAGGTGCTGCTCTATTGTATTCGCTAACTACTTTTCCAGCACTTTTAAGCTTTATTTATAAAGAACCAAACTTCAAAGAACCAGCGTATTGGGAGAAGCTCAACCATTTCTATGATGGACTGTTGGATCGAATGATGGGAATGAGAAACAAAGCTTTGCTTGGTGGAGTTTTGGTTACCATTTTCTGTCTGGGACTCGGTTCTACTTTAGGATCAGAATTTCTGCCAAAGATTGATGAGGGAGAGCTCGAGATCGACTTAAAACGCTTACCTTCTACTGCACTTTCCCATTCTAAAATGCTCAATTCTGAACTGGAAAAATATCTGCTAGAAATTCCTGAGATTACTTTGGCGACCGCGAGAATGGGACGTGGAGATTCTGCATCGGAGCCAATTGGTACCGAGGAAGGAACAATTATGGTTAAGCTTAAGCCACGTAAAGAATGGACTTCAACTGATGATCGTGAAGAACTCATGTCAATCATAATTGATAAAATGGTTTCTAATGTTCCATCAACTTATTTTTCCATTTCGCAACCAATAGAGAACAAAGTGAACGCATTACTCTCGGGATCCAAAGCAGATATTGTTATCAAAATCTATGGGGACGATCTCAACGAACTCAAAAAAATTGCCGAAAACTACGCAAAGACTCTCAAGGGAGTGGAAGGTGCAGCTGATGTTCGCGTTCAACGTTTGTTAGGTTTGCCATTACTTGAAATCAAAGCAGATCGAGCAAAAATGGCAAGGTATGGTGTTTCTTCAGAGGAAATTCTAACAACCGTCGAAACATTGCGAGTAGGATATAATGTCGGTAAGGTGTATGAAGGCTATAAGCGTTTCGATCTTATCATCAGATTGGATGCAAATGTCAGTGATATGGAAGTCTTAGAAAATGTTCCAGTTATGACAAGCCAAGGTAAAACTGTTCCACTTGGACAAGTTGCAAAAATTGAACTTACAGAAGGACCTTCAGCCCTCTATCATGAGAATTTGAAAAGAAGGATTCTTGTTGAGACAAACGTTCGAGGTCGAGATATGATAGGATTTGTAAACGAGTCGATTGAAGCAACTGAACCAATTCAAGCAAGTCTTGCCGAGGGATACTCTGTAGATTGGGGTGGTCAGTTCGAAAACTTCACAAGAGCCAAACAAAGGTTATCCATAGTGGTTCCAGTTGCCTTGATGATTATTTTTGGAATGTTATTTATAGCATTTGGAAATATCTACTATGCTATGGGAGTTTTTATTCTCGTTCCTTTCTCTGCAGCCGGCGGAGTTCTATCTCTCGTTTTGCGAGGATTGCCGTTCAGTATTCCAGCGGGTGTTGGATTTATCGCTGCTGCCGGAATTTCGGTTCTCAATGGAGTAGTTTTTGCATCCCAACTTAAGCTTACATTAGAGAAGACAAAAGATATCGCAAAGGCAGTTCGTATGTCTGCGATTGGAAGTTTGCGCGCAGTTATAACGACAGTTCTTGTTGCAATCATCGGATTTTTACCGATGGCAATTGCTACTAGCGCTGGAGCTGAAGTGCAAAAACCTCTAGCTTCGGTTGTAATTGGTGGAGTTTTGTTTGCAACAATTCTAGCCTTATTGCTCCTGCCTTTAATTTTCCAATTTTTGGTTTCTGCGGCTTTTGATTTGGAGCAATCCAAAGAGAGAAAAAAGCAAGAACTAGAAGATAAATTCTTAGTTGAGAAGGGATTTTCACAAACTTCGCTGGAAAGTTTCGTTGAACCTGTAGAGGATGAACCAAATCCAACAACTAAGAAAAGGAAGAAAAAATGAGCAAAAATTTACACGTATCCCACCCATGGCATGGAATTGATCCAGGTCCGAAAGCGCCAGAGGAAATGGACGTATTCATTGAAATGACTCCAATTGACACAATGAAGTATGAAGTTGATAAAGAATCAGGTTATATTCGAGTAGATAGACCTCAGAAATATTCAAACCACTCTCCTTCACTTTATGGTTTTATTCCTCGTACATATTGTGCGGAAGAATCTGCTAAACGCTGTATGGATCGTTTGGGTCGAACTGGAATTGTGGGAGATATGGACCCATTGGATATTTGTGTTCTAAGTTCCAATCCTATCAATCATGGAAATATTATTTTGACCGCAATTCCCATTGGTGGACTACGCATGATCGACAAGAACGAAGCTGACGATAAGATCATTGCGATATTGAAAGATGATCCAGTTTTTGCACCAATTCGTGATCTAAAAGATCTACCACAGACTTTAGTGAATAAACTAAGGCATTACTTTTTAACTTACAAAGCAATACCCGTTATCAATGAGAATCCCCCCGTAGAAATACCTGAAGTGTATGACCGCGCAGAAGCTCTCATTGTGATCGGTGCTGCAATGAGAGACTATGACAACCATTTTAAGTAAAACAAATTTCTATATTCTAATATTCTTCTGGATAATACAATTTTCCAATTATAAGATTTTCGCTGAGGATAGCAAACTTCTTAGCTTGGATGGAGTAGGAGCAGAAGAAAAAATAGCAAAGCTGAGTCTTGAAGAAATAGAGGAGCTTGCTACCAAAAGCAATCCTCTCTACCTTCAAGAAAAAACAAATATTGGAGCAGCTCGTGGTGATACGATCACAGCTTCGCTCTATTATAATCCGATCGTCGGACTTCAGAGACAATTCATTGGAGCGTCGAGGAATTCAGGACCTGGACTATCTGAGACATATATGACTTTGCAGCAGCCAGTTGACTTGAATGGGGTTATTCCTCAGAGGAAAAAAGTCGCACTCCAAGATTTTCAAGTATCTCTTGCCAAATTTTCTGACTTTGATCGATTGTTTCGACTTAGGTTAAGACAGAATTATTGGTCCTATTTATATCTTACGGAACTTGTGAAATTCCAAGCTGAATTTTTGGAGAATTACAAAGATTTACTCGAACTGACCAAATTCCGTGCAGAAAAAGGTGATATCTCTTGGCTTGAATATGAAAGAATTGAACTAGAGCGGATACAATTAGAAAGAGAATATAAGAATACTCGAATAGAACGTGCAAGGATAGGTAAGGATCTGAGAATTTTAATCGGAATTCGAAACCCTCAAGCCGTTCTCAATTTCGTTGGCAAATTAGAATTTAAATCCACTTCCGAATTGAAAGTTCAATTGGATAGTTTTGATCCAGAAAAAAGACCGGACTATTTAGCGCTACAATACCAAGAAAGTCGAGAAAGACAGAACGTTGAACTCAAAAAAAGAGAAGCATTCCCAACATTAACCATTGGTGGTGAGCTCATGAATAAGGGTCAGGAAAATTATTCTGGAGTTTATGCATCTATTCCTTTGCCCGTATTTGATAGAAAGCAAGGTGAGATATACAAAGCGGAAGAAATAGCTAAAGGTGCAACCCTCAATCTGGAATCCAAAAAAGTAGAAATCAATTCAGAAATTTTTGCAACCAAAAGGGAATTGCTTGTTCGCGAAGAGCAATTGTTAGATTACAGAAAAATCGATCTTCTCAATAAAAACCGCGAAGTGCAAGAAAAATCAAGACTTGCTTACATTCGAGGAGCATCCAATCTGGTAACCTTTCTTGAAGCAGAAAGAAACTTCCTAAACGTCCTTAGAACATATTATGAATTGATTTATTTATATTACAATGCGATCGATCAATACAAAGCTGCCATCGGCAACATCGGTCCACAAGACAACCAATCAGATAAGGTAAAGGTTTCCGCAGAATGAAAAATTCCACCATATTCAAAATCGCAATCGCAGCATTGATCCTCTCGATAATCAGCTACTTTATTTTTACTCGAGGTAAAGCTGAAGGCGAACCTATTTTGGAGGCAGCAGCTTCCACACAAAAGAAACTAACTATACCGGCAGATATCCTAAAAAATCATCCAATAAAAACTGTTTCATTGAAGATGGAAGGAGATTACGAACAAGTGAACCTTCCAGGAACAGTCTCATATGATCTCGCTAAAGTTGCAAGAGTAGGGAGTCGTGTTGGAGGAAGGCTAGTCCATATCCATGTGAACGAAGGTGACTATGTAAAAAAAGGTCAGCCTGTATTTTCCATCTCATCTATTGAGTTAGGTGACATGGAGTCCATGTATAGAAAAGCACTTGCCCGAAAGGAAGCTTTATTTCTACAAGCGGAACGAGCCAAAGAATTGTATGAGAAAAAAGTAACATCCGCTAAAGAATATGAAGTTGCTATGATGGACTATAAGACTGTAAAAACAGAATTGGAGACAAGTAGAAGCGCATTGGAGAATTATGGATTGAATCAATCTGAAATAGTTGGTTTGGAATCTGGCAAATCCTATTCCTTGAATCTTCCGATACGCAGTCCGATTTCTGGAACTGTTACCGAGCGTAATGCTGTGTTAGGTCAAGCTGTTTCTGTGCGTGATAACCTTTTTACCATAGCCGATTTAACAACTCTATGGATCATGCTGGATGTTTATGAAAAGGATCTCAACCAGATTCGAATTGGCACTGAGGCTAAGGTTATGCCTGTAGGCGCTACAGATTCTAGTGATGAAATTACAGCCAAAGTTGCCCACGTAGGAGAAATCATCGACCCTGTTAAGAGAACAGCAGAATTACGCTTGGTAGTGAAGAATGCAAAAGGAAAATTGCGTCCAGGTCAATCGATCAGTGCTGTCGTTCAAGGTTTGGTTTCAAGCGATGAAAAAAAGAAATTCTATTCTCTACCTAGTGTATGTGTGCATTCTATAGAAGGTGAGAAAATTGTTTTTATTCGCAATGATGACGGAAGTTTCACAGCGAAAAAAGTGGAAACCGGGCAAGCAGTTGATGATCGAATTGAGATCATATCGGGAATTGAACTTACGGATGAAGTGATTTCTGATGGATCTTTTTTGCTCAAAAGTGAATACCTGAAAATCTGATTTTTTATTTGACATAACATATATTTCCTTTTTACTTGTATAGTAGTATGAAAGACCTCACTGACAAGCAAGAACTAGTATATAAATTTATTTTGAATTCCATGAAAGAACGTGGAATGCCGCCAACCATTCGCGAGATTGGGGATAAGTTCGAAATCACGGCTAAGGGAGCTTACGATCATCTCAAGGCAATTGAGAAGAAAGGATTTATTAAGACTCAAAAGAATCAGTCTCGTGCAATTGAGCTGACAAGAAACGACGCTCTGGAATCTCTTCCAGCTCAAGTTATGACTATTCCAGTTCTGGGTCGAGTTGCAGCTGGGATGCCGATTCTAGCTGAAGAAAACGTGGAAGGTTATATTCCCATTCCAGACCGTCTTGCGAAAAAACCTGGAACTTTTGCTTTAAGAGTCGTTGGTGATTCTATGATCGAAGCAGGTATCAACGACGGTGATTTAGCAATCATCCAGAAAAAAGAAACCGCGAGGAATGGTGAGATTGTTGTTGCTTTAGTCGAAGATGAAGCTACTCTAAAAGTTTTTTACAAAGAATCGGATCATATTCGACTAGAACCTAGAAATGCCAAATTGAAACCAATAAAATCTAAAAAAGCGCAAGTTATGGGTAAATTGATTGGAATCTATAGATTTTACTAATTGACCTTTGGTCCTTGAATTTTCAGTCTAAACGTAGAGGAAAATTTGAAACCAATCTATACTTCTATTCTGCTTTTTTTCTTTTCGCTAGTTTTGTTCTGTGCACCCAATAAGGAAAATGTTACTGAAGCCGATCTCAATCGAGTTCTAGAAAAACTCGCTCAGACTCGCGTTGCTGAAGGAATCACTGTCAAAGAGGGTGCAACTCTTACTTCGGATCTACAGATATTCAAGGACTCCTGTAAAGTATTTCGCTTAGATCCCGATCAGACACTAGAATTGCTTAGAGAGAAAAAGCCTGAATTGCACAAATTAATTACGAGGTCAGAATGAAATTATCTTCCAAATTATTATATTTCAGTATTGGAATCTTCATTGGAATTACGAGCTTTTATCCATTTCAAAAAGTAAGAGCTTTATCTGGGGAATCTGAAGAGTATCTGCAAATTTTGCATGAAATTGTTTCATATCTGGAAACGGATTATGTTGAGAAAGTAAATGAACCTGAGCTCTACAAAGGTGCAATCCAAGGAATCCTTGCAAGCCTCAAGGATCCTCATACCAGATTTCTATCCAAAGATGAATACAAAGAATTGCAATCGGAAACAAGAGGAACTTTTGGTGGATTGGGAATTGAAGTTATTTTTCTTGATGGTAAAATTGTAATTGTATCTCCCATCGATGATACTCCTGCATCTCGTGCGGGACTTATGCCCGAAGACAAAATCATTGAAATCAACGGTGCCAAAACTCAGTCCATGAATCTAAATGAAGCAATCGGAATGATGCGTGGAGAAGTGGGAACTGGGATCAGCCTCAAAATCGAGCGCAAGAACCAAAAACCTTTTGATGTAGATTTAGTTCGTGAAATGATTAAGATTCAGTATATGAAAACTGCCTTTATCGAAAAAGAAAAAATAGGCTACATACGATTGCTTCAGTTTATGGGTAAAGATACAACAGCGAAAGAATTTGCGGAAGCAGTTTCCGGTTTTGAAAAGAAGGGTGCAAAAGGATTAGTTTTAGATTTTAGAAATAACCCAGGTGGTCTTTTAGATCTTTCGGTTCAGATTTCTGAGCTATTCCTCGAGTCGGGCAAAGAAGTTGTTTCAGTTAGAGGGCGTGAAGGTAAGATGATTCGATCCTATAAATCTGGAAACTCTCCTAATAAATTTCTAAAGATTCCTATTATTATATTGATGAACAACGGTTCTGCGAGTGCCTCAGAAATTGTAGCGGGTGCTTTAAAAGACCAAAAACGAGCGACTTTACTTGGAACCAAATCATTTGGAAAGGGAAGTGTGCAAAATATCTACAATCTTCCACATGACACTGCGGTTGCGCTCACGATTCAAAAATACTATACTCCATCGGGAGTTTCTATACATGGTAAAGGAATTGAGCCTGACTTTGTCGTTGAACCTCTCACAGCACGAGAAGAAGATAAATTCTATCTTGAGAAATTAGCTAAATCTGGAATTCTAAAAGAATTTGCAAAAGAAAAACCAGAATACAATTCTACTAATTCGAATGAGTTCCTCAATCGAATTAAGAAAGAAAAAATTTCCTTACCGGATTCATTTGCTAAGTTTCTTTATTTCTCAGAGACTATGGTTGGTAAGAAACCTGCTCTGATCAATCGGGAATTTGATCCCCAGCTAGAGACTGCAATACAAAAACTTTCCAATCCATGATAGGATTGGGAATCGAATCCTCCTGCGACGAAACATCTATTGGAGTCGTAGAGGATGGGAGGATCATAAGATCCCTCAAGATATACAGTCAGATTGATGCTCACGCAGTTTACAAGGGAGTCGTTCCTGAAATTGCGTCAAGAGCGCATTTAGAAAAGATCAATTCCATTTTGGAATCTGCTTTGCTTGAAGCAAATATTGAGCTAACCGAACTATCTTATGTGGCTGTTGCATCCAATCCTGGACTCATGGGTTCTCTTATGATTGGTGCAATGCTTGCAAGATGTATTGGTTTGGTTCATGGAACACCGATAGTTCCCTGTGACCATCTTGAGGCTCATATAGCAGCTGTTCGGTTAAATAATCCTTCCAAGGCAGATGACTCATCCAAAGTATCCAAGGGCAAAGATAAGTTGGATATAAATGGTGAAGAATTGAATTTTCCGTATCTTGGTTTATTGCTATCTGGTGGCAATTCCAGTCTCTACATCCATCATGGTTGGAAAAAATTAGAAAAAATCGGCGATACATTGGATGATGCTTTGGGTGAAGCCTTCGATAAGGCAGCTTCCATTTTGAAGCTTCCTTATCCGGGAGGACCCCATGTGGAAGCTCAAGCGAACCAATATTTACAAAGGGTTCAAGGTAATCAAAAGGATCTAAAAGTAAATCTACTTCCTAGACTCATGGCTGGAGCTAAGGCAGACGATCTAAGTTTTTCGTTTAGCGGACTTAAGACAGCTCTTCTCTATCTTGTTCGCGACAATCCAAATCTGGATACTGATCGGATTGCATTTGAATTCCAAGAATCCTGCTTTGATCATGTGATCAGAAATATCAAAAAAGCCTGCAAGCTTACAGGGATTTCAACAGTTGTTGCGGGAGGTGGAGTCCTTGCAAATAGCACTCTTAGAAAGAAGCTGGACAATCTGCACGAGTCTGATAATCTAAGAATTATATATCCACAATCAAAACTACTTTGCACTGATAATGGCGCTATGATTGGATGTCTCGGTTATCATTTATATAGTGAAGGATATGTGGAAGGCTTGGACTTTAGAGTAAGTCCTAAAAGATTTATAAATAATACAATGAGTGAAATAAAATGAAAAAGAAACTCGCATGGATTCCGAACACTTTGACCTTAGGCAACTTAACTCTTGGGTTTGCTGCAATGCTCGTTGCATCAGAAATAACAAAAAACGATCCTTCCGCAATTAGATATTATTCCTTATCTGGATTTCTAATAATATTGGCAGCATTATTTGACGGATTTGACGGGATGGCTGCTCGTGCTTTAGACGCTACAACTGAGCTTGGTGCAGATCTAGATAGTCTTGCTGACCTTACTACTTTTGGAATCGCTCCTGGATTTCTTATGTATAAAATGGTATTCGAGGATTTCAAAATAGATTTATTCAACCAGACGGATCTTTTTCCTGTTGGGATGTTGATAGCTGCACTTTTTCCAATTTGTGCTGCATATAGATTGGCTCGATTCAATGTCGCAAGTGATCCACATTCATTTACTGGTCTACCATCTCCTGTTGCAGGAGTCATCGTTGGAATATTTCCAATGGCGACGAAAGTGATTCCTGTTCCTGCATTTTTAGCTATTGCAATGTTTGTTCTAGTTGCAGTTCTTATGGTATCGACGATTCGATATTCTAAACCTCAAGTTGCGATTCGAGGCAAGTTTACATGGGGTAAGTTAGCGATTGTTATTACTGGACTTTTATTGTTGGTATACCAGATCGGTGCTGAGCGCTGGCCTTGGGTTCTATACGGTGTGATCTTTTTCTATGTGTTTAGTGGAATTGTATCTTTTCTTATTTATACAATTCAAGAATTGAAAGTATAGGTTTATTATTTAATAATATCAAGGTGTTTATCAAGATTGGCAATCCTTAAGATTGTCATAACATCTTTAGAAACATTTTTTAACTTAAGATTGCCGTTCTTTTCAGAAAGATATTTCTGTGCGTTGAATATAGCACCAATGCCAGAACTGTCTAGATAGACTGAATCAGTAAATTCTAATACTATATTCAAGTTCCCAGCATCCGCTTGTTGTATGATTGTATCTTTCATCTGGACAGCATTCTTGAGGCTTACGCTTCCATTGATCATTATGGTACAGATTCCGTTTTCTTTTTTGATTTCAGTTGAGAACATAGTTAAGCCCCCAGTTTTTCTATTTTTTCTATGATTTCAACAAAAAAAATAAAAATTCAGTGGAAAAACATAAGGGGGATTTCATTCAATTGTACATCCAACTATGAGAGTAAAATTTTGGGGAGTCAGAGGCTCCATCGGTTCTCCAGTAAGACCAGAATACATTCGATCGAAAATTGAATCGATTCTTACGCTTGCAACACCCATGGATTTGCAGAGTTCAGAAAGTATTCAAAGATTTCTGGACGGCTTATCTTTTTCCCGACACAGTACTTACGGGGGTAACACCACATCTTTAGAGATCCGAGATAAGGAAGATCGCTTGATTCTTCTCGATTCAGGCACAGGAGTTCGTGATCTAGGAAACCAATTGATGGAAAAAGAATTTGGAAAGGGAAAAGGTGAGGCCTATTGGGTAATGACTCATACACATTGGGATCATATACAAGGTATGCCTTTCTTTGTTCCTTTGTTTATTCCTGGTAACAAATTTGAATTTCATACTGCCATGAATAAATTGGAAGAAAGACTTAGATACCAACATGCATTTACTCATTTCCCAGTTCCATTAGATCAATATCTTGCTGAGAAAACATTTATTGAGCATGCAGAGGGCGAGAGTTTTAATTTAGGCCCACATATTTCCGTCACAAGTAAGTCTATGCGCCATCCAGGTGGGAGCTTTTCGTATAGATTCAGTGAGGGTGACAAGTCTCTGATATTTGCGAGTGATGCTGAATTCAATTTAGATGAAATGGATAATATTGATCAGTATCTTGAATATTTTCAGGGTGCAGATGTCTTGGTTTTTGATACCCAATATACATTTGAAGAATCTTTGCAAAAAATTGACTGGGGTCATAGTTCTGCTTCCATGGCAACTGATATTGCTCTTCGAGCAGGGGTCAAGAAATTGGTTATGTTTCATCATGATCCTTCTTATGATGATGAGAAATTGGATGCGGTGTTTTTGCGAGCATTGAAATACAAAGAAATGTTTGACGCATCTGGACGTTTAGAGATAAAAATGGCCTACGAAGGTCTAGAAATTGAAATTTAATTTTAAAAGGAAGCAATTCAATGCACAATAAAAAATCATTCATCATTGGAATCGACGCTGGAACTACAGGAATACGAACCTATTGCTTTAACGATAAAGGCAAGGCTATCTCTTCAGCCTATCAAGAATTCAAGCAGCATTTCCCAAAACCAAGTTGGGTTGAACATGATCCAGAAGAAATCTGGAATAAAACTTTAAAATTAATTAAACAAGCTGTAAGCGAAGGTGGACTTTCTCTAAAGGATGCAGTCGCAATTGGAATTACCAATCAAAGAGAAACAACTGTATTATGGGATAGAAAAACAGGAAAGCCTGTTTACAATGCAATCGTGTGGCAATGTCGTAGAACGTCTGCTTATTGCCAAGAACTCAAATCCAAACACCTGGAACATCTTTTTAGAAAAAAAACAGGACTTGTCATTGATGCATATTTTAGTGGAACGAAGATCAAATGGATTCTCGATAATGTTAAAGGTGTCAGACAAAAGGCTGAAATGGGAGACATTCAATTTGGAACGATTGATTCTTGGCTCTTATACAAGCTAACAGACGGTAGATCCCATAAAACAGACTACACTAATGCTTCTAGAACATTGATTTATAATATTAAAGATAAAGTATGGGATCAAGAACTATTAGATATTCTCTCAATACCGAAGTCCATTCTTCCTGAAGTTCAGAATTCAAGATCCTTATTTGGAACTACACAGAACTTAAAAGGGATTCCTGATGGAATTCCGATCGCCTCCCTCGTTGGTGATCAGCAAGGCGCGCTTTTTGGTCAATTGTGTACAGAAGTGGGAGAAGCAAAAAATACGTATGGAACAGGATGCTTTCTCTTATTCAATACTGGTGACGAATTCAAACTATCCAATAGCGGATTGGTCACAACTTTAGCATTAGGTGGTGAAGGACGAACGGTATATTGTTTGGAAGGATCAATCTTTATCGGTGGTGCTGTAATACAATACTTGCGTGATAATCTTAAGTTTTTTCCTAAATCTGCAGATTCTGAAAAATTAGTAAAAAAATTGAAATCGGAAGATGATATCGTTTTTGTGCCAGCCTTTGCAGGATTAGGCGCACCTCATTGGGATATGGATGCTCGTGGTGCAATATTTGGTTTGTCTCGAGATACGACTCCCGCGCAGATTACGAGAGCAGCACTCAAATCGATTGCGCTTCAATCTTATGAATTGGTAAAAGCTATGGAAAAAGACACTGGCAAATCTTTGAAAGTTTTGCGTGTTGACGGTGGAGCTACTTCCAATAAATTTCTTATGCAATACCAATCAGATATTTTGAATACAAAAGTAGTTCGACCGTCCAATGTTGACACTACTGTTCTTGGAGCAGCCTATCTTGCAGGATTGGAAACAGGATTCTTTCCTTCATTGGCTTACTTAAAATCTTTGGACAATAAAGCAACGGAATTTAAACCTTCTATGAAGCAAGATGCGAGAGATAAAGAAATCAAACTTTGGTTAGATGCAATCTCGAGAATCAAAACTAAATAGGATTGGAATTGCATAATTGTTTATTAGGAAATCTTTTTCTATTTCAATAGGCAAAACCCAGTAGCAAAAATTCAAAGGATTTTCGAGATTTCGTAATTCCGCAACCTATTGTGTATTTGGATGTTGCATAGTAGGGAATTGTAATTATGAGTCCAGGAGGAAGGCGATAGTACTCAATGGACTCAAATTCTCGCAGATGAATGATCGTATCAAATCGAATGATATCTATCCAATCTAGAATTCTAAAGAATAGGTGATTGCCAGATTGCGAGAAAAATTCTATGAATGTCTCCGAATCTCTAATTGAAGTTTGCTCTGCTTGATTGGATGGTTGAGTAATTGTTGTCACAAAATTAAATCGATTTGTATTAGTTCCAACGAATGATTGAATATAATCATCGTTGCCTTGCTTCGGAATTCTATAGCTTATATAATTACCTTCTTCATAATAGATACTTCTCGAAAATCTACTAAATATTAAGGCTTCAATTTTTTCTACCAATGATTCACCTTGCGGCGGTTCCATGCTTGGAGAATTGAGAATACTTGAGAATTTATTCTTAGAGACAGACTTTTCTATGACTCTTCTCACAGGTGCAGATAATGTCGGCAAGGAATGTTTTATAAATCTTTCATCCATCTTTGCAAGTATTTCCTGGAGAAAAATTCCATGGATTAAAGGTAGAATTTCTATATGAAATATTTGGTTTCTCAGGAAATTTGCAAATGTTGGCTCGTGAGCAAAAAGGTTCGCAATTATATCTCTTTCTTCGCTAGGTTTCCCTGCGTATAAAATTTTGACCAACTTAGAAAGTGTATTCTTATCTCCTTTCTTGAAGTAGAGTTTGTCAATTTCTTCTAAAACTTCGTTTTCATTGTAGTTCGGATTAACGATATCACGAAGAGAAAGATAGCGTGTAGAGATCATCTGATTTCTTGTGGTTCGTTCAAGAAAATGTTTCCCTGAGATAAGGCCTCCAATTTGGTATTGGTAAGATTTTTTTGTAAAAATTTCAGGTTTGGGATTAGATTGATTCGATTTGGAAATGTAATCTGGGATATTTATTTCCTTTGATGGATAGTTCCGTCTATTCCAACGAATATCATATAAAAATCTTGGTGCTAGAGAAGGATCAGAGAATAGAGAAGGCAGTTTAGGAATTTTTTTGATCGGAAAATCATAGAAGGATTGAATGGATGAGTCGATTCTAATCACAGAATCGGGACTTCCCTTGAAAAAAAAATAGTTTACTCCTTCTTCGAATAACATTTTAACAATAGTTTTCCTAATTGGAGATTGATGCGAGCAATTCATTAGTCTAAAAAATGTGGAAAATACTCAACTTAAAAATCAGAACATTTTGATCATAGGATCCAATGGTGGAATTGGTTCCGCATTTGCAGAGACTTTGTTCAATGCTGGAGCTAATATTTATGGCACATACCGGAATCATAAACCTACAGAAAGTTTTTGGAATCAAGATCGATTGTACAGGTTAGATCTACACGATGAACTCGTGAATATACAGAATAGCTTTTCGAAAATAATAGAAGAATCCGATCCGACTACAGTCGTTATTGCGTCAGGTTCTGCTTATTACGGAGCATTTGCAGATATGAGTTTAGATGACATTCATCATACCTATCTTGTGGATTTGCTTGCTCCTGTGGCAATAGCTCAGATATCCAAAAGATTTTTTGAGAAAAAAGGCAAAGGACATATTCATATAGTGTCCGCGATTGCTGGGCTCCTTCCTGCTGTAAAGAATATGTCCATTTATACTTCAGCTAAGTTTGGTTTAGTGGGATTCGCACGCGCACTCGCAATGGAATGTGTCGGAACAAATGTAAAAGTTTCTGTGAGTTGTCCCGCAGGTGTTCGAACGGGTTTACCTGAAAATTCCTTAGGAGATAAGGATGGTTTTTTGAAGATTATTCAAGTTTTAAGTAAAAACTTTGAGAATCCGATGGAGGTTGTAGCAGGAATTATTGAAGCTTGGGAAAGTAGGGATGTGGTTGTTCTCCCTACTGAGAAAGCCAAGTCTTTAGCCAAAAAATAAACTTGGTACCGATGGCCGGAATCGAACCGGCAAGAGGTTGCCCTCGGTGGATTTTGAATCCACTGCGTCTACCAATTCCACCACATCGGCATATTGACCACGATAAATATCTAGTCTTCCGCTTCGATATATTTTCCCTTTCCACGGGCAACTATTTTGCCAATTTCATTCTCTATCTCAGCTCTATTCTCAATGACTTTTTTGTTCTTCTTAACAAACCATCCGCGTAAATGCAGAGGCTCATTTACAAAAGCGGGCTGTAAAAAACGAACAGTGAGTTCGCCTGTCTGGGTCTCAAAGTTCATCGCTTCATTGATTTTCATCATGATTTCATCTAATATAGTAGATAAAATTCCAGGATGGATCGTATCCGGTTGACCTTGGAATTTCTCATGACAGGTAAAATCTCCATAAGCTGTCTTTGTGTCTTCGTCGAAGGTGATTTTCAACTGTAGACCATCCTGATTATCTGGACTGGAACCAAAACTCATGTTTTTCTTAGCGACTGCCTTCATATTTTTTCATATTTCTGGGAATGAAGGCTTCTGTCAAGCAGATTTTAGCTTGAATGTATCAAGAAAGGGTGTCTTAATTCACGATGATAGATAGTAGATAGTTATGTTAACCGCACTTTTATTACTCCTCGGACTCTCTGGTGCGGGAGCGGGTCTTTATACTGCTTTACGTGAACCAACTTCCAAGAATCCCAATAAGGATTCAGGATCGGATCGTAATATCTCGGATTCTTCTGGTAGAAATGGATCCAATAGCGGTAACTATGAACAATCTTCAAAATCCAATTCGCAACCAAACCGCAATTCTAACAAAGACCAGCCTGAAAACCTGCCACTCGGAAATTACGGCTCATCGGATTCCAACGAATCAGGCTCCAATGAACGATCCCGCACATCCAAACCGCAAGTCACACATTCAGCCGATGACATCATTAGCAAAAACTCAAAATATTCGCATCATAGAAGACCGCTTCTCAATGCGGAAGCCTTAGTTGAGAAAGAAAATGTTTCTGGTGCTTTGGAGATCTATCAGAGAACGGAAGCAAGAATTCCAGACGAAGAAATTAAGAAAAAACTCATTCAGAATATTGAGGATCTAAAAGGTTACAATCAAAGACAAGAAGCAATCAATAATGAAGATTGGGATGACGATTCCGCATCAGGACAATTTCCTTCAGGTCCCATTCCACTCCGTGATTTAGCAGAAGCTATTCGAGAGATAGCAGAAGCACTTTCTGAATCTCTGCAAAGAGGATTCTATCCTCCAATGCCTTCAGGTATGGCTTCACCACCTTCCATGGGAGGATCTCAAGACCCGGGAGATTATTTACCTGGTGGACAGCCGAGCGGTGGAAGTCCAGGCCAAGCTATTTCTGGAACTCCAATTTATATTCCTTATCCAACACAACCTATTGCTCCACAGCAACCAGGATCGGACACAATGTCCGCTGGAGCTCAAGCTCCAAGTTTTGAAAGGCAACTTCCTCCAGGATATTTTCCTGCACCAATCGTCTATCAAGTAGTAGGTGGCAGTCCGAGTTCTCCTCCTAGTAGTATTCAACAACCAAGCAAGCCTACTTCTTATGCCGACCGCAACACAGGGCCAGAATCATTTGCTCCTTCAAAAGAGTCAGATGAGGTAGAATTTATTCCACCAGATACGCTTACGGATGATTCACCAGATGGTCCAATGGATTTACCAGAGGATACCTTCTTTACTCGCGAGTGGGATAAATTCAAAGACTTGCCATTGGTTGATAGGCGATCGGGTTTAGAACGCCGCATAAGAAAAGATAGGCGATCTGGACTCAACCGTAAAGATCGCAGATCAGGTGATGATAGACGTAAACAAGATCTATTCAAAGAAAGAGAAGAGTATCTTAAGCGCAAAGCAGAAGAAAAGAAGCAGCAACAAAATAAAAAAAGCCCTAAACCTGATGGAAGCCTTTCGGATAGTTTAGAACCTTATTATCCACCATCTCCGATACCTGAAGACCTACCAGATATCAATCTTCCTGATCCGGAAGAATTTACTCGTGAAGATGGAAAACTTTTTAAGCTAACACCTGAAGCAATTGAGCTTAGTACTATTGATCTTCCTGATCCGATCACTCAGAAAATACATGATTCCATAGACGAGAGCAAATTACCTGATCCATCTACAGGAGTTCTACCTACTCAGAATCCTGGAGATGAGATCCAACTTCCGGAACCTGAGAATTTCAAAACAACGCCAGATAGCCCTGTCTCAAATCTGGATCTGCCACAAGCATTTGATCATGAAAAACCAGAAACGAAGGATGAGCTACCGCAAGAAATAGCTGGACTTCCGTCGATTGGTCTACCTGATCCCGAAGATTTTCAATTGGATGGTCGAACTCCTGATGGTATGCCTCGTCCGATGGGCGAGCCGGATCTGGATGATGTAGATTCACCTGATATTGAAATTGTCGATGGCGACTTAGACGAACAACTAGGTGAGCTTGACCCGAAAGAGGAAGAACAGGAACCCGAAAAAATTCTCCATGGTGTCCTCGAGCTCAAACCCCCAGAAGTTGATGATGCTCCATTCTTGACTCTTACCTATGACTTCGGTAAAATTCCACATGGCTTTCGCTTATCTAAAAATTACTCGATCATGGAATATTCATACTTTAAATACAAACCGATGTTAATGAAAGCTCAAGAATTTGCTCGCAGGAAAATGCTAAAGAATGCCTTAAATTACTACCGGGTTATAAAATCCCAAAATATCCCTCCGGAAATGAGAAAAATGATCAACCGTAACATTCGGGATATCACCGAATTTATGGAGAAATTTCTTATGGCCAAAGGCGGCTAGAGTCTAACTAATAGAACTAGTCTAAATATTAAGAGGAAATATATGCCGCAAGTAACATCGCAAGCTCCAGAATTTAAGGCAACTGCCGTAATTGGAGAATCTTTCAAAGAAATCAAATTATCAGAATACAAAGGGAAATGGGTTGTATTGTTTTTCTATCCATTGGATTTTACTTTTGTATGCCCAACTGAAATCATTGATTATGACACAAAGTTGGACGAATTCAAAAAATTGGGTGCTGAAGTTTTGGGTGTCTCTATCGACAGTGAATATTCACATCTTGCTTGGAAGAAGACATCTAGGAAAGAAGGCGGAATTGGTGACATTCGTTATCCTTTGATTGCTGATGTAACAAAAGAAATTTCTAAAAGTTTCGGAGTTTTATTGGATACAGGCGTTGCGCTAAGAGGAACATTTATCATTGATCCAAGCGGAGTGATTCGTCAAGCAACGGTAAATGACTTACCTGTCGGAAGAAATATTGATGAAGCGATTCGTCTCATCAAAGCTTTTCAATTCGTTGAAAAACATGGTGAAGTCTGTCCTGCCAATTGGGACGAAGGTAAGAAATCTATGAAAGCTGATCCAAAAGGATCTAAAGAGTATTTTTCTTCCGTAAATTAATTTCGAACTCAAACTTAGCTCAGTAAAAATTATTATTTATACTGAGCTCAAGTTTGAAAGACTGGACTAGGACAATCGGGGTAGGATATGCACACATTAGAAACACAGGAAACCACAGAATCAAACTTTTACGAAGCAAGTAATTTTCCAAAAGGGTTATCTAAGCGTGTTGTAGAATCGATTTCTCATATCAAGAATGAACCAGGTTGGCTTACAGAATTTCGTCTAAAAGCACTAGAAATCTATTTATCCAAACCAATGCCAACTTGGGGTTTTATCCCTCAGGCAAATATCGATCTAGATAATTATGTACATTATGTTGGATCCAATCAGAAAAAAAAGAAATCTTGGGACGAAGTCGATCCTGAGATATTAAGAAGTTTTGAAAAATTGGGAATCCCAGAGCATGAGAGAAAATTTCTCGCAGGAATCGAGACAATGAATGATTCCGAGACAATTTATGCAAATGTCAAAAAGGAATTAACGGATCTAGGAATTATTTTCTGTGACATTGACACAGCGATCCAAGAATATCCAGACATTGTTAAAAAATATTTGGGAACAGTTGTTACGATTGGTGACAATAAATTCTCAGCTCTCAACTCTGCCGTGTTTAGTGGTGGTTCATTCGCCTATGTTCCGAAAGGTGTGAAGACTCCCATGCCTCTTCAAGCCTACTTTAAAGTAACAGCAGAATCATCCGGACAATATGAACGGACATTGCTAATTGCAGATGAAGGCGCACATATTGAATACAGTGAAGGATGCACTTCTGTTCAAGACAAAGGAACGAATTTTCATACAGCCGTAGTCGAGCTTGTTGCACTTGATGGTGGACGAATCGAATATACAACGATTCAAAATTGGAAAAAAAATATGTACAACTGGACCGTGAAACGGGGACTCTGTCATGCAAATGCTCATATAACATGGACAGATTGTAACATCGGCGCCAATACAATCAAATATCCAGGAATTGTTTTATTAGGGGACAACTCAACTGGGGATGTACTCTCATTAGCATTTGCTGGTAAAGGGCAAGTGCAAGATACGGGAGCTCGAATCATTCATGTAGGTAAGAATACAAGATCCAATATACTTGCCAAAGGTGTATCTCTTGATGGAGGAATTAATTCCTATCGAGGCCTAGTCAAATTCGAATCTTCATCTCAAGGTGCCTTCAGTCATGTCAAATGTGATGGCTTGATGATGGATGATAGATCGCAGTCTCATGCTTATCCCTATAATGATATATCTGGTAATCATGGTACTTTGAATTATGAAGCCACAGTTTCGAAGATAGACGAAGACCAATTATTCTATCTTCAGTCTCGAGGATTGTCAGAAGACGATGCAAAATTGCTGATTATCAATGGATTCTGCGAAGGTGTTACAAAACATTTGGATGTTGAATATTCTGTTGAGATGACCAAGCTCATTCGCATGATTCTTGAAGATGGAAAAGTGATCGAAGAGAATTGATTGCATGAAAGAAGAAATTTTCAACCCGAAAGGAAAATTGATTCCAGAACTCCAAGAGTTCTTAGTTCCATTGGGTGAGCCAAAATTTCGCGCAACACAGATTTTTGAAGGAATCTATAAACATCGTTATCGGACTTGGGATGAATTTACGAATCTTCCTACCGCACTACGAGAGAAATTAAAGAATCATACAGATTTAGAAGAACTTACTGTATCCCATCATCTTGTTTCTGCTGATGGAACCCAGAAGTTTAGTTTCGCTCTATCTCCCGGAAAAGAAATTGAGGCAGTTTGGATTCCTCGCGGAGATGGGGAACGCAAAACAATCTGCATATCATCTCAAGTTGGTTGCACTCTAAATTGTAAATTCTGTGCAACTGGTAAATTGGAATTTCAAGGCAATCTAACAACATGGCAAATTCTTGACCAAGTTTTAACTGTTGAACGAATTGTCGGAGATAGAGCAACTAACATAGTATTTATGGGAATGGGTGAACCATTGCATAATTACTTCGAAGTAATCCGCGCGGCAAAAATCCTAAATCATGAAAATGCCTTCCATTTAGGTGCAAAACGAATTACAATTTCTACAGCAGGAGTTGTTCCTGGAATACACCGATTTATTGACAATAAAGAACCTTTTAATTTTGCCATATCCTTGAATCAACCTGACCCGAATACCCGCAGTGATATCATGGATGTAAATGACAAGCATGACTTAAGCAAATTGGTAGACTCTGCTGCGAGATTCGTGCGAGAGCTGGATCGGTTTATCACTTTTGAATATGTTATGATTCCAGGTGTCAATATGTCATCCGATCATATTAAGCTTCTTGGCAAAATTGCCAAAAAAGTTGATAAATGCAAATTTAACGTTATTCCGCTGAATACAAGTTTTCATGGATGGTCGCGCCCAAGTGACTCCGAAGTCGAACGTTTTGTCCAGGGACTCAAGAAAGAGTCACGGGTACCTGTTATGAATCGCCGTTCTCCAGGTAAAGAAATCGGGGGAGCTTGTGGGATGCTAGCTCTCAGTCGCGATGAAGAAATAGTTTCCATTTCCTAAGGCTTTCTGATAATCGTATTAACGATTATGAAATCTCCAAGATTTTCCATTCTCCTTATTATCTGTTTACTGAATATCGGATTCTTAGCTTCCTGCAAAGATATTATTGAAGAGCAATGCAATGGGGCTTGCGATTATTTTGTTCGCTGCGTAGAAGAGGCGAGAAATATCAAATTAAATCCCAATGATCGAAGTTCGGGTAAGATTCAATGTGTGCAAGGTTGTACAATGATTCAAGGTGATATCTTGAGATGTTACGAGGAAGAGCCAGATTCTTGTGACGGTTTTCGTGAGTGTATTTTACAAAGTGGCGCTTTAGAATGAAAAATATTTTTGTTTTGATCGCTGGACTGTTTGCCATTGTCTATCTATCAACATTGACTCTTGATGTCATCGACATCGACTCATCCCAATACGCAGAAATTGTGCGAGAGATGGTGAGTAATGGCGAATATACTAAAATAACTGACAACGGACGTAAGTATTTAGATAAACCGATTTTGACTTTTTGGACTATCGCTCCATTCTTTAAATTTCTAAGTATAAGCAACTGGGCGTTTCGCCTACCATCAATTATAATCACATTTCTTTCCGTTTGGGTATTGTTCAAATTGGTATTTCTCATTTGGGAGAATGAGAGAAGGGCATGGATTGCATGTCTATCTTATCTAGCAGCACCTGGATTGTATGCTATGGTTGTAGATCCAAAAATTGATGTTTACCTAACAGCTTATATTTTATTTACGCATTACTTCTATTATATGGGTCGGAAGAGAAATCCATTCTATTTCTATCTTATGTATATATCCATGGGACTCGGGTTTATTACCAAAGGTCCCATATCCATGGTAATTCCTGCAATTTCAATTGGCGGAGATATACTTTTTCGAAGGGATTGGAAATTGCTTGGGTCTCTTCGAATTGTAACTGGTCTTCCGTTAACAATTTTTTTCCCGTTATTGTGGTCTTATTTTCTTTATCAAGAGTATTCAACCTATGGACCATCATTTTTTCTATGGATACAATCCTTTGGAAGATTTTACAAAGATTTATATGATGTTAAATATGATCCTTTTTATTTCTACAAAACTTTCGCTTGGGGATTTTTAACATTTTTTCTTCCATTGGCAACGACTGCCTTTTTTATCGCATTTAGATTTATTAAGAAAATTTCGTTCAAAGAATTCTTTCGTAAAATTAGAGAAAATGAATATAAAGATCGAGATTTTACTTTTGGATTCTGGTTATTCTTATTTCTATTTTTGATATCTTTTTCTAAATTCCAACTTCCACAGTATGTCTATTGGGTATTGCCAGCCGGTGCGATTCTTTTTTCGGGAATAGTTGAAGAAGATTTGTTCATGAATGATACGAGAAGGACAAGATTTTCCTATCTGATAATAGGTTTTTTGTATTTTGCTTTTATTTTATTTATTCCCTATTTTATTCTCGAAGATTTTTGGTCGGTATTGTGGATCCCCATTCTTGCGATACTGATACTAGTTTATATCTTAAGAAAGATTCCTCTAGAATTGGCACTTCCCATTGTTGGATCATTCGGTTCTTTACTGCTTGTAAGTCTCTATATATATCCACTGCTTGTAAGCTACCAACCAGCTTCAGAAATTGGTGCAAAGGTACGAGAGATCGAACCTGCGAAAGAAATATTGTATACCTACAGAATTTCAAGTTCTAAAAGATCCTATGGTTTTTATTCAAAGCGACTTTTTAGAAATGTGTATGATAAAACAAAATTTCTAACAGTATTGAATGAAGAATTTACAAGACTAGTTGTTCTACCGGAAGATAGTCTGAAAAATTTTGAGGAATTTATGGACAATCAAATTGAGACTGAGGTTGTTCTATCCAAAGATTCATACAAAGTAGCTACTCCAAAGTTAGAATTCTTTCTCAAGAACAAAAGAAATTTTTTGACAACAAAAATATTGCTTATAAAAGTCAAAAAAAAGCAGTGAAGATTTCCATTTGATCCGATTTTATAATTAGGCTAAGTGCTAAATTAGAAGAAGTGTTTTCTTTTTCTATTTAGCAATAAGTTGTGTATATCTGGTTAACTGGGGTCCTTCTTCTTACAATAACCCGAAGGACCTGTTTTTTCTAATCTTCAATTTCCAAATTTTCTAATGTTTCTAAGAAACCAATCTGCTTCAGTGGGGCAAGATCAACCATATCATCGGCATCCAATATCAATCTATCGTCAACACTATATGCTTGTAGAAGACTTGCACATGCAAGATGATTCGCGCCCAATCTCGTATGAGCTCGCGCTTTGATTACGAGCAATTCCACATCCACTTCACCATTGAATTGAACATATTTATCGATAAAATAGACTGAGTTTTCTGGATCACCAACCAGTAGATAACAAAGCCCGAGAATATCATAATGCAAGAAATGATCTTCCGTATCCATACGAAGAGATTTTTTGAGTGCTGAAATTGCTGAATTGTAATCGCCTCTTTGAAAGAACAGACTTCCAAGTTCAGCCCACATATCCTTTCTTCGAATCCCACGTCCTCGAGTGAGCGTTTCTTGAGCGAGTGCCAGTTTTAAAACATCAATCGCCTCATTGGATCTTTCCATATCTTTGAGAAGGGATGCGAGTGTGAGATAAATTTCTAGATTGTCTTGGAATACCTTAGATGCTTTGGCAAGTAGGGTTTTTGCAGCTTTGAAGCGCTTAGTTTTGATAAGATAGCGAGCATACAGCAAATAACTCCAAGAGTTCTGGGGATAACTCTCAATCAATTGTTCATAGATGTTCTGGGTTTCGTCTGGGTTCCCAACCAGGTGCAAACACCAAGCCTGCCTGGATCGGATCTTTAGAATGGTATTTTCGTCTTTTGTAAAAGCCAGGGCTTTATTGAAGCTATTGAAGGCTCTTGTATAATCTTTCGATTTTTCTTGATCGATGGCTATTTTTGTGAGGGTGAGAAATTGATCCATTTTTTTTGAAATTCACTTAAGCTCTCGCTAATTTCTCCGATGATAGAATTGGGAGTAACTTAAAATGCAAATATCTGGATACAACCAAGCTCAAACAAATGCTTCGAATATGATTGAGAGGATAGCCAATCTGCCCAAGGAGATATTCCAAGCGCAGATGGATACATCCGAAAAACTCATGAAGCTCGCAGTTCAACAAAACATCCAAGCACAAACTGGCAAAGAACGGCTTTTGGATACTATAGCATAATAGTTTGGTCAATTTTATTTTTCCAAACTGTTGAATACTGGTCTCTTTTTCTCATGAAAAGCAGTTATGATTTCTCGAAAATCATGAGAATCCAAAAACCCTGTATTCCAAGCAGCTACAAATTGTAAACCATCGTTTACAGATTTATCCATACAGTAATTCATCACAGCTTTGACTCCGCGAATCACTAGTGCTGGGTTGTCTGCAATTTCCTTGGCTGTTTTCTTGGCACCTACTATTAGATCTTCATAATTATCGAATACTTTAGTAACAAGTCCCATCTGCAAAGCTTCTTCACCTGAGATATCCTTGCCTGTCAGAGCAAGTTCTCTTGTATGTCCTTGTCCAATGATTCCGGGAAGTCTATTAAGAGAACCCATATCAGCGACAATCGCAACTTTAGCTTCCCGTAGTGAAATCATTGCATCGGTTGTGCAGTAACGAATATCTCCGCAAGCCATTAGATCAAGACCACCACCAATGCAATGTTTGTGGACGGCAATGATTGATGGTTTTGGAGAATTTTGAACTTCGTTGAGACCTTTTTGCATATCGATGATCAGTTTATAGAGTTTCTCTCGGTGATCTGCAATCTCGCCTTGGAAAACTCCCTTGAATTCTTGGAAGAATTGAGATAGATCCAATCCAGTTGAAAAGGATTTACCTCGACCTGCGATGATAAAGGCACGAATGGATTTCTCTGCATTGATCTCTGCTACAACTTCAGGAAGGTCTCTCCAAAAAGACCAATCCATAGCGTTTCGTTTTTCCGGTTTGTTCAGATATACAGTTGCTACAGCGTCCTCTTGCTCTATTTCGAAAAATTCAAATTTTGTTTTCATTTGGAACCACCTAGTTTTGGCTGTGCAGTTTGTTCGATTTTTGAAAATTTCCAGAGTTTGTTTTTTACAAAAAAGAATAAACCAAATCCAATCAGTGCCAATGAAATATACTGAGATTGGCTAAATCCATGCCAATAGTATCCGGTTAGAAATTCAGGATTCTGGGATGAGTCGGGAATATTGGACATATTGGGTGGATCAATGAATGGAAAAACAGCCTTGTTGACTCTTAAGAATTCAATGATCAATCGAGCAAAGCCATGAATCATAAGAAACTGGCAGGTAAGACTGAATTTTGGAAAAGGCTGAAACCTTGCCCAGTAATGGAAGTATGCAAAATAACCAAAAGCCATGATGGATTCCATAACAGGAGTATTCCAGACTGGGACGCCAGATGGATGAGCACCGTGGAATTCAAAAACGAAGAAGGGAATGCTTGCATCAGTCGCAAATCCATAACAACCATCACCAGATACAAAGCATCCAAGTCTTCCGATCGCATAACCAATAGACATTGAAGACGCGATTGAATCCAAATAAGATCCATAGTCTAGATGCTTTACTTTCATATAAAGATAAACGAATAGAAAACCTGTGAGAAAGCCTCCATAGAAAACCAAGCCACCACCAGAGAATAGAGAACTCCATACTCCAGGCTGTCCAGGAAATCCACTCCAATGAGTTAGAGGGTATAAATATTTTCCATCGAATCCTGGCATAGATACAAAAATCTGATCCCAAATTTCAAATATAAAAAATACTTTTGCGCCTATCAATGTTCCAATGATTCCGAGAAGGATCATATTGTCCGAATGGGCAGGTTCGAGTCCTCGCCTCTTGAATTCTCTGGGTAACATGTAAGAGGCAACTAAAAATGCCAGCATCATCAAAATGCTGAAAGTGGATGGGCCATCCCAACCGAACGGATTAGGAATGGGTATTCTATCGATCATATTTACTTTTTGAATGGGTTTCTAGTTTTGAGCAATCAAAATATCTAGTCGAGGTTGATGAATTCTTCTGGATCCATTGGTGAATCCAAACCAATTCTAACTTCGTAGTGAACATGGGCACCAGTAGCCTTACCCGTCTGTCCAACAAGAGCAATTTTATCACCACGTTTTACAACATCACCTTCTTTTACAAGAATCTGAGAGCAATGTCCATAGAGGGTAAAAAAGCCATTATCATGATTGATCCGAACACTTCGTCCAAGTCCACCAGTACTAAATTCGGTTTTTGGAATATACCCAGATGCAGTTGCATAGATAGGAGTTCCTTCGGCTGCAGCAAAATCGATTCCCGAATGGAACTCACCCACAGGTAAAATCCCAAAAGGATCCATACGATTGCCCCAAGATGAAGTAACATTTCCGACACCTGCACCTAATGGTCTTCCTCTAGGAATATTCAAAAATATTGATTCTCTCATATCCAGATAATCGATTCCATTATGGAAGACAGGTTCGAGTTTCTTGAGACGAACAGACATCTCCGAATACGCAAGTACAGTCTGTGGATATAAATTGAGATTGGTCTCCATCTCGTTGTAATCTGGACGAAGTAGGGTGATTTCTGGGAAATAGTCTTGAGTGATCAACCTTTTCCATGAAACTTCGTCCCAAGCGAGCATGTTGAGTTTTTCGGTCTGGGATTCCAGATCGCGGACAGATTCTTCCAAATCTTCGGAAAGTAAGTTGTAGTAGATGAACGTCGTCTGGTCTTGGTTGGACGTCAGGAATATCTCCTCATTTCTATCAAAAATAAAGCTGTAATAAACCAAAAATCCCAAACTGAGAACAAAAAGTAGGCTTGCGAGAAAGCTCAAGAAGAGAAGCATCGAAAAAGACATATCTAGGCTGATTACGACCTTTTCGGAATGCGGAATGACCATAAAAGAGATTTTTTCCCGACCTTTGATCTGCCATTTTTTGAATCGGTTTCGCATGCGGATGTACTTCATCTGCATCTTTTCATAGAGAGTAACCGTTTGGGTTAAATTTTCCAAGCCACTTCCTTTGACCCTAATTTTTGCTTGCCTGAGCAGTTTTCTGAGGGATACTTGACTTATCAAATATGTTGAAAATTTTTGCAAATCTTTTCCGGAAGAAAGACAGTTCACTGGACAGTGTTCTGGTCTATCCGGAAGGGAAAAGATACTATCGCGAGTCTCATACCATTCGGAAAACCCAGATTGATCCTGATGCTCTAAAAATCATCCACAGACTGAACAAATTTGGCTATAAAGCCTTTGTCGTTGGCGGCGGTGTCCGCGATCTCATCATCGGCAGAAAGCCGAAAGATTTTGATGTTGCTACTAATGCAACCCCCAACCAGATCAAGAAGATGTTTAACAATTGCCGAATCATAGGTCGGCGTTTCAAAATCGTACACGTTTTATTTAAGGGAAAAGTTATTGAAGTTTCTACGTTTCGTTCCTTACCCGATCATAGAAATGAATCTCATGATAAAGATAAAGACTATCTGATCAAGAAGGACAATGTGTTCGGCACGGCAAAAGAAGATGCCGCAAGAAGAGATTTTACTATCAACTCTCTTTATTTTGATACAAGAAACGAATCGATCATTGACTATGTTGGTGGCTTCGATGATATCAACAATAGAATTCTCCGAGTAATCGGCGATGCTGATATGTCCTTCAAAGAAGATCCTGTTCGTATGCTAAGAGCTGTTAAATTTTCAGTTCTTTTGGGTCTGGAAATTGACAAAAAAACAAAAGCAGCTATCAAGAAAAATCGTTTAGAAATTCTAAAAGCTTCTAGTGCTCGATTGATCGAAGAATACAATAAAATTTTTCGTACTTGGAGGACTTCATTGATATTCAAGGGACTCGCTGAGAATCACCTACTCGATGTTATGATTCCAGAACCTTTTGCTCATATAAAAAAAGATGATAAGTGGGGAGATAATTTCCTCGATTCTGGAGTTGGAAAAAGACTCGCAATAGTTGATAAGTTATTGTCAGAGCGAGAAGAAATGACTCCTTGTATTTTTTATGCTTTGATTGCTTATGATTTAGTGAATGAAGCTCTCGATAAAAGCGAGAGCAGTGCTGCACATCATATAAAAGTCGCGCTGGATCCATTCTGTGATAGTATGGGAGTTTCGAAGCGAGACAAAGATAAGCTTATCAAGATATTTACAAGTCAACCAAGATTCCTGTCCATTGAAGATGAGAAAGCCGACCAGAATGCATTCTTCAAGAAGAAAGATTATTTCTATGATGCGTTTATGACTTTTAAGATCATCGCAATTTCTAAGCAAGATGATCAAGCTTTGCAATCTGCATTTTTCTGGGAAATTTCTCTAAGACAACGTCCAGTGCGCGACTACCACAACCGCAGAAATCATGGATCCAATTCCAATTCAGGAACGAATCCAAATTCAGAGAATCGCAATTCGTCGGAGAATAGATCAGACACTGGCAATTCTAGAAATAACGCCAATCGATCTCAGAGAGAAGATCGATATAAGAATGATGGAGAAAGAAGCAACAATCCATCAGAACGCAATTCATTGGAACGAAATCAACCAGACGGCAATAGACAGAAGCCAGAAAGAAACCAACCAGACGGCAATCGTCATAAACCGCGAAATGATAGAAATCTTCCGGATGGAAATAAAAACTATCCTGCGAGAAATGATAATAATCTACCGGATGGCAATCGGTTGGATGAATCAGAAAATGACAGTGGAGTTGATGGCAATAGAATTGATGGTGTAGGAAATGACGCACCCAATTCTCAACAACCAAAATCTGGTAAGCATCATTCTGGCGGTAAAAGAAACTACCGATCGGGAAGAAAGCGAGGTCGTTCGCAAAATCCTAAGCCTGGCAACAATGGAAATAGTTCCGACTCAAAAGAGCCTGGCGAGACGACTTAAATTATCCAAGACCTTTTGAATAAGGTCTTGGTTTTACCAAATCCTTTCGTTAATAATCTAATCAGTCTTTCGAATTAAGATCAATTCTGTTGTGGGATTGGAAAAATCACTGTTGTGATAGTTCCTTTCTCATTGGATTGTTCATCCAGAGTTGCTGTTAGCTGCTCGGTTAAGATTTGTATTAACATAAGACCAAATCCAGTCTTCTTAGATCCGTCTTCTTTCTTTGCATGAATGCCAATTCCATCATCAGAAATTCTGATCTGGTATAGATTGTTCGGTAGTTTTTTACCTACAATCTGCACAACTCCAGAATCCCTTCCTTGAAATCCATGCTTGAGACAATTCGTTATCAGCTCATTTACAATAATTCCAATAGGAAACAACTGAAATGTTTCTAGAAAAATATTTTCAATTTCTTGGATAATAGATATGCTATGACTATTTTTTATTTTTGTGATTTCGCTGATTAGAGATTCTAAGTAGCCTTGAAGTCCTGTAGTTTTGAAGTTTTTGGATCCAAATAATTTCTCATAGATAATCATCATACTTGTTACACGATTAGTTGCATCTTGCAATGCATCAGATAACTGTGTATCGCTTGCAGCTTGCGCCTGCAAATTCAATAGAGATGCAATCGTAGTCATATTGTTCTTGACTCTATGATGTACTTCCTTGAGAAGAATTTCTTTTTCTACTAATAGAGATTTGATCCTATTCTCTTGCTCGGTTCTCTCCGTGATGTCTTGCGCCATACAGATCGCTCCGAGCAATACACCTTGAGAATTCTTGATTCCTGCGTTTTTCCATTCGCATAGAATCTTTCGTCCATCCTTCGTAAGATTCCAATTTTGCCGATTGAACTCATCAATTCGACCCGCAGAAAATCGCTTTCGTATTTTCATAAGAATGGATTTTTCTCTTGGATCTAATATGGTTCCAATCGCTGATCTGCCAATGATTTCTGATTTAGAATAGCCAAACATTTTTTCTGCAGCTGGATTCCATTCCATAATAGTAAAATCGTTATCTAAGAATAAACATGCAATTGGCATGCTTTCTATTTGCAACTTGCTGATCTCAGCTTGGTATATCAATTCTGATTCAATTCGGTTGGATTCTGTTACATCATTGGCATATCCAATGATTCGAATGCAATTTCCATTCTCATCCACAACAGGATTCATTTTGATGCGAATCGAAAGAATGGAATCGGGTAAAGATATTCTATATTGGGTTTCTATAAAAATTTTGTTTTCGATTAGATTCTTGTAGTTTTCTATAAGCTGAGGTCTATCTTCGGGAATCACTCGATCCATAAAGGCTTGTGGATTTTTGTAAATTTCTTCTTCAGATATTTTGAATAGTTTGGAAAAGCTGGGTGTGATATAATTGATTCGATTCGTCTTTAAGTCTTCTATCCAGAAAATTTCTGTAAGATCCTGAGTTATCTGATCAAAGTAATTGCTTTTATTGATTATAGCGCGGTTGTCTTGAACATATTGGATAGCAGACTTTATATTTTCTAGGATGAATCTGGGCGGAGTATTCGCAGGCAAATATGCATAAAAAAGATCACTTGGGCTTTTTACTTTTTTCGAATGTTCATGCTCTGATCCAATTAAGATTATGGGAATACTACCATTTGAATTGCTGTATCTATCAAAAATTTCTTGGGTGATATTGGAAGAGGCATGGTCTAGATCCAACACAATGAGGTTTATATTATCTTCCTGAGACTTGGGAACCAGATCTAGGTTGTCGGATGTCTCCGGAATACTGAGCGTTTCTAATCCCAAGTCCACCAATTGAGGCGCAATTGCTTCCTCAACGAGGGCAGGAATTCCTACAAGAAGGACAGGATTAGATTTTTTTGGAGTCATTGCTTATTTTCTCTACAAAAATTAAAAAATATCGATTTAGCTTAAAAAAAACTCTCTTGTAAAATTGCATATCATTCGAAGATTTCCATAGGGAAAAATTTTCATAAAATAAAAAATTTTTTCACAGCTCAATATTTCCTGATTACCTGCATTTTTACTCAATTTTATCCAAAAAACACTAATTTACTATCAATATCTAGAGATTAATTATAGCTTTTCGATCTCCGATCATTGGAACGTAAGAAGAAATAGACCAAAAAACCAGACATACAGACAGAAGGCCAGGAAGGCGTTCTAGTCCGTGATCACGTTTCAAGGAGGAAACTATGATCATTAACCACAACTTATCCGCGATTAACTCGCATCGAGTTCTTAAGTTCCAGAACGAAGAAGTTTCTAAAAACATGGAAACTCTATCTTCTGGTATGCGAATCAACCGTGCCGGAGACGACGCTTCCGGTTTGGCAGTTTCGGAGAAAATGAGAACTCAGGTAAAGGGACTCAGGCAAGCAGAGAGAAATGCTGAAGACGGTATGTCCATGATTCAAACCACGGAAGGTTACATTCAAGAGATGAATGATATCATCCAAAGAATTAGAGTTCTGGCAATCCAATCTTCAAACGGTATCTATACCCAAGAAGATAGGCAGATGATCCAAGTTGAAGTTTCCCAGTTGGTAGATGAGGTAGATCGAATCGCTTCTCAAGCAGAATTCAATAAAATGAATCTTCTTCAAGGTGATTTCGCTCGTGGTTCTCGTTCTGCATCTATGTGGTTCCACATAGGACCAAATCAGCACCAAAGAGAGAGAGTATTCATTGCAACAATGACTGCTAAATCTCTAAGCTTGAGAAAAGAAGATAATTCACTTCTAACTCTTTCTACAGCTGATTTTGCAAACGAAGCAATCGCAGTACTTGATGATGCTCTTTACAAAATAAACAAACAAAGAGCGAATCTAGGTTCATACTTTAACAGGTTGGAACATGCTACGAAAGGTCTCATGAACGCTTATGAGAATACTCAAGCATCTGAATCTAGAATCAGGGATGCGGACATGGCTGAAGAAACAGTTGCTTTTACCAAGAATCAGATTCTCGTTCAATCGGGAACTGCAATGCTTGCTCAAGCAAATGTTAGACCACAGTCAGTTCTATCTCTATTGAGATAATTCAAGACCAAACTCTAAATCGGGGCTAGCTCTAGTCCCGATTCTATCTCTAAGTTCATAAGGCAGACAACTCTGGTTAGTCCCAGTAGAGGTTTGCCTTTTTTGTTTATTCATATATTATGAACAATTAATATAAAAAAATAAAAAAATATTGATTTTTTTTCTATATTATGTTAAGTTAGAATGTGAAAGGGGATATTAATATAAACTTTCCTTTGGCGCATGTTTCTATGTCGGGCTGCTGATCCCCTTTGCGGCCGGACATGGAATGTCCGACTAATCAATATTAATTGGTTAGTAGAAAGCAAAGGAGTGTGAACGATGATTATCAATCACAACATGAGTGCGATTAATGCGCATCGTGCTCTAAAGTTCAATCAGACGGACGTAGATAAGTCCATGAAGGCGCTCGCATCGGGTATGAGAATAAATACCGCAGGTGACGACGCTTCAGGGCTTGCTGTGTCGGAGAAGCTAAGAACTCAGATAAGGGGTCTTAGACAGGCGGAGAGAAATGCTGAGGATGGAATGAGTTTCATTCAGACAGCTGAGGGTTTTCTGGATCAATCGGCACAAATAGTCCAGAGAATGCGAGTTCTTGCTGTTCAATCTTCGAACGGAATCTACTCCACGGAAGACAGGCAGATGATTCAAGTAGAAGTATCTGCTCTGGTTGATGAGATCGATCGAATTGCTTCTCAAGCAGAGTTTAACAAGTTTAAGCTTTTTGAGGGACAGTTCGCAAGAGGTTCAAGAGATGCATCCATGTGGTTTCATATGGGTCCAAATCAACACCAGAGAGAGCGTTTCTATATTGGAACGATGACTGCAAAGGCTTTGAAAATGGTAGGCGATGACGGTCGTCCAATTTCTCTATCAACACCAGAGAAATCGGATAACTTGATTGGTCTAGCGGATGCAGCTTTGGATAAGATCATGAAGCAGCGTGCTGACATGGGTGCTTATTACAACCGAATGGAATACACTTCCAAAGGTTTGATGGCGGCTTATGAGAACATGCAAGCTTCAGAGTCAAGAATCAGAGATGCTGATATGGCAGAAGAGATGGTTGCGTATACAACTAAACAGATATTGGTGCAGAGTGGTACGGCGATGCTCGCGCAATCAAATATGAAGCCAGCTTCAGTTCTTAAACTTTTGACTTCCGTCTAAAGCGGATGCCCCCGGTCAAACGGGGGTTTTTTTTATTATGGGTTAGATTGCGATCCATCGAATCATTTTAATCTCCCCAATTGTCTTTCACTTCTGATCCAGGGTAGGTAACAACACTTGTCTCAAGAAGAAGAGTCATCTGATCTAAGTAGATGAAGAAAGGACCTTTTTGTTGGAATGGAGATGAACTCAACCTAATGCCTTTTAGTTGGAGTGGAATCTGTAGAGACTGGATGAGTCTTAGATTCTTTGGAGGGATATTCAATTTTACTTCTAATCTTCTCCAGCCTTCAAATTTGAGACTACCTAGATCCAAATATATATCTGATGATTTTTTCTGTTCCAAAATCAATTTGGCTGTCATATCCACATTTTCAGAATAGACCCAAAATATCAGCCGTATGGGAATTCCTAGAGGGAAATAAATTGCTGACTTCGGACGAATCTCCACCTTATCAATCCCAGGTTGCTCTACATAACTATGTATCATAAAAGAATATTTGTTGGTGAGTGGAAATAAGTTTTTGAAGAAAGCAGATTCTTTTGTATATGCTTCATTTTCTGGTTTTTTGGAAATAAATTCTGTATGGTTGAGAAATGAGTTACCTCGAAAAATTTCCCATGGATTCTGTCTTTCGAATGAATCGATCAGGAATAATTGATAGCTTGCGCGGCTCTGGACAATTTTTTCTAGAAGCTCGACTCGTCCTAGTTCGTCGCGATCAATCTTGGTTGGTGCCGAATGGAATGGAAAAAAGATTGCCGTAATTAGAAAAAAAATCAATGCTCTAGAGATCGGTCTAAGAGAAACCGATATAATAAATACCATGGCTGATCGAGAAAATGTTAAAATTGTAATATCTGCTGCTCTCATTGTTGTTGTAGCATCCATGGGGATCTATGCTTTTATCTATCGGGATAAAATCTCACAAATGTTACCAAATTGGCAGACAAAGGGAAAAACCGAGCGCATGATCTCGGATGAAGGGACTGATTCTAGCTCACCTTTGCCAATTCCGAGCGGTATGGAGCCTTCTGACGAAGATAAAGAGTATCTGGGATACAAAACTGACCCAGAAACCAAAAACTATCCTGATATTCCTCTCAATAAAGAAACGCAAAGCCCTCCCAAGTCAGATCCGACGGCGAGTTTTACGGGAACTGAATCCAAATCGGATCAGATGAATCCTGCAAATAAAATGATCGAAAGCTATCCGAAAGAAACTACGGGAATTGTAGATTCTCCCAAAAAATCAGATTCGGACAATTCGGGAATGAAGACTTCGGTTGATTCGAACAAAACGACAACCAAGACGACCGAATACAAACCGAACGTTGACAGAAACTGGACAGAGAAAAAACCCACAACAAGAACTGCTCCCACTGACACAAAAAAACTCTCCAGTGATAAAAAGAAATCATCAGACAAAAAACAAACTTCAGATAGAAAACAGACCTCAGTAACCAAAAACACAACCAAAACCACGTATCCCAAATCGACAACCACGGTTAAGAATACATCTAGCAAACAAAACACATCAGCATCGAAAGTATCGAACGTAAAGAACTCAACGACTAGTTCGAGCGCTAAGTCCAATGATATGAACGAAAGAATCCGAAACCTTGAATCGAAGTTAAACGTTCATATGCAAGACACAGGCAAAAGACTGGACGGAATCGAGAGAAGATTGGAAAAACTAGAAAGACAATTAGAATCGAGATAGTTGTTCATGAATTTATCCGAAAGGTATTTCCGGATTCGAGATGAAGCAATCGCAATCTCTGGTAATCCAAACCTCTGCTTGATTGCTGTATCCAAACGACATCCTTACTCTTCACTGAGAGATGCATTTATGGGTGGAGTTTTGGATTTTGGAGAGAATCAAATCTCTGAGGGTCTCGGCAAAATCCAAGAATGGAAAGCTGAGTTTCCCGAACGCAATATCTATTTCCATCATATTGGTCCCGTTCAAACAGGTAGTCTTAGAAAGTTATTTGGGAATTTTCAATTCACTCACGGAGTAGGAAGTCTCAATACATTAAAAGAATTGAAGAAACGCTCAGACAAAGAAGTTTCTTCTCTGAAGTATTTTCTGCAAGTAAACCTCACATTAGAAGATAGTAAGAATGGAATACTCGAAGAAGAAGTTACGCAAATTCTTGGATCGATTCAGGATTATTCATCGGATCGATTGATTTTTGCTGGACTAATGACTATGGGCCCGACTGATGAAGATCCGATCAAGACTCGTGAAGTCTTCAAGAAACTTCGTTTGATCCGAGATGATCTATGCCCAGGAAAAAGTCTATCTATGGGAATGTCTGGTGATTATAAGATTGCTCTCGAAGAAGGATCGGATATAATAAGGATCGGGACTGCCATTTTTGGAGAAAGAAATTATGGATAAGATGCGTATTGGATTTATTGGTCTGGGAAATATGGGATATGCCATCTACAATGGAATTGGTGACGATTATATAAAACTTGCTTATGATCCAATTCCCAAGTATATTGAAGAAATAGAATATTCGGAATCGGTTCGAGAGATTGCAGATAAGTCGGAAATTTTGATTATCTGTGTGAAACCTCACCAAGTAGAAAAAGTGATCCGAGAAATCGAATCTCCTAGAACCATCATCTCGATTGCTGCGGGAATCGACTATAAATCTCTTGTTAGTTGGGCAGATCCGGAATCTAGAGTCATTCGCACCATGCCCAATCTTCCTTTGCAATCGAAAACTGGAGTGATCGCATACTTCGGTAACACAGAAGAATATTCGATCATCGAATTGTTATTCTCCAAATTGGGTAAGACTGTAGCACTCGAAAAAGAAGAGTTGATGGACGCTGTGACCGGGCTCTCTGGTTCAGGACCTGCATTCGTATTTAGCTTTCTGCAAGCTATGGCAGAAGGTGGAGTGAAGTCTGGTCTTGCTTACAGTGAATCTCTAAGTATAGCGATTGAGACCATAGCCGGATCCATGAGCTATCTAAAATCAGAACTAGAAAAAGACGGATCGATTCATCCCATGGAACTTCGCAATCGAGTGACTTCTCCTGGCGGAACAACGATCTATGGAATCTCCGAATGGGAGAAGAATAAAGTCTCTTATGGAATCGCTGAGTCTGTATTCCAAGCAAGCAAGAGATCCAAAGAATTAGGCAAAAACTGACGATCTCGTTTTGTTCAATAAATTATTTCCTCGCTCACTTGCCAGATCGTCAATAATTTATTTCCTCGCTTACTTACTTACTTACTTGCTTACTAGCTAACCAATAATTTATTTACAAATCAATGATTGTCTGAACAGCATTTCTATCGATTAATAGATTCCGTCGGCATCCCATTGGAAAGATACGCCAGGCATAATATAGATTTCTAGAGTTGTCTGTCTGCTCGAAGTTGAGATCTCAGAAATACCAATTAGGGAAGATCTTGCACTGTAGTCAGAGCGATTGACTGCACTGAGTGTATCACCGAAATATTCAGAATAGGTTCTTTTGAAATCTTGACGAATCATCCCAATATCCAAACTGAAACGGCAATATCGAAAAGAGGATTCAAGAAAGAAAATATTTCCTTTGTCGGATGCCTTGCCCGCATAGATCGGAAGAGCTCCCGCATAACCTTGGTTCTCACCGATTGTCTGTGTGATAAATTGCGCACCAAAGACAGAAAAATTCCCAGATCGATTGAGCAATTCGAATCGACTGCGAATCTCCCACCAATCTGTGAGCTTCATCTTTATAAGTATACCAGGAAGAATTCCTCGCATGGAATATTCTGCGTTGGCATCACCACCAAACGACCATGTTGTGCGACTGTCTGGACTGCCAGCAACTGGTCTGCTGGAAGTATAAGATCCATAAGAGATTTGGTTTTTTTCTGAGTATTGGTGGATGTTGATCGAAGGTCCAATCATAAGCCAACCAAGAACAGGATGAATATACGACAGACGGAAATGCTGGCTTTTGCCCTCGAAACGTAGTAGACGATTGCCTTCAAAGGCAGACGCCCAGTAATTCGGAGTTCTTGGTGAAACAAATTCAACAGAGGCTGGATTGCCTCGTCCGAATTTACCTAAGGTCCAATCTTCGGCAAACTGGATCTCGAATTTATTCTTATATCCGTAAGTTATATCTCTGTATTGAGGTGTGGTTGCAAGATTTTTGGATTCTTTGACGGGAATCGCCAAAGGTGAGTTAGGATCTGCATTTTGTCTCAAGGCAGAGTTGACTAGCCAATTTTGTCCAGTCTCATTGAGAATGGCTGAGTCCAATCTTCCCAAACCAAATCCCAATCGAAATTGCAGACGGTGTTCGAATACTCCATTGAAATTATCAAAAGGTTCGTTACCGCTGATCAGTCCGTTCTTCGCTTTGGATTCATCTTTGGCTTTTTGTTCACTGGAAGTTTTGTTATCCTTTTGCTTATTTGCCGAGTCCGTAGATCCAGTGTTAGGCTGAGATAGGATAGGGAATGCTAGGCTTGCGATTAAGAGAAAAATAAAAGTCTGCAAGCCAATCTTTTTGGATAGGAAAGCTATGATGTTTCTTCGTGTGATGGGTTTTTTGTTTAAATTTTTCATATTGGTAACTAAGAATGATCTAGTAAATCACTTGATGATCTTGATCGTTCCTATTGTAATTTCTGTTCTTCTATTGCGTGGTTCTGCACTGATTGTATTCACGATCTTCTGAAGATCAGCAAACCCATCAACTTCGGTGAATCGCTCTTCTGCGATACTTCCCGCCTTCATCAATTCTTCTTTTACCGAGACTGCACGTGCTTTAGATAGACGCATATTCAATTGGAAGGCTCCGACGCTATCTGTATGTCCGCCGACTTTTGCTTTGGTTTCGGGATAGGCTGCCATAGCAGCGGCAATTTTGCCAAGTAGCTCTTTTGCTTTGGGAGTGAGGGAAGACTTACCTGTGGGAAAGGATACGTCTCCATCAATACTGAGTAGGATTTCTCTTAGCTTCTTCTCATCATCTTCGATTCGCTTGAGGGCTACACCTTGAGCTTCGAGACCGTCACTGACTTGCTTGAATTCGGTTCCTGAATATTCGAAGTCTCTTTTGACTCCTAGATACAATTTCTCCATATAATTCTCGGTTCCGAGCTCTTCGAGTTTGCCTTCTTCTAGAGAACCCAATGCTTCTTCACGATTTGCAACTTGATCGATGGGTTTCTCGACGGCACATCCACAGAATTTCTTCCAGGTAGGAGTCTGTTGGATCTCTTCCCAACTAATGGCAGATAGGTCGTGGTTGCCTGCATTCAGCGCAATCATAAGCAGACCCATTGGTAGCATCCATTTCATTGTTTTCATAGTTTTTCTCTCAATATCCTTTCGCATTCAATTTATGAATTCTTGCTCTATTGTGGAACTTCGCACAAGGTAAAACCCTGCCCGAAGTTCGTCGTTTTCTATTGCTCTACACAGATCAGTTTTTTGCTGGCACTACAGATAGATTCACTGCTGACAACCGTACCTGCTCCATTGTTTTTCCAAATCTGTCCGTAAAAGAAGGCTGCTGCGTTAGTCGGACAGTTAATATAAGTAAAACCGTGGCAGTTGTTTCTATACACTGTTGCTGCATCAACACAAGTTCCCGCTGGAGTACTGGGTTGTACTGCTGATGTGAGATTGTCTGTCATTCCAGTCCAAAATTCGTCTGCCAGAGTAGTTGAAAAGTCTCTTCCCATACCCATTGGGTTAAATGATCCTCCAGCACCTGCGATAAACAAACGTTGGTGTTCATCACTGCAGTTTGTATAACCGCTGCTATTGCAACGGTAATAATGCAGGCCGGCTGCAATAGGCCAGCCTGCTCCACCATTAACGCGATCATTGACTTCGCCACTACTATTGCTTGATATCAATGCTTTATAGGTTCCCGTCACTCCTCCAGGTTTATTGCTATTGCAATTGCTATCGGCACCAAGAACACCTTGAGCAGTCATCTCACCTTGAAAAGTAGAAGTTGTAACAAATACCCGTTTGCCCGCAGGTTCGTTGTCCTGGTTGCTAATGTTTGGAGTAACTACAGTAGCTGGGGCGCCAGTGTAATTTGCTTCAAGAGCATCTCTTGTCATGGTCACTGTAAAAGTTTGTGTTCCATCTGCATAACTGTCATCGAATCCTTGGACTGTAAAAGTTTGTCTTTTTGCATCATTGGAGCATCCATTATCGCTCGCATTGGCAAGATCAACTTGACTGTTAACCGGAAATACAATGCTTGCAGTCGATAAGGTTCCACATTCATCACTTGCAACTGTACACGCAATACTGAGCGTAATCGCAGCGTTTGGATTGTTAGCTCCCAGACAAACATCAACTGTTGCTATGTCCGCATTTGCCTCTCGAGTGTTTCCAGTAACCTTTACATAGAAGTACTCTTCATTGTCTGTAGTTCTGGCAAAGATATCCACTGGATTGTAAACAACGACTCCAGTGGATTCGGCAGTGATTACTGTCCAGTCTTGATTGGCATCAACTATAGCATCATCCACATGAGTAAGAGCAATCTGATTTGCCGCTCCAGCTGTAAGTGTATTGTAGGTTGTTCCATCTATAGTCACGTTAGCCGGAACCGTTCCCTCAGTTGCATCGGAGGTAGATAGAGGAACGGTTACTGTTCCACCAGGGTTAGTTTTGGTGATAAGCCAGATATTTGTCGTGGCACTAGGCTCTGCTCCAGACAAACGACTTCCTGTTGTTCCCAATGGTGATCCAGAGAAATTGCAAGGTTGGATCAAATGTGCTCCGTCGTTGTCGCAAGAACGAACTCGGAATACTGGAGGAGTGACCGTTGTGCTATAGGTATTGTCCGTTGAAGCTACAGTAAAATTGACATTGTAGTCTTGGTTTCCAAGGTCGGCTCCATCGCTCGATCCTCGGACTTGGAAGGTTTGGTAGGTATTCCAGTTGGCTGTCGTAAAAGTTAACGAAGGAGTGAGAATCGTGCATTTTGTTCCACAATTGGAAGTATAATTGAGAGTAACATCACCTGTAGGTTTGGAGCGAAGACGAATCTGAAAGTTTGCATAGTTTGAACCCATTTGGTTGTTCTCATCTGTTGCAAATCCATTGATGGTTCCACCCGCTGCTGCAGTTGTGCCAGTAGTCGCATCAAATCTTTGATAAGCATATCCGGGTACACTTTGGTCTTTGTTGTAGACAACTACGTCCCTTGGTTTGATTCCATTGTAGTCGGCATCCGCACTTACGGATGGATTGGTTCGGATAGTATAGATCTTCAGACCATCTACTTCTAAGTCATCATTCGAACTTACTGTTACGAGTTGCGGAGTATTAAAATTACCATTTGTAAATGTTAGAGTAGTCGGGCTTGCATTTCCTTCGCGATTGTTTGCATTGATTGGATCGTGTGTATCATTGATCCCAATGGTAACATTTGCGGTAGGAGCTGTTCGCAAAACTACACTGAATGTCCCACTGTTCGGTGTTGCTACACCTGGCTCTTCCATGATCTGGGAAATATTGGAAACACGGATACCCGGACCTTCATCATCTTCCACAGTAGCTGTGATATTGCATGGATCCAGACCTGAATAGGTTCCAGTCACAACTTCATTCGATCCATTTTTCATGACAGCATCACCAAGAGTAATGGTTGCAGCATCCACTACAGTATTTCGGATCGCATCATTGACTCGAGTGAATACGAAGCACTGACGGTTATTGGAGCCACTTGTAGTAAATACCAATTTATCTGGAAAAGGATTGGAAGCAGCGGGAATACTTGGTACAGTTGGACTTGCTTGATTAACATAGGCTATATGTTGGATCGTCATTCGCGTATCATAGGGATTATTCAATGTGACAGGAATCTCAACCGATCCAGTGAAAGCTGTTGGAAGAATGACACAGGATTGGAAGGATCGATAGCCCCAAGATGTTCCACCATCAACATCCGTATCTGTAAGAAAGTTATCGGTGGCAGAATTATAAACGGAATTCACATCGCCATCTTCAATTAAGCTTACTGTCTGAGTTGAAACGGTGATCTGGGTTGTGCAACTTGGCACACTGGAAGTCGTTGCATCAGTTCCAGAATCACTACTCGTTTCATCTTCAGTACCTGCTACAGCTTCTAAGGCTTCCGTCAAACCAAACAACATTCGATCGGCAGCATCATTCACAGCCTGGCAGTTTAAACCAAAGGATAAAAGAAATAAAAAAATGACTGATTGAAATATTTTCTTAAAGGTGTATCTGTTCTGCATGTTAAGGCCTCGTGATGGAAAACTATCTAGCGTCTTTTTAATGAAGACGAAAAAAACTGCAAGTTTTAATTATTTAATTGGGTGAATACGATGTATCTATTATACATTGAATAAAGGTGTTTCAATTGTATATTTTCTAGTAAAAAAGTTATATTAAAAATATATAATATATTAATCTATTTGGTTATTTTCTAAACAGGAAATCGGTAAAATAAACCTATAGGATCATTCAGGCTACCGATTGGAGTATTAATTTCCAAAATGGAGGATTGTTTTTGTCATAATGTATAGGAGGATAGGGGATTGTAGAGATTAACCTACAATCCGTTGAATTGTTACAAAGATAATACGATCGTTCGGATTAAATGAATTTTAGAAATTGCTCAACTTCTTTCTTGGATCCTACAATCATTGTGGATCTTTGGTGAAGTTGTGTCGGTGTAAGATCAAGAATTCTCTCACCTTTTACCGTTACAGCCATTCCACCTGCTTGTTCTGCAATAAAAGCCATAGGTGCAACTTCGTATAACAGACGCAATTTGCCATCAGGATATTTGTTGGATTTTGTATCATTTGGATAGAGAAAGATTCCACCTTTTAGGAGGTTGCGATGGAAGTCGGCAACAAGAGATCCAATATATCGTGCTGTTTTGGGTTTGCCGTCTTCGAGAGATTTGATATGTTTTACATAGTTTTGGAATTCAGGCGACCAATAGTTGTAATTGCCTTCGTTCACAGAATAGATGTTACCTGTCTCTGGCATCACCATATTGGGATGAGATAGCAGGAATTCTCCGCAAGAAGGATCGAGTGTAAATCCTACAACTCCGTTGCCTGTAGATAGTACAAGCATGGTCGAAGATCCGTACACAATGTATCCAGCACAACGTTGTTTGTGTCCGACTTGCAATAGATCTGCTTTGGTTCCAGGAGTTTTCGCTTCGATGTCTAGTCTTCTATGGATGGAGAAAATGGTTCCAATCGATACATTGGAGTCGATGTTAGATGAGCCGTCTAGCGGATCGATAGCAATTGTGTATTTGCCACATTTATAGCCTTCGGGTATCGGGATGATTTCTTCTTGTTCTTCGCTTGCCATAACACAGAGATGTCCGCAGATTGTTAAGGCATTGGTAAAAATCCGATCGGCATAGTCATCTAGCTTCATGACCGTCTCGCCTTGGACGTTTTCTTTCTGAGTTGCACCCAAGATATTATCGAGAAGCCCAGCTTTTCTTACTTCGCGGGATACAATTTTGGCTGCATACAGCAGGTGGCTCATAAGAGCCGTGAAGCCACCAGTTGCATAGGGCAACTTCAATTGTTCTTCGATCAAAAATTGTGAGAGTGATATAAGATTGTCTTGTGGTTTTAGTGGCATCATAGAACGTATTACCAAAATCTCAAGATTCCATCCTCGGTAAAGGAAAATCTATGAGCTTAATCGCTGAGAACCTATTAGGAAATATAGAATTGGAAGACGTATACATTCAGACTTGTGAGATTTTATCTAAGAATACAAGTCATATTCCAGGTTTTTATCAGACGGGTGATCTATGGGACAATCGGGATTGGGATTTTTTTGCAAAAGCACTCACTCTAGAGCTCGGCAAATTGGAAGCCTACCAAGGATTTCTCTGGGGCGGATCCTATCTCTATGAGTTCGGTTTTAGGCTTCTGTCTCCGGCCAAAATTGAAGAAAAAATCATAAACAATAAAGACAAAATCTTTCGCGAATACTTACCTAAGAAACCTGTTGCGACAGGAAGTTTTACCAAGGATCAGATCGAATTTATCACATCCACATCCGTTCATTCTGCACAGAGAGCTGGTTTTATTCTGATCTTAGTTCATAGAAAGGATAGACCGGTTCTCGAATCCAAATGGAATCCAATCGTTCAGCTTTTGGAAAATTTGGGTTATGCTGTTGGCGGAGGAGAGCATCGCTATTTCCCTCTATTTCGTGAGTTCTCGGACCAATTCTTTGCAAGAATTCGCAACCAGATTGAATTGGCTGGAAAAGCTGGAGTGATCACTCATTTCTATATCCAAGATCTTACCAAGTATTTTGATGCTCTCGGTCTTCAGAAATCCTTCGAACTCCTAAAAGAAATCCAAGCTCGTATCCAAGCCCATCTTAAGAAAGATGATATTTTCTTACATCAAGGCACACGTTCGTTTTTTACATTTTCTCCAGGATGCAATGCGGATATTGTTCTCAAGCGATTCGAAGAAGTCTTCTTGCAGATCGAACATCTTATCATCGACTATCGCTTGATATTTCGGGAAGTAGGTGAAGACGATGATCCTAAGGACATTTGGCAAGACCTTCTCGTCGAAATTTAAGTTGGGAGAACCGCATTCCCTTTCTTGACAAAATACATAGGTCAAAAACTATAGGATATCCATTCGGTTTTGAGGAGCATTTTTTCCTTTATGGTAGGAATTATAATAAAAGACGGCGAATCTATTGAGGCTGCCCTACGAAGATTTAAGCGTGACTGTGCCAATGCTGGTATCATGAGCGAAATTAAGAGACGTGAATACTTTGAAAAGCCAAGCGTCGTTAAGAAGAAAGCTATTGAAGCTGCTGTAAGAAAAAGAGATAAAAAGAAAAGACTGTACGCCAAGAAAGATAAGGTCTAAGACCCTATCTTACGTTCCTTCCGGGATGGCGGTTTACCGATATAATGCCCACAATCCAGGAAATAGTATATAGTGACCTCAAGGAAGCTCTAAGATCTCATATTGAGCCTGAGCTTGGTACCCTTCGTTTATTAAAATCTGAGATTCAATACGATTTAACCAAGACAGGTGCGAAGGAGATTCCCGACCCTGCGATGATTCTTATACTCAAGAAGAATCTATCTCAACGTAAAGACTCAGCTGCTGAATATAGAAAGGCGGGAAGAGAAGATCTTGCTGCCAAAGAAGAAGCAGAAGCCGTTGTCATCGCTAAGTATTTGCCAGAAGAGATTGGCGAAGATGCGATCCAAAAGGCTGTAGATGATGCAATTACTCAACTTCCTGCAAAAGGTCCATCTGATACCGGTAAGGTGATGGGAAAAGTCATGCAAAATTTCAAAGGGCAAAATATTGACGGATCTAAGGTATCCGAAATAGTTAAGAGATCACTACAGGCATTATCTTAACATGTCCGGTTCCGACTTCAAGGAGAGAGTTCGAAGGGAAGTCCCTATAGAAAGTTATATTTCTAGATTCATTCCTCTTAAGAAAGCTGGCAAAAATTACTTAGGACTCTGTCCTTTTCACAACGAAAAAACTCCCTCATTCAATGTAAATTCCCAAGGCGGATACTACCATTGCTTTGGTTGCAAAGCATCCGGTGATATTTTCCGTTTTGTTATGGATTACAACAAAGTAGACTTTGTTCGCTCCATGGAGATTCTATCGGAAGCATCGGGAATTCCGCTTACTTCTGGTAAGTCGCCAGAAGACAATGAACGCAATAAACGAAAAGAAGAAGCCTATCGAATCAACCAAAAGGCAAATGAATTCTTTGTGAGCTGTCTACATTCTCAAGCGGGCAAGCAGGCTCTTGACTATTTACTTGGTCGTGGCCTAAGCCTAGACGAAATCAAAAAATTTGATATTGGATATGCACTTGAAGGATTCCAGAATCTAAGACCTGATATTTTGCGCACAAGCTTTGACGAAGAGCTTGGAATCGAACTTGGTTTACTCAAGAAAAACGAGAAAGGAAATATCTACGATTTCTATAGGAATCGAGTCATGTTTCCCATTCGAGATTCTTCGGGACGATTTGTTGGGTTCTCAGGTAGAACTCTTTCAACCGATACAGTTGAAGCCAAATACATCAATAGCCCCAATTCGATTGTCTATGATAAGGGTAGGCAAGTTTTCAACCTATACCTTGCAAGCGAAGAGATTCGCAACCTCAGAACGGTTTATCTTGTGGAAGGTGTGATGGATGCGATTGGTCTATACACAAAAGGCGTACAGAACGTACTCGCACCTCTGGGAACTTCGTTTACTGAGAACCAATCCAAGATTCTCAAGAACCTTGCAGATAAAGTCTATCTCGTTATGGACGGAGATGCTGCTGGCAAAAAGGGAGCACTTCGAGCATCCGAGATCCTTCTCAAAGATGGACTTCCAACAGAAGTGGTATTTTTGGATCAAGGCGTTGACCCATTTGAACTATCTAGATCTAAGAATAAAGCTGAGATTCGAAATGTGCTAGAATCGGGCAGAAGTGGTTGGGATTTCCTAGTCGCAGAGGCACTTCTTGGTGCCGATGCCTCATCTGAGCCCGAACTCAAGAAAAAAGGAATTCGTTCGCTATTCCAATTCACCAAAAAATGGGAAAAGGAAACGGATAGGCAGCTATTTCTTACGGAAGGTGCGAAGAAAATAGGCCTAACTTATCAGGCTTTGTTGAACGATTTCCGTATGGAGAAGGAACAGTTTGCCCCTGCCGTATCCGATAATCAAACTAGAACGCAACGCAATATTGCCACCAATCGTCCAATAAAAAAGGGTGCGGTTGAATGTGAGAGGACTTTGCTTGCAAAGCTTGTGATCTATCCGGATTTGTTTCGATTCGCTCACCGTTTGGATGAGTTAGTTTTTCTGGATGAAACGAGTGTTATAGTTTGGGAGTGGTTGTATACTCAATTCCATATGGGTGAGGCAATTACTCCAGCAGAATTTCTATCTGCAGAATCTCTGCCTGAGAAGATCAGAGAGAGTCTTGCACCGTTTCTTATGCAAGAAGAGATTGCAGATGAAGAAGACCAAGGAATTGTTTTTGAAGAATTGATTATGGCGCAGAGAAAATTTTTCCATGAAAATGAAATGAACAAATATTATATGTTTCCATCGATGTCTGAGGGTGATTTTGAGAGCATATCACAAATAACTTATCATAAGAACGAGATTGAGAAAATCAATTCGTACTTTCGGAAACATTCTCATCAGACAATGCGGAAATAGAGTTAGGTAAACCAGGAGAATTCGTAAATGATTGAAAATCTACAAGAGATGCCCGAAGTACAGAAGATTATTGCCTTAGGCAAAGCGAATCGGGAAGTAAGTTATGATGAGATCAATGAAATCCTTCCTGACAAAATTCTCAACTCAGAAAAAATCGATGATGTCTTTACACTTTTGCATGAGCTCGGAATTGAAGTAGTCGAAGACTACACAAAAGAAGCTGTCGAAGAAGCGATCCAACCAGAAAAAGTTCATCGCGAAAAAGAAGAGAAGAAAGAAAAAGAAGAAAAAGAGAAAGTCGTTAAGAAGAAAAAAGAACCTGCCGGTGGCGGTTCAGAAGATCCAATCCGCCTCTATTTAAAAGAAATTGGAAAGGTAAGTCTTATCTCTGGAGAGACAGAAGTCTTTCTTGCAAAGAGAATCGAGAAGGGTGAGAAAATCATCGAAGAGACAATTCTCGGATCAAGTATATTGCGCCAAAATTTTGCTAAATTAATTCCTAAGATCAAAAGCAAAAAAATCAAAGTCTATGAATTGGTAAAAGTGGACAAATTGTACGCTCTAAACCAAGATGAAGCCGAGAAATTAGAGAAGAACTTCTTCGATAATATGGATATCATCCAACAAGACGAAAAGGTTTTCAACGAAGCAACCAATCGCATTCGCAAATATTCCGAGAACTCTAAGAAGTTTCGTGAACTCAAAGAACGCATTGATCTATCATCCAATAAAATTGATGAAGCTATTCGCAATATTGGTGTATCGCAGAAAGAAATTCAGAAGATATCCCAGAAAATCAAATCTATGGTTTTTCGAATCAAAGAGATTGAGAAACATTTCCTTAAGATAAAAGCCAAATACGGACATGATGTTCGGGAAATCAAAGGCTTCAATCGCTTCATCGAGAAGAACGAAAACCTAGACGAAATCGAAAAGATGATGGATGTCGATATTGATGAAGTTCGCGAAGTAATCAAAGACATTCGTAATAACGAAAGAAAGCTTCGACGTATGGAACAAGAGGCGGGATCTCCAGTTCATGAAATCAAGGAATGGGGAGAGCGAATCATCAAGGGTGAGAGAGAAATCTCTCAAGCCAAAAAAGAACTGGTTCGCGCTAACTTGCGTTTGGTTGTGTCCATTGCAAAGCGTTATGCAAACCGAGGAATGCATTTCTTCGATCTTATCCAAGAAGGCAATATTGGTCTAATCAAAGCTGTTGATAAATTCGAATACAAAAAAGGTTATAAATTTTCTACCTATGCGACTTGGTGGATAAGACAAGCAATCACTAGAGCAATCTCTGACCAGGCTCGTACGATTCGTGTTCCTGTTCATATGATTGAACAAGTAAACAAAGTGATTCGTGAGACGAGATTGTTTGTTCAAGAATTCGGTCGTGATCCATCCAATGAAGAAATCGCAGAACGACTTGGCTGGCCAGTTGGCAAAGTAAAAGCTGTGAAGAACGTTGCCCGGGAACCAATCTCTCTTGAGATTCCTGTTGGTTCCGAAGAAGACAGTGAATTGGGTGATTTTATCGAAGACAAAGACGTTGAGACTCCAGTCAACGCTGCCGCATCTTCTATATTAGCCGAACAGATTCGCCAAGTGCTCCAGACTCTTCCTGCTCGTGAGCAGAAAGTTATTAGAATGAGATTTGGTTTAGATGATGGATATGCACAGACTCTAGAAGAAGTGGGTTATCAGTTCAAGGTAACTCGTGAGCGTATACGTCAGATCGAAGCGAAAGCTCTTAGAAGACTTCGCCATCCATCTAGATCCAAAAGACTTAAGGATTATATTGATTAATAGTGTTAGATTCTACAAAACTTCAATTAGAAAAAATTCGACGGGGAACCGTCGAAGTAATCAGCGAAGCTGAACTCGCATCAAAGATTGAGAAGAAAAAATCTCTCAAGATAAAGGCAGGTTTTGATCCAACTGCTCCCGATCTTCATTTGGGACATTTGGTGCTGCTTCGGAAGCTTAGGCATTTCCAAGAACTCGGGCATACTGTGTATTTCTTGTTAGGTGACTTTACGGGTATGATTGGAGATCCAAGTGGTAAGTCGGAGACAAGAAAGCGACTCACCAAAGAAGAAGTTGCGGGTTATGCTAAGACTTACCAAGAACAAGTTTTTAAGATTTTAGATCCTAAGGCAACGCAAGTTGTTTTTAACTCAGAATGGTGTCTTCCTATGAAAGTGGAAGATGTATTGGGACTTACTGCTAAGTATTCGGTTGCACGACTGCTTGAGAGAGATGATTTCAGCAAAAGATACAAGTCGGGCAATTCCATCTCACTACTTGAGTTCATGTATCCTCTATTCCAAGGCTATGATTCCGTTGTTATGGAATCCGATGTAGAGATCGGCGGAACCGACCAGAAGTTCAATCTATTGGTGGGTCGAGAGCTTCAACGTGATTATGGTAAAGAAGCTCAATGCGTTGTTACCTTGCCTTTGTTGGTTGGTCTTGACGGTGAGAAGAAGATGTCTAAATCTCTTGGCAATTATGTGGGAATCACAGAAGCACCGATTGATATGTATGGTAAGCTTATGTCTGTGTCCGATACATTGATGTGGAGTTATTTTGAGATTCTTACTGATATTCCACTACCCGAAATCGAATCTTATAAAAAATCTGTAGCAAACCAAGAAATCCATCCCAAAGAAATGAAAACTAAGATGGCTCGTGCAATCATGGATCAACTGCATCCTGCCTCTTCTAATGAAGAGGCGATTGAAGAATGGAATCGAATTCATAATACGAAAGCTCGCGCTCTACCAGATGAGATTCCGACACATAGTATTGGTTCGGAATTTTTCCAAGATAAGCCTCCACTGCTTGCATCCGTTCTCAATCAAATTGGTTTTACCAGTTCTGCATCTGAAGGCAGGCGATTGATCAAGAATGGTGGAATCTATGTTAACGAAGAAAAAATCCAAGATGAATCCTATTCTTTGTCGCAAGGCAATGAGTATATTATAAGACAAGGCAAGAAAGGAAAATTTATCAAGATCGTTACCTGATCACGAGTATTTCCATGGAAGAAGAAAAAGTCCAAGACCTCGTCAACGAACTCAGTCAGGATATATCTCGTGATGATCAGTTTAGGCAGAGAGTTAAGAGATTGATTCTTCGCACAACAATTATCCTTGTTCTTATTTTTCTCTCAACGATTGGAGCCTATCTTCTCTATCTCAAATTTTCCTTAAGCCAGATTGAACAAGAATTAAAACTCAAACAAAATACAATCGATGACTTAGAATCCAGTCTCAATTCACTTATGTACGCAGAACAGATTAGGGAAGAAGAATCTCTTCGCATTCGGGAAGGTGGTGATTGGGCAGAAGATCGAGAAACCAATCAACTAGAAAAGAAAGTTTTAAAAAATCTTCAGTTCTTGGAAGCAGCTGCAAAAGACTCGAAAGGCAATAATATATCCCGAGGAAACGAGAAGTTTCCAGAGATTGCTCTTACTTTCGATCTGGCAACTGGCAACGAACTTTCTACAATTGAAAATCTTATAAAAAAATACAATATCAAAGTTACGATTTTTCTCTCGAATGAGAGGCCATCCGATACAACGGGTTCATTTTTTATGAGCTCGAATATTCGCTATATCAAGAAAATGGCAAAGTCCAATAAGGTAGAATTCGCCAATCATACTTGGAGCCACTTCAACTATGTAAGAAGTGTTCATGAAACATCTCCTAAACGAAGAAAGGTTTTGGATTATGTTTCCAAAGACGCGATGACTCTCGAGAGAATGGCAGAAGAATTGTATCGAGTTGAGACTAAATATCTGGATATAACAGGCGATAATCTAACCAAATTCTATAGACTTCCATATGGCGCCGTAAACACATTGATTCTGAATTCGCATGCATCTATTGGATACAAAGATCATATCATGTGGTCCAAAAATTCAGTCGGCTCTCTTGATCTTCCTGACTATATTCATAAACAATTTATTACCAAAATCAGTGAGAAAGGTAAACCAACTGTTGTTAAGAATCCATTCTATAAAACAGGTCGGGAAGCATTGGATTTTTTGTACAAATGGGAAAATCGTGATTCAAATGGAATGAATGGTGCCATTTTGCTGATGCATTTGGGTAGTCCGAGAAAATTTGATAAGCTGATTGATATCTTACCCGAATTTATTGAGACCATGAAGAAAAAGGGTTACTCATTCGTCACGGTCTCTGAAGTTTTAAACGATAAACAAGATTGAACTAAACAAGATTGATTGAATCAATAAATCAATACATTGAATTGATTAGATCTTTGTATTTGTCCATGATCACGTTTCTTTTCATCTTGAATAGATTGGTAAGTTCATCACCAACTTCCATTGGCTTTGGAAGGAAACGAAAATCAGTTACTTTCTCAAAGGATTTGAATCCATTCTCGGATGAGATTGTTTTCTTGATGATTGTCTGAAAGAAAGCACGCAATTCTTTATTGGAATTGAGATTCTCGCCTTCTTTTAGCTTGAATCCGTTCTCTTCTAATTTGGAAAATTCTGGCCAGATAAGTGCTGTTAGGTTTTTCTGATCTTGTCCAACAATGATTACTTGATTGACCATTGCATTCTCAAGTAGCATATTCTCGATAGGAACTGGTTCAATATTTTCTCCACCAAGAAGAACGATTGTATCCTTTACACGACCGCGAACAGAAATAGATCCGTTAAAAGATATAAATCCTAGATCTCCTGTGTTGAGCCAACCATTATTGATAGTTTTGGAGGTTGCTTCAGGATTCTTATAGTATCCTTTCATGACCTGAGGTCCTCTTACATGGATGATTCCCATCTTGCCTGTTGGAACAGCATTGCCTTTATCATCTAAGATTTTTACTTCTGTTCCTTTAGGTGCAAATCCAACAGATCCCTGGATGATTCGTCCAACTTTACGAACAGAAATGATAGGTGCACTTTCTGTCATTCCGTATCCTTCATAAACAGGAACTCCTACAACGTTGAAAAACTCATCCACATGCGATGGAAGTGCTCCTCCACCCGAAATAGTTCCTTTGAGTTGTCCACCTAACACATCTCTGATTTTTTGGAATACGATTCTGTCTGCAATTTGTGCTGGAAGAAAAAGATTTACGGATGCAGCAAGACTGAATGCTGTATTCTTAGCTTTTTCGAGAAGATCTTCTTCTTTTTGCAATAATTTATTGCCTGAAAGATAATCCACGCTATCCTTCCAAGTCTTACAAAGTTCATACGCCCCTTCGAAAACCTTTTGCTGAACGTCGGATGCTTTTTCCAATTTCTGCTTAATTCCTGTATATAAATTCTCCCAGAGCCTTGGAGCAGATGCCATAAAGGTTGGTTTTACTTTCTGGAAATCATCTCTAAGTTCTCGAACGTTTGTATAATAGATTGCTGATCCTCTTTCAATGATCGCATAGTACAATGCTCGCTCGAATATATGCCAGACTGGTAGAATGGAAAGTGCTCGATCACCGGCTCCAAGACCAACGAGAGGAGGGACTTCTTCAACGTTGTAGAGCATATTTCTATGAGTAAGCATAACACCTTTTGGCATTCCTGTTGTTCCAGAAGTATAGATAATCGTAAATAGATCATCCGATTTTGTTGCATGCATTCTCTTATGAAGTTCTGCAATATGTTTGTCTCTTAGCTTTTCGCCGTGAGTAAGTAGTTCTTTTAGTGTGAGAACCGATTCATTCTTAGGATCACCCTTGAAATCTGGATCAAGCACGATGAATTTTGAAACTTGGGTTTTGTCTGCGATCTTGAGTATGGACTCGAGCAATTTCTCATGTTCAACAAAACAAAATTTGCATTCACTGTGTTCCAAGATGTATTGGATTTCTTGCGGAGTCGAGTCTGATCCTCTAGGAACGTTGGTTGCTCCATTTAAAAGTACGGATAGGTCTGCGATTGCCCATTCCACACGGTTGTCAGCCATGATTCCGACTTTTTCTTGCGGTTGAAGTCCGAGGTCTATTAAAGCGATACCAAGATTTTCTGCTTTGAGAAAAACGGATCCTAAGGTTTCTCCTTGGAAATTCTTAGATTTATCTTTTGTAAAATATAATTTCTTGTCACGATTCTTGGCAAGAGAGGTTAGGATTGCTTCGTTGATTGATTTATACATACTCATTGTTTGAATATTGTAAGAGAAAGCAAGTTACAAGGCAAGAAAAAATATTAGAGTCTGCTATTTCTCTGCGGCTTTGGGGGTTAGGATTTCTGCAACATACGGTCGGAGACTGGGTTTCATTTCAATTGCTTTCTGAAAATATTGTTTAGACTTTGTTTCGCTTTCAGGTAAGTTCCTGTAAGCCATTCCTAATTTAAAATACACCTGTCCCAGATCTTCAGCCGTTGGTGAATTCACTCTCGCAATTTCCAAAGTAGAGATGGATTCTTCGCTTCGATCGGATCCAAGAAGGCATGATCCTTTGTAGTAATGGAAAAAATAGATTCCTTTTTGTTTGAAAGGTCGGCTCTGGATTCGTTGTAGGGAATTTAGACATGAAGTATAATTGCCTAAATGATTGTAGGCGTAGGCTAGGCTGAGATTGATTTCAATTGAGTCCCAGCCATAGGTTTCTTTGTAGGCTTTATTCGCTCGTTCATATTGTTCACTTGCTTTTTTTATATCACCAACTATATACAAATTAACATAAGCTGTAAAAAATTGTGCTTCAAACTCATGATTTTTACAATGAGGATTGGATTCTAGTTGATTGTATTCTTGGATTACTCGATCATATTTTTTTCGTTCATATTCTAATTTTATAATTTTTAAATGAATATCGCAAGCATGCCTGGGCTTTTCTCCAAGTTCGGTGGAATATTCTAGGTTGGTAAGTTGGAGATAGTAGACTGCCTTATTGTAATCTTTTCCTGCTTCCGCTTCTTCGGCGATTTGTAGATTCTTATCACCTAATCCTTCGCAATTTAGTCGGATGTTTTCTCCATTATAATAACAAGTTCTTTCTATTGATCCATTTTCATTATAGTCTTCTTGGACTTTTACTAATTTACAATTATCGTATATATACCACATATCCGGATTGCCCGAATGATTGGTGTCTGCGTATTTTTCTTTTATACAGCCAGAGATTTTATCGGAATATTTCGTGAAGACATCGGGAACAAAATTTCTATTGGTATCTTCCCAGATTTCTACAATTTGATTGTTTCTTTGTAATTCCCAAGCATGGGGAACAAACCCGATATCGGTATCTAGAACAAAACTTACTCGAAGATTCGAGGAATCTTTTTGCTTGCCTGAGTGACATCTAAAAGCAGGTTTTCTGGAACGTAGTTCATACAGTTGCGGATAGTATTGATTCCAGATTAAGGATTCAATATCATTGCGAAATTCTGAATTCGTATATTTCGAATGTTTTTTTTTGAAATAGGATGAACATAGTCTATGGATTCGGAAAGCGATTGTTTCAGTATGAACTAAGCTAGGTTTATTTTTTCTAGAAAAGAATCCACCTCTTGGTATTTCTCTCAGCTTGAGATTCACTTCCGTATCATCCAAGTAATCCCAGATCTCCGTCAAAGGAAGCGCTGATAGTTTAGAATTTATAAAAAGGAAAAAAATTGAGAAAATGAGGACAGTTTGTATCCTAGAAAATTTGAATTGGTATATGTTTGATGTACAATCCAATTTATGATAAGGAAAATTTCTTCACATAGAGGTCAAAAAGTACGGAATTTTCATATGGGTTGCCTAATTTTCTAAGAGAGAAGCATTCACCAAGTGGTCTTGAACTTCCATCTTTTAGAATAAACATTCCTTTTGCAGAATCATAGAGTATAATACCAACATGCTGACTCAACTCGCCGCCAAATGCCACCGTATGCTCGACAATGTCTTCTTGATAGATCTCTTTGTCATACTTATCTAGTACACCTGTGAAAAAATGAATGGAAAAATTATCGATGTTCTCGACTTCTTTATTGTATTTTAATAATTTTCCGTTGGATGTGATTGTGCATCCTTTTGAATTGAATTCTTTTAAGGTTTTGTCCCAAATTCTAAATTTCCATTCGAATGCCATGTCAGATTCCAAAGACTGCTTTATAGCTTTTGAAACAACAAAAAAACAAAGAAAATTGACTTCCATTCCATAGAATCTATATTTGGAAACCAGGATTGCCTATGAAAGTAATTACAGTTTCAAATATCAAAGGTGGGAGTGCTAAAACAACAACTTCCATTTTTCTTACGGAAGCTCTTTCAAGGCGTGGCAAAACTCTAGTCATCGATCTAGATATGCAAGCAGATCTTACAGATTACTATTTACCAGAGTCGACCCCAGAGAGTTTGGATAAGGGAAATATATTTCGATTGTTGATTGGAGAATCAGATTTTGCAAGCTGTGTTCATAAGGGGAAATTTGCTGATGTGATTCCTGGAACCATTGACCTTGCTAATCTCACTTCTCGTGTGATGCAGTCTTTTTCGATTCTTAAAAGATTGAATACGATTCTAAAAGAAAATCCAGATTATGATTATGTTGTGATAGACACTCCAGGAAGTGCTAGGTCTGAGCTCACAGTTTCATTGGTTGCCTGTGATATGATTTTGATTCCAGTCACTCCAAGTAAATGGGCAATTCGAGCCGTCAATATTTTGTTAGATGAGATTAGCAATGCTCGTGAGATAACGAATAAGGAGCACAAAGTATGTTTTGCGCCTTCTATGTTTGGGACATCTCAGAAGCATCTAGATCTATTGGAAAGGATTCATAGCCTAGAAGAATTTAAAACCTTTTCACCTATTCCCAAGAGTGAAGTGATAAAAACGAATTCAGAAAAAAGAAAAGTTCTAAAAGCAGGAAGTAAAGGTTGGGAAGCTTATGATCGACTTGCTCAAGAGGTAATTGATTATTTATGAAAATATATTCAGAGTTTAATCCGGATTTGGATTATGATAGAGAAAAATTAAGATGGAATGCATGGGGATCCGTAGATGAGGATTTTCATGGAGCCGATCATATGCCGGGAATTCTTGAATTTTTACGACAAGAACTGGAAGTCGGCAGAGATGTTTTTATTCCACCGGTTCCATTGGATGAAATTAAGATAACCCCATCCAAAATCACAGCTAATGAAAAGAAATCATTGCAGCAAATTGTTGGTGAAGATCATTATTTCGACAATCGTCGTGAGCGAGTTCTACATTCTGCAGGTCGCAGTTACTACGATGTGCTTCGACTCAATCTCAATGAGATCAAAAGTTTTGTTGACTGTGTTGTCTATCCTTCCAATGAAACTCAAGTTAAGAAGATTTTGGATTTCGCGACTAAAGCGAAAATTACAGTGATCCCATTCGGGGGAGGTTCATCCGTTGTTGGCGGTTTGGAAGTTTTAAAAGGCAAAGGACAGAATCGAGTTCTTTCCTTGGATATAACCAAAATGGCCGATCTGATTTCCATTCAGACAGAGAACCAAACCGCAAGTTTTCAGGCAGGAATCTATGGACCTAAACTCGAAAAAATCTTAAATGAAAAAGGTTTTACTTTAGGACATTTTCCGCAATCATTCGTTTACTCTACATTAGGTGGATGGGTTGCTGCAAGGAGTGCGGGACAACAATCGAATCGATATGGTAAAATCGAGGAGATGATCGTAGGACTTAAATTGATTACTCCGGCAGGAGAAATCAAAACAGGCGACTATCCTGCTTCTTCATCAGGACCAGATTGGAATCATATCATTGCTGGTTCAGAAGGTTTACTTGGAATCATTACCGAGGTTACAGTTCGAATTCATCCTCTTCCAGAAAAAAGATTCTACTGTGGATTCTTATTTCCCGATTTTGTTACGGGCAAAGAATTCATTCGTGAGATCAATCAACAAGGAATTCCGACCTCTATGCTTAGGCTTTCAGATGAGGAAGAATCCAGACTTCTTGGAACCCTGGGTTCAATTGGCAAGAAAGGTTTAGTACATTCAGTTAAGGCTTGGATTCAACAAAAGGTTTTGTCTTTGTACGGATTGGATAAAACTAAATCAGCGCTTATCATGGGAATTGAAGGAAATGATCGAGAAATTCAATCGCATTTTATAAAAATCCGTGAAATCGCGTCCCAATTCAAAGCAATGTATGTGGGTGAATCGCTTGGCAAGAATTGGATTAAGAATCGATTCAATATGCCTTTTTTGCGCAATCATATTATGGAGTTTGGATTTGGAGTGGATACGATGGAGACCTCCGCTCCCTATGATCGTTTAGAGAAAATACGCCAAGAATTCTACACTAACGTAAAGAAGACGATACCCAACTCGATTCCCATCTGCCATATCAGCCACAGTTATCATGATGGAGCATGCTTGTATTTTACAGTTCTATTCAAAATGGATACGAAAAAGTCTGTCGCGCAGTGGTTGAAATTAAAAAAAACTGCCTCAGATACTTTCTTAAGCAATGGTGCATCAGCAAGTCATCATCATGGCATTGGTGCAGACCATAAATTCTGGTATGAAAAAGAAATGGGTAAGGTTGCTGTATCCTCTTTGAAAGGACTCAAATCTTCGTTAGATAAAAATGGCATTCTAAATCCGAAAAAAGTTTTTGATTGAGAAAAATCCAAAATATCGAATTGAATCAAAGAGTATAGATTGTAACGGAATTTCCATATTTGCAAAAATATGGATTCCGGCAAAAGTCAATTTCACAATTCCAATTCTTTGCGTCCATGGGCTCACGGGCAATCATCTTTCTTTTGCAAGGATTGCTCAAGGTTTAGTTAGGCGAGGCCACAAAGTCATAGCCATCGACTTGCGTGGGCGAGGGCAATCAGACAAACCAGAATCGGATTATTCTCCCAGCACTCATTCTAAAGATATCTATAATTTATTGAATGAATTGAATATTGAGAAAGTGAATCTTATCGCTCATTCTTTAGGTGCTTGGATATCCATTGAAATAGCTACTCGCTATCCTTGGCTTGTGAATCGCTTGGTTTTATTGGATGGCGGAGGAGTTACACCGATTTATAAAAAGTGGAAAAACCTAAAAATGGTTAGGTTATCTCTTGGAAGAATCGGGGCAAAATTTCTAGATCCCAAAGACTATTTACAGAATGTAATTGATTCACCATTCGTAGATGAGATGAGCGATGATCTAAAAAACCTTTTGTTATATGAGTTAGAAAAAGTAGGTGAACATTGGGTTTGCAATATTCCCGAATATGTGACAGAATCCGAGCTTGCAAGTTTGGGTGGTGCGATGAAAAATTCGACCTTGTTTTCAAGGATACTATTGCATCCGATTGAATACGTTCGCACTATGATTCGAAATAAAAATCTTCCCTATCATAAAATTAGCTGCCCGACACTAATCATTCGAGGACTCGCACCCAATCTTTCAAAAGGTGATGAATTGATCGCTGATAGTTCCTTACAGGCTATGTTGCAAAAAATTTCTAAATCAGTTGCGCTCACCGTTCCAGACAAAAATCACTATGGAATTCTTTTGGATAGTTGTCCGTTGAGAGACTCCGCGCTGAATCATTTTCTGGAAGATGTGATTGGATAGTTGAGAACAATCTGCAAAGATTCCTTAGCTGTATGAGTAATTTTGGAAGTTGGGATCGGTTAGAGAAAATTTGTCCAAAACCAACGATCAATTTATTTAAGAATCAGCTTGGTTGACAGGCTAGGTAGCTGTAAAGATATTGGATTCATTGATCAACTGATTAGTTCTAATAGGTTGCAATTAGGAGTTTCTATGTTTGCCAATGCAAAAGATAAATTTGAACATTTAAAAAAATTAAAAAGAATGCGTTCTCAGGTTAAAAATCTTGAGAAAGAATTGTTATTAGTAGACTTCGAAGGAGAATCCAAAGGTGGACAAGTTGTCTGCATCATGGATGGCAAATTCAATATCAAAAAACTAGATATAAAAGAAGAGCTCCTCGAAAAGAAAGACAAGAAATCAATTGAGAAGGCTGTGATCGAAGCTGTTACTAAGGCTCTTTCTGCTTCGCAAAAAGGTTCAGCTGAGAAAATCCAAGAAATGGGCGGACTACCTGGTCTAGGAATGTAAATTCTCCTAGCAAATTTATAGTCCAAGATTCAATTCAGTTTTAGATAAAAAAAAGCCTGGATGTAAAAACCCAGGCTTTTGCTTTTTATAAATTTTGGTAAATTTACGATTTAGGAAGAATTTCTACTTCCACTCTTCGGTTCGCTCCGTCTTGAGGAGACTTACCTGGAAGAGGTTGTTGTGATGCATATCCTTTAACACTAGTTAATCTAGATCCTGCAACGCCATTGTCTTTCAATAAACCAGATACTTCTTTCGCACGGCTCTCAGATAGAGCTTGGTTTACAGATTCAGAACCTGTTCTATTCGCATGTCCAGCAATTCCAATATTGGTTTCTGGATAAGCAAGTAGTGCTTCAGATAGTTTATCGATATTGGCTTTACCTACACCTTTAAGGTCAGATTTACCATCTTCGAAAGAAATTCCACCATCCATTTTAACTTTTAGAGCTGCGGTCTCACCGTTTTCTGTTTCTTTTTCTAGTTCAATTCCACGGTCTTTAAAGTTTTCTTTGATGTCTTCATGCATCATATTTAGATAAAGTCCAGTTCCTAGTCCAGCTAGACATCCAGTTGCTAGACCAACCATCTTACCTTTGTTCTGCTCTTTTCTTTTTTTGAAAACGTTGAACACTTGGTTTTCCAGTTTCTTTCTTTCTTTGCCGTCTTTTGCTCTTTGCATCTCATCATAGACAGCTCCAAAAGCAAGACCAGTTCCACAACCAATACCAGTTGCCATCAATAATCTTTTTGCATTTTCCGAGCATCCGCTCATAAGTGACATGGCTACAGCCAAAATAATAATCTTCTTCAAATTCATTCTCCTCTCTATTCTCTCAAATCAATATATTGATTTCTTTTTTCTTTCATCCGAATCGATCCGAAAGCAATTTTATCACTTGGTCGGGTCTTGAGTTGGCTTGAGCAACCATAGCTGTGCCGGACTTGGTCAAAACTTGGTTTCGAACAAATTCAACAACTTCTTCTGCCATGTCTGCGTCTCTGATACGCGATTCGGATGCGACCATACTTACATAATTATTGGAAAGTGATCCAATAGTTAGTTCTAGTCGATTGTAGTAAGCACCTAGTTCTGCTCTTTGTTTATTTACTTTACCAATGGCATCATCAATCAGACTGATCAAATCATTTGCGTTAGCTGGTGTTGATAGCGATGATTTCTTTTCTCCATTGGTCAATTTCAAAGTGGATGCATTCATAGTTCCAATATAAATGGATAATTTCTCATCTTGATTCGCTCCAACATGCAATAACATGGGACTGCTAAGAGCACGGGAAAATCTTCCATCTAAAGGTCTAATTCGGTTGAATTCGGCAGTTTTGCCAATCCGATCCACTTCCTCAATCAATTGAGACACTTCTAATTGAACCAATTGCCGGTCTTCGGTGGAATAGATTCCATTCGCAGTTTGAACGGATAATTCTCGCAGTCTCTGAAGGATTCCATTGACTTGATCTAATGAGCCTTCTGTAACTTGCAAAAAGGAGAGACCGTCCTGAGCATTTCTCTCAGCTTGAGCAAGTCCTCGAATCTGGGTTCTTAGTCTCTCGGATACAGCAAAGCTCGGAGCATCGTCACCTGGACGATTGATACGCATTCCAGTTGAGAGCCTTTCCATGGATTTATCCATGGCATTATTGGTTTCTTTTAGAACTCGATTGGATGTGAGGGCGCTGATATTATGATTGATTTTCATGAGAGACACTCCTTTGCTTTTTTTCTCGGATCCGTCCGATTTTTTACAACTTGATTCAAGTTACATATCCAAGGTTACGATAATCGTATTGGAAAGCTTCGCAATTTTGAACTTAAGATATAAAAAAGAATTTGTCAACAAAGATTTTGGCAAATAACGTTACATAATATGAAAATATATACAAAAACAGGTGATAAGGGCGAGACTTCACTCGCTATGGGTGGACGTGTCAAGAAATTTGATCCTAGGGTTGAGCTTTATGGAACGAGTGATGAACTCAATTCTGTAATTGGAATAGCTCTGTCTTTTCTAAGAGACAATTCTCAGTTGAGGGAATCACTCTCCAATGTACAAAATTTACTTTTTGAATTGGGGTCTGAGCTTGCTGGTTTTCAGAAATTGGAAGTGAATGGAAGTGTAAGCCCGATTATTTTAGAGAGTGATATTCATTTTCTCGAAACAAAAATGGATGAGTGGACGAATGAATTGGAGAGTCTCAAGCATTTTGTATTGCCAGGTGGATCGAAGCAAGCATCCTTTTTGCATCAAGCAAGAACGATTTGCCGAAGACTAGAAAGGTCGATGGTAAAAGAGCGAGAAGCCGGATTGGATATTCCGCAACTGTCCATGATCTTTATCAATCGATTGAGTGACTTTTTATTTGTTGCAGCGAGATATGCGAATAGGGAAGAAAATTTCAAAGAACCTATCTGGATTTCTCGTGCCAAAAACTAAATAGAATTTGTATTTATGAATATTGAATATTATAAACTTTAAAAACAAAATTGCGATAAAATTTATTATCTAATGGATCAATCCAATAATCTCCCATTGAAACCAAACGAAACTTTGTCATCCACAACTCGAGTTGGACATCCTAAGGCTTTGCCAGTTTTATTTCTCACGGAAATGTGGGAGAGGTTTAGTTATTACGGGATGCGCGCTCTATTGGTTTTGTATGCAGTCAAATTTTTGCACTTTACCGATAGAGAAGCTGGACAATTGTATGGAGCCTATACTGGTCTTGTTTATTTAACTCCAATATTTGGTGGATGGATTGCTGACAGGTATTTGGGTTTTCGCCATTCCATTATCATTGGAGCGATTCTAATGGGAATCGGGCATCTTTTGCTTGCTTGTGATGGGCTCGGTTTCTTCTTTGCTGGTTTGAGTTTTCTTATCATTGGGAATGGATTCTTTAAGCCCAATATGTCAAGTCTTGTCGGTCGTCTCTATGAAGATCGAACCAATTTAAAAGATAGCGGATATACGATTTTTTACATGGGAATCAATCTAGGTGGATTCTTTGGACCGATCTTATGCGGATATTTGGGAGAGGCAATCGGTTGGCATTATGGATTTGGTGCGGCAGGAATCGGGATGGGTGTTGGTCTTTTGATTTTTCTTCTAGGTCAGAAGTTGATTCCTGATTCGATGGGGAGGCGTCCGCTTGCGAACAATTTGTTCCAAACTAAGATCATATCCAATCAACTAACACAAGTAGAAATCTCACGAATCAAGGTGATTCTTGTTCTCACATTTTTTTCCATTTTCTTTTGGTCTGCTTTTGAACAGGCTGGATCTTCCATGAATCTATTTGCAGATCGATTTGTAGATCGAACTGTTCTGAATTTTACAATTCCCGCATCTGTATTTCAATCAGTAAACCCAGTGTTTATACTCTTACTTGCTCCTTTGTTTGCAAAATTATGGACTGTCCTTGGCAAAAAATCTCTCGAACCAGATTCAGCTTTTAAGTTTTCCATTGGATTATTTCTTTTGAGTTTCGGTTTTGTCTGCCTTGTTCTGGGAGCAAGAGAATACAATCAGTACGGAATTGCATCTTTGCATTGGTTGATTCTTGCCTACCTATTCAATACTCTAGGAGAACTCTGTCTATCACCCGTTGGACTTTCTATGGTTTCGAGCATGTCGCCACCTCGATTGGGTGGATTGCTTATGGGAATGTGGTTTCTATCCAATGCAATCGCTCATTATGCAGGTGGCGTATTTTCTGGAATTGCAAATGAGATAGGAATGGATACTTTCTTTGGAGTATTTGTAGTTCTCGCAATGATTGCAGGAATAATTCTCCTTGTACTACGTCCTAAACTTTCACAGTGGTCAGAAAAGTCTTAAGTTTCTTTGGATCATCGGTAATGATTGCATCTATTTTTTGTTCGGTGAGAGTCTTCCATTCATCTTCAGAATTGGACGTATAGACCCAGATTTTGTATCCAAGTTGTTTGGTTTTTTGATTTCTTGGAAAATCATTCAATGCAATCGATTTCTCCCAAACGACAGTCGAAGATCCATTCGCGGATGCAAAAAATAGAGAATTCAAAAGTTTCTTTCTTCCAGTTTGTTTGAGATCGGCAATCAACTGCGCGGTTGCTATCTTCTTCGAATACTTATGGAAATAATAAATTGCCAAAGGTGAAAAGGAGGATACTACGATATTGCCTGGATACAAATTGAGAATTCCCGCTATATTTTTGGCAGATTTTTTAGTAAGTTCAACAGTGGATTCTTTTTTGATTTCCACATTTATCAAAGTGGATTTGTGAAAATCTGAGATTACTTCTATTAACAAAGGAAGTCTTTCTCGATTCGTTAGAAGTATTGTTTCTAATTCAGATGATTTTATGTTTAGAATTTTGCCCTTATGGTTGGTCGTTCTATCTAAGGTTGAATCATGCAAAACAACCGGTTCACCCGTAGCACAGAGTTGTGTATCTAGCTCAAAACCATCGGCAAATTCCTTAGCATATCGAAATCCTTCCATCGAATTCTCAGGTAAAACGGCTTTTGCGCCACGATGGCCGATATTCAAAGGAAGAGTTTGTAAATTATTTATTGGCATCGTTTTAGATGATGATCTACGTAACTTTTGCAAAAACCTCCAAATATTCTTAAAAAAACACAGTGTTACAAACCAAAAAGGGAGTGGGAATTCGTTATCTTCATCTATTTTCATTTGGATGAATCAGCTTTTTTCGAAAGCATTGCTTCTCGTTTGAGGTGGTTTGCATCTTCTCCTAGATACCAATCAATTCGATTGTGAGCTAGGTATATCAATGGCGTGATCAAAACGGCGATACCCAATTTGTAGACAAAATTGGTTGATGCAATATCTACCAATTTTTCATAAGGAAGATATTTACCGAAGGCAATAAATATTACGACAAATGAGTCTATTAATTGCGAAATAATTGTCGATCCTGTTGCACGAAGCCATACATGTTTGCCTTTTGTCTTCATTCGGATATAATGAAAGATTTGTATATCTATCAACTGACCAATCAAGTAAGCTGTGATTGATCCGATGATCACAAGACTTGAGTTAAAAAATACTTGTTCGAATGCTTCATCTGTTACTGGCGAGTCTGGCATCGCGGGAATAACAATTCCAATCAATATTAGAAAGTAAGCAAGAACAACCATCGCCATTCCAAGTAGTGTTGTAAGCCTTACTCCACGTCTGCCATAGTATTCATTGAGTAAATCCGTGATGATAAAAGTTACGGGAAATGGTATAACACCAAGTGTCATTGTGAATCCTGCGAAGGTAAATAGTTTTGCACCGATTACTTCTGCCATCAAAAGAAATGTTAAAAATATACTATTTAAAATTAGGAAGAGTTTGAAGGGTTTGGTCAACGTCATGATTTTTTACTTTCTTCTTGGGGTTACTTTGGCAAAGTAGAAAAACGAAGATAAATAAGTTTTATTACTGGAATTTAATCAACAAAGCTTCGATATTATATTAGAATACAAATTAGGCACGGTTTATGTCGGAAAAAAATCCTATCGAGGGTAAATTCAAAACCCAAAAAAACTCAATCTCTTGGAAATACTATTTTATATTTTCCTCTTGGTTATTCTTATGTCTTCTATCTTTCTACCTTGGAATGGGTTTGATTGATTGGGATGAAGAAAAACCAAACACAAATCTCAATCAAGCTTCTATGGGTGAAGGCGTTATTCGTGCATTCCAAGCTGATAACGATAGTACTGAAGGCAACGACAGTTTTACTAAAGAAGAAAGAGAAAGTTTTGTATTCAAAAATGTTTTGGAAGAAATTTTTTCCAGTGATAAGAAGGAAGAAACGAAATCCAACTCAGGAATTCTTACCCGAGCAGATGTAGACAACAAGCCCATTCGTTCTTCTACCTGGTTTTCGGACTACGAAGCAATGAAAAAATATGTGCTTCTTTATGACGAGATTCATCCTTTTATCTATTCAATGAAAGGTGGATTGACGAATACAGGAGAGCTTGCAAATTCCTGGAGTTCTACTTCCAAACGAGAAAGAATTGCTGAATTGCGTGCTTTGAATCCTCATGTAAAGATCATTCCAACAATATTTCGTTGGGAGAATCCTAAGGAAAAAATCTCTGAAAATATTGGAATGAACGGTCGCTCTGACATTCGTGACAAACATATCCAAATCATCGTAGATGAAGTGATGACCTATGATTACGACGGAATCGATATCGATTACGAAGGAATGAGTTGCGATAAAAAAGAGAAATTTGAGGAATTTGTAGTTCTTCTTTCCAAGGAATTGAAGAAGAGAAATAAATTATTGTCTGTTGCTGTTCATCCTAAGACTCCCAATCCTAAAGGCAAGCTTACCAAATGCAAAGGACTTAAGAACGATATTGTAGTTGATTTCAAAGAAAATTGGCGCGGTCCAATGACACATGATTATGAATTTCTTGCTAAGCATGTAGATCGCCTCAAGATTATGGCGTATGAATTGCACCCGAGAAAATACCACAATCCCGGTCCAGGCCCCCAAGCACCAAATACTTGGTTAAAAGAAATTATTCGTTATGCGAAGAAAAGAGTTCCTAAAGAAAAACTCTATATGGCGATTCCTACCTATGGATATGACTGGGCATTGAATTGCAAGGCTCCTGCCAAATCTGTGTATTATTCTGATGTTCGAAGAATCAAAGAATTGAATCCGACTATTCATCAACCAACTAACATCAATAGTATTCTTGAAAAAAGTAACAAATCTGGTTCATGGACAAACCTAAATAAATTTTCTTGGGTTCATGACAATAAAATCTATGAAGATCCAACTCTTTGGTATTCTTCTGGTGGTTGTGATCGAGTAGCCTTTTACATGAATAGAAAAGCTTTTGAAGAGAAAATGAATTTGCTTCGCAAATACGAAGTCGCTGGATTCTCATTTTGGCAGTTGATATCGGATAACGATCCAGAAATCAATCAATATCTAGAACTGCTTGTAACGAATAAGCTACCAAAGATTGAAGTTGCTCATGATTTGTATGACAATGAGAAGATTGCACCGGAAAAATCGATTGAAGATTTACCTGCTCGAGGTTTGAAGAAAGATGTTTCAACGGCAGCAGTAAAAAAACAAGAAGCAAAACTTCCTGTAGTAAATACTAGCAAAACGGAAAAAACTAAAACAGTTCAATCCTATCCAACTCATTCACCTGTTGTTGCCAAAGAAACTAAAAGCACAACCAAACCTTTAGCGGAAATAGTAGATGAAGTTCCAAACAAAAATATCGTTGAAACTACAATCACAAAGAAACTGGTGAGCGAGGAAAATTTGGAACCACAGATTGTTGCTCCGTCAAAGGATGCGGAAAATAGAGTCAATCGATTGTTAAATGATCCAAAGTTAGAAAAAAATCCAACAACCGATCCAAATACTCTACCAACACCAACTCCGAATATTAAAAAAGATTATAAACCTCTAAAAGAGGATATTATCTACGAATAGCATAGATACAATTCTAACCGATTCCACAGAAATTGCAGCCTCCACAATCCTAAGTGGGGGCATTGTTGTTTTTCCAACAGAAACAGTCTATGGAATTGGTGCTTCTAGTTACAATTTTGAAAGCTGTAAAAAAATTTACGAAATAAAAAATAGACCGAGTGATAATCCACTCATAGTGCATTTTCCTTCGATAGAATCAATTGAGAAAGCTTGCCATATGAACGATCGGGCTCGCAAACTATTTCAAGAACTTTCTCCTGGTGCAATCACCATCATCCTAAAGAAAAAAGATGAACGAATCTTTAGCAATGGTTTAGAAACTCTCGCAGTTCGAATTCCTAGTCATCCAAGCATTTTGGAATTACTCAATAAGTCAGGTCCGATATCTGCACCTTCCGCAAATCCTTCAGGAAAGCCGTCTTTTACAAGGGAAGAAGATGTAATCCGTGAATTCAGTGGAAAGGTAGATTGCATTCTACAAGCAGCAGCGCCCACTTTAGGACTTGAGTCTACCGTAATTAATCTTTCTTCTGGAGATATTGTACTTCTTCGTCCAGGAAGTATTGATGCAACAGTCATTGAAGATGTATTAGGTGATAAAATTTCTAGAAAAATCAGTAATTCTCAGATTAGCCCAGGTATAAAATACCGTCATTATTCACCCAATGCTAAAATGATTTTGGTGGATTCTTTTGAAGGTTTTGATTTCCAAGAATTAATCGAGAAAGAAATTAATTCTAATAAATCTAAGAATAAAGATGAATTGCCAATCAGCCAAAATCACTTCAAGGTTGCAAAAATTGGTTTTCGAATTTCGAAACCGACGCAATTTGATCGAGTTGTACATCAGAATACAGAATACGCTTACTTTCTATATGAATTTCTGATTGATTGCGATAATCAAGGCATTGATTTGATTTTTTGCGAAAGACCAATGCCCGGTGATCTAAATGAGACAATCAACAATCGATTGAATAAAGCATCTTCGGGTGTTTAATTTCTAGAGCTTACCATCACATACAAAGTCTGAGCACTGTATTCAAACGATTGAGATAAAGAATTGGGATCTATGCGAGAATTGCCTTTTCCGAATTCTCGAATATACGTAAGTGATATCGAGGACTTTGCTGTAACCCAAGACATTCCAAGGCTAATTCCTCTATTGTTCGAATATTCATTTCTGGGATTGGTTCCACTACGGGGAATCTGGTAGGTTAGGCTAGCATTTCCTTGAGTCGCTCTTAGTTGATTGGAATTGTATGCTTGCAGACCTAAATCAATTGCAGAATCCGTCCAGGAAATTGGTTTTGTATTCGAATCGTTAGTGAAGAAACCACAAGAAACGGCAAAGGTATCGGCTAAATAATATTCGGTTCCAAATGCAAAGTTTATTGTTTTGACGCGAGTTAGCTCTCTAATTTCTCTATCGTTGACAATATAATTGATTCTTGAGCCCGATACCTGGAATTCATTCTGATCTCTGAACGTTTTGAATCCAGTGGTATAGATTATATCAAAAGATGCTAGAAGTTTTGAACTTGGAAAAAATGCTGCTCCCAATCTCAATTCTGTAGTCTCGGGAATGGACCCTATGAGCTTTGGTTTAGAAGAAATTACACCAGCTTCAACAGAAGAAAAAATATTCTGTGTTCCTTCAATAAAATCCACAGCGTTTGGACCGGTTCCTCGAAGGGAATCTGTATAGACTTCATTGTACAATCTATTGCCGCCAGTTACCAAAATTCTCCTTAGACTTGCTCCTAAAGAAAGTTTGTCGGTAGCTTGGTATTGGAGTCCGAGAATTGGAAGTAAGCCCGAAACTTGTTTGTTATCAATGAATGATCGCATAACATAAGAATTGTTGGCAAATTGCTGAAATTGAGTCTTGGACGTCTTTCTCACATCCTGCATATAATAAAGGGTAAAACCAAATGCCAATTTATCCGTAATTAAATAGCTAGCACTTGGTCCCACAAGAAGCTGGGACGAATTTTCTTTTACTGTGTTTCTCGTCTGATTGATCGTTGGTGAAATCAATGGGAAATTTACTTGGTCAGTTCTATCATAGTTTAAGTTGTATGTGTTTACAATAGAGAAGCCAAATTTCCATGAGTCGAAACTTTTGAGAATCCCAACAAAGTTCGGATCGAAACCTTGGTGCGATTGGGTGTAGACTTGCCCTGGAGTATCAATGTTAAGATATTTCCGATCCGCTGTTTTGAAATTACTAGCCGAGATAGAAAATCCATCTTGATAAGCGAAAGCAAGTCCAGCTGGATTGTAGTATGCACCGGACGGATCGTCCGATATTGCTGTAAAGGCTCCAGATAGTCCAGCAGATCTTTCACCATAAAAGCCGTTTATATTATTAAAAGGTTCTGATGCAAATACCGCAATATTTGAAAAAAGCACGATCACAATCAATAAGGAAAATCTTATATTTTGATGAAAGGAATTTCTAAAGTAATTATAAGTTGCTTGAAACAATGATTGATCCTCATTGGATTTAGAAGTATTATAAATTTTTGACATAAAATTAAAAAACAGAGACTGTATCATCGAGAAGAATATAGTAATCTTTTTCTTCTACTTCGTCATATAACCATCGCCAGACGCGAACAGAAGGAACGTCTTCTTCTTCACCCCAATATTCTATATAGATCTCATTGATATCGTCGTAGTCACCACTCGTGTTATCGTCGAAATAGTAGCCGTATCCCCATATAAATTCTTCGTCTTCATTGGGATCTTCACCATCAAATGCTAAAACAAAGTAATCTTCTGCAGAATAGTCCTCTGGTGCACTCTCTGCAATACAACTGCCAACACATCCGAAATCTACTATGAGTTCTACAAATTCCTCGAACAAATTGTCCTTATCGAAAGAGTATTCAACTCCATCTAAAGTTCCAAAGCCATTGACTAATTCTAGACCGCTACCATCATCTTCGTAGTATTCAATCCAATCGACTACTCCATCAGCGTTGAAATATTCATCGATCTCAATTTTTGGTCCAGCAGCAGTCAATCCTGGTGATATTTTGGTATTCACCAATCCACCATTGTTTCCTGTTTTGCCAATAACATCAGTTTGTATAGTAAGAGATGCAGATCTGCGATCACGAGCCTTGTAACTTAAAGATATACAGTTGTCAGAATTTTCTTCTGTATCGGCCAAGCATTCTTCTACAGTGAGACGTTTCGATACTTCATTGGAACTTGTAGGACTAAATTTTGTCGTTTGTTTGGTTACTAAGATTGTTCGGTCTTTTTTGCCTGCTTCGGTAAAATAAGTTATGGACGCATCGATATTTACAGTTACTGTCAAGAATCGAAGAGTTTTCTGAACAGAACTAAATACTTGAGACTTATCATTCTTCCATTTTAAATTTTTCTCAAATGCATTTTTTTCATTTATATTCGTTGGACAAGTTTTAGGTGCAGAAATTGTGTCACTAAAGCTAAAGTATACTTCATGATCGTAGGCTTTATCTGATGAAGGTTTGTAAACAATTGCGGGTGAGGGGACAGACTGTCCAACCCTAGGTGCGACACCCAAGTTTTGCAATCGAACAAGGTCAGCACTTGCTTCTGTATCGGAAAGTCCAATTCTCTTAAGGCCTTCGATAATTTCTGCAATGACTTCATCAGATATTGTAATATTTGTTGCACCACCAGGAATACAAGATCCAGGAGCAGCTTTTGCTCGACCATAGACGGAAGAAATAAGAATTAGATCTCTCTTAGAATCTTGCAAGATCGCCGATATTACGGTCGTTGCATCCTGTAATATTCCAACTCCAGTTCCTCCCTCTGATCTCAATGAGTTAAAGTCTTTTGGCGCCAAATTATTTCGTACAGCAAAGCCTGATCCATCAGATGTTTTACGAATCGATCTTGGGACAGCGACCGAAACATTGCTTGGTAACTCAGGATCTATAACTGATTTTGTTACATTCCGAACTAGAAATCTCAATAAAAGCTGAGCTGGATCATTGCTAGAATCCTTTTCTGCCTTGCACGCAAAGGACAATAAAATTAGGCAAAAAATTATTAAGAATCGGGACAACATATTCCACAAAAAATTACTAAGCGAAGTTTCTTGTCAAGATGAATGGTTAAAGTGCAAAAATAAATTGACGGAATGATAAAAATAAACATGTGAATTATTTGAAACAAATTAGAAATAAATTGTATTCTTTTTTGGGTATGTAATTCCTTGCAGAACGGATATGATTAGCTTTTTTCGTAAAATAAATTATTTATCATTCTGGTCTTTTTTGATTGGATATATAATATGTACTTCGATTGGCAATTTTATCTATGCCGATACGGTTTACTATGTACAGAGTCCTAAGGCAAAGCTACTGGCTAATCCTAAAATGGATGCTGCTAGTTCACCGATTGAAATGGGAGCAAGTGTTCGTTCTCTTGGTGAATCAGGATTATTTGTTCAAGTTCGACATTCTGATAAAACAGGATGGATTTCTAAATTATTTTTATCCACATTTCCACCGGGAAAGCAGATGAAATTGGGTGCAAGCAATGCACCGAGTGAGAGCTTGCAAGCAAGACAGAGAGCATCTGATTTTACCAAAACAGCTGCTGCTCGTGGGCTTTCTGAAACCGAAAAATTAAGAATTCGCGGAGCATCTAACGATTATGATTTTGATAGTCTGCGTTGGTTAGAAAAAATAGGAAGATTGGATTCACCTACAGATAAAAACTCTGATATAGAAGTGAATTCTGATTCTGAAAATAGTAACAAATTTCTTAGCTTTTTCCAAGACGAAATTCCTGCGACAACGAAGTTGGAAGTCAAGATGGGAAGAAGCCTTGCCGCAAAATTGATTAGTAAATACGGTCTAGTGCGAAGTGAAGAGAATACAAAATATATAAATGAAATCGGACATGAGTTGTCTAGTGTATCGTCACGAACTGATCTAAGCTTTCGTTTTGGAATTTTGGATACAGATGAGATTAACGCTTTTGCATGCCCTGGAGGTTTTGTATTTCTTACCAAGGGATCGATACGGGTCATGGAGTCTGAATCAGAACTTGCGAATGTGCTAGCTCATGAAATATCACATATCGTCTTGAATCATCATGGCAAATTTCAAGATAATAATTTATTTCTTGAAGTGCTGTCTTCATTACTTGCCTCCTCGGGAGGCGAAGTTGTTACCAATGCTACATCTGAGGCACTATCCGAATTGGAAAATGAATTCTTTGAAAGAGGTAGGGATGAGCGAACTGAATGGGACGCAGACGAGTCTGCAATTTATCTAGCATCTCAATTGGGTTATCAGACTAGAAGTTTTCCTGATTATTTGAAAAGGATAGCTGAACAGAATCAATCTGCAATTTTATCGAAAACCCATCCGAGTGCCTTTCAGAGAACGAAGAAGTTAGAGAAGGCATTCATTAGTTTATTAGGATATGACGTGTCAAGACTTGATAACACAAATTTCAATAAATTGAAAAATAATCTATGAGACTTCCAGCAAAGTCTATTTCTTATTCGTTAAGTCTATTTATCCCAAGTATCATTCTATGGATATTTTATAATTTTGGAATATTGGAAATCTGGAATAGAAAAATATCAGATTTCTTAATGACTGCATATCCGAATCATCACGAATTTTCGAAAGATGTTGTAATATTGGATATCGATGAACACAGTTTATCGTATTATGCCGACCATCCAGATATTGGTCGTTGGCCTTGGAAACGATCGATTTATCCGGCAATGTACAGCTATTTGAATATGGCTGGGGCAAAATTTATTATCGTAGATATACTTTTTACTGAAAGATCACAAGAAGATGAATCTTTGGTCATTGCCAATGAAAGTTTTCCAAATATTTCGAATGCAGTGTCGCTACGAGATGAAGTATTCGAAAATAAAGTATCGGGTAACCAAAGTAAGTGGGAAAATTATAAAATAAATTTAGAGTTCAATCATAAATTCCCTCAATTTGGTCGTGCCTCTTTTCCAAACGGCGAAATTGGTTCAACTTCTAAACATCTTCATGTGGTCAACGTGATACCGGATACAGATGGCGTTCTTAGAAGGTTTGCGCCTTTTCTTGGTTGGGGTGATTTTTATTTTCCATCTCTAGCTGTTGTTGGATATTATGCAAATCAGCCTATCGATTTTTCGATCGATGAGAATCAGATCATATTGAAAAATCAAGAAATTGAATCCGAGCCGATAAAGATTAACAAAAATGGATTTATTCGATCTTATTTCTATTCTTCAGATGTATTAAAGAATATTCCTAGATATTCAGCAAGCCAAGTACTGGAATCCTTTTCACGGATTCAAGATGGGCTGTTGGAAGATGAAAGTCAATTGCTTGTTCCACTATCTGCATTTGAAAATAAAATAGTATTATTAGGAACAACAGCTCCAGCAACCCATGATGATGTTGTTACTCCATTTGGCTTATATCCAGGCGTTGTCGTTCAAGCTGCTTTCGTTTCCAATTTAATAGAAAACCATGTCTTCAAGGAAACTTCTCTAGAATGGGGAATTTTCTTTTGTTTACTTTTCATGGTAATTATTACGTATTTTTTATTTCATACTGACAATCATTGGTTAAGGATACTTATTCCAATCGGACTTATGGTCTTGATTGGAAGTTCATCCTACGTCGCTTATATAAATGATTATCTGTTGCCTTTGTCTCCCTTTGCTGTCAGTCTTCCGATTTCTTTTATATTAGGATATTCTTATGTGACTTTCAAGGAAGGACGCGAGAGACGCAAATTCAATTCGGTTCTCAGAAATCTTGTTGATCCATCCGTTGTATCTCTTGCGTTGCTTGATATAGATGCTTTAAAGAAAGGGGGAGAGTGGGAGATTACGGCTTTTTTCTCGGACGTAGCAAGTTTCTCGCAGATCAGTGAAGAATTAACTGCAACTGAGCTTGCAAGTCTACTGAATGAATATCTATCAGCGATGACAGAGGAATTGAAAAATCATTCGGGCACTCTAGATAAATATATCGGAGATGCTATCGTTGGAATCTTTGGTGCACCTATTCGTATAGATAGCCATTCGAAAGATGCTTGTTTAACAGCACTTGCTATGCTCGTTAAATTAGAAAAATTGCGGGAAAAATGGGTGGCTAACAATAGTTACAGTAAGAACGCTCAGAATATGAAATTTCGAATTGGACTCAATACTGGTCATGCAAAAGTAGGATTCATGGGTACTGAGAGTCTAGCTTCCTATACGATGATGGGAGATATGGTGAACTTGGCGGCAAGGCTTGAAGCAGCAGCCAAAGATTACGGAGTTCCAATTCTTGTATCTGAATATGTCTATGAAAAGACTTCGGAAGATTTCCATTTTCTTCAATTGGACAGAATTCGAGTCAAGGGCAAAGAAAAACCTGTATCCATTTATAGTTTGATCGCCAAAAAAGGGGATCTATCCAATGAAGAATTGAAATGGATTGATTCTTACGGGAAAGGATTCGAAGAATACAGTAGTCGCAACTGGCAGAAAGCTATTAGCTACTTTGAGCAATGCATTCATGAAAAAGGCAAAAAGGATATTGCCGCAGAATTATTGATTGAGCGTTGCAAGCTCTATAATGAATCTCCACCACCAATGAAATGGGATGGAGTGTTTACTCGGGATTTTAAATAAAATTAAAATAAATCTCTGATAGATTCTGCTAATATATTTTTATTTAATATTCGAATATTCTTATCACTAGTTGATTGCAGCGTAAATAAATTAGCAATGGGGTTTTGCATACCTTTAGTAAGTTTATGAATCATTTGAACAAATGGAATCGATTCTCTAATAGCCGATTTTAAATTGTATTTCGGAGCCATATATTCAATTTGGATTGTCTTTTTGTTTAGATCTGCTTTTACAATGTCTAGTGTTTCTTGTATGGATTGAATTCCATCAATCATTTGATTTTGTAGAAAAACACTAGGAGCAAAAATTCGTCCACCACTCATCTGCTTTAGAACTGTATCTGAAACCTTGCGCGCATCATTTACTCTTTTTAGAAATAGGTTTTCAACTCTGGCTATTTCTTTTTTTAGAAACAACTCTGATGTCTTTGATAGTTTACCTGTATCGGAGAAAATTTCTCGGTTGGGATAGAAACCAATTCGATCTTTAGAGATTCCAATCTTTTTATAGAATCCTTCTAAATCAAATCTCATCATGATTGTTCCTATGCTTCCTAGAATTGCAATAGATGGAGAGTAGATTTTTTTTGCAGCACAGGCAAGATAGTATCCTCCCGATGCGCAAGTATTTCCGAGGTGAGCATACACGGGTTTCGTCTTCCCAAGATCGACTAATGCTTTGTAAATTTTTTCTGAATCAAATGCGGAACCTCCGGGAGAATCAATCTCCAGTAGAACTGCAGATATCTGAGGATTATCTTTGAGACTTTCTATTGCATGAAGAATCGGATAGGCTTCAATGGTTCCAGATTTGGATTCCAATTCCTCTTGCTTTCCACTTGAGATCTCACCTTTGAGAGGAAGAATCGCAACTGTAGTCAATCTGTTCCCAAATATTTTAAAATTTTTGATTCTATTTTTATTTTCTATATTCGATAGAGTTAAAGGTTTCGATATTTTAGAAATTTGTTTATTTTTGGATTTGATTTTCTTTTTGGAAATATTTTCTTGATTGTTCTCAATTGAATCCAATTCATTCGAATTCATAAGTTTTGCATCAATTCTAGTAAAAAATTTCTTAAAATCAACTAACTCAACAAAATCGGAAAAGAAATTTATTTCTCGCAAAAAAGATCCAGTAAGAATCGGCATCTGAAGAATCTTTTCATCAACATTGGTCTCTGATTTGAATCCGCCCAAAATAGCTTTTTTTAAATCTGTTAGTACTGCTTCAAGGTTGCCCCTTGCTTCCTTGGAGAAATTTTTGCGTGTAAACATCTCTCCAAAAGATTTATAAGGACCCGATTGAAAAACATCCACTCGTAATTTGAGCTTCTGGATTAGTTCGCCAAAAAACATTGCATCTGCTGATGGGAGTTGGGAATGAAATTCAGCGGTATCAGATGTGTACCGTTTGTTGCATATCGCGAGTAAATATAAAGATTTTAAATCTCCTTCTTGCCCATAACCAATCACTTCGATACCTTTTTCTTGCATCTTTTCAATTTCATATTTTATAGAATGAATTTCTGCGAATCCGAATTGAATATTTGGTACTATGATGGAGAGATACTTGACTCTGGAATCTTGGGTAATTGCTTGTAAGTTTGCAATAAATTCAATAAAAAATGGATTCTCATCTTCTGGTTGTAGTCTTCTTAGTAAAAAACTCTTTTCCGAGTCATTGAATCTGGAAGGAATTTCGATGATGACATGATTGCCTTTTGCCAAACTAAGAAAGGCGACTCGAATTATAAAAATTAAGATTCGAATAGGAAGAAATAAAATTGCAAAAAAAATTCTCAAGATAACTTACCTCTATTGTAAGGGTATGAAAATGGTTTCCATAAAGCCAGTGGAAAATCACTCTGACTCTTAGGGGCAAATCATTGATTGGTAAATTAAAAATCCGTGGTGCTCGCGAGCACAACCTCAAGAACATCGATGTTGATATTCCTCGGGATCAACTTGTTGTTATCACTGGACTATCTGGATCAGGTAAATCTTCTCTTGCTTTTGATACAATTTATGCGGAAGGCCAGAGGCGATATGTCGAAAGTCTTTCTTCTTATGCGCGTCAGTTCTTGGGACAAATGGAAAAACCAGATGTCGATCTAATCGAAGGATTGAGTCCTGCAATTTCCATTGAACAGAAAACTACACATAGAAATCCTAGATCAACCGTTGGTACAGTAACAGAAATTTATGATTATCTAAGACTACTCTATGCTCGAGTTGGAGTGCCTCATTGTCCTAAATGTGGAACAGAAATTAGTACACTTTCTGTTGATCAAATCCTAGATAGAATTAAATTATTTCCAACCGGAACAAAGCTGCAAGTTATAGCGCCAATCATCAAACAAAAGAAAGGCGAGCACAAGGATATACTAGATCAAGCACGAAAGAACGGATTTCATCGAGTTCGAATCAATGGTGAGATAAAAAGTCTTGATGAAGAAATCATCTTAAAAAAAACTTTCAAGTCTGATATTGATATCGTTGTTGATCGAATTGTTGTCAAGGATGGATTGGAATCTAGGCTTTCTGATTCTGTCGAGACTGCCCTGAAGCAATCTGAAGGAGTTGTGATCATTCATGATGATAAAAAAGATCATGTCTATTCTCAGAAACTTTCTTGTCCCAATTGTCCCGATGTAACTCTTCCAGAACTTTCTCCAAGACTTTTCTCTTTCAATTCACCACATGGAGCCTGTAAGTCCTGTGATGGTTTGGGATCGCTTCTGGAATTTGATGAGAATCTTCTCGTGGTTGATGAGAAAATAAGCTTAGTCGAAGGCGCAATTGAAGCATGGGGTGGCGCTAAGTCCAATAGCTATTGGTTTATGGCAACAATTGAAGCTTTATCCAAAAAGTTAAAATTCAATCCGACTACACCGTGGAATAAATTATCAACCAAAGTAAAGGAAACTATTCTATACGGAGATCAATCAATTCAGATTGACTATGATTTTCGAAAAGAAAATTCCCATTTTGAATTTTCGCGAAATTATGAAGGTGTAATTCCCAATTTAACTAGACGCTATCGCGAAACGAAATCAGATTCTATGCGCCAATACTACGAGACTTATATGACCAATCATATCTGTCCGGACTGCAAAGGCAAAAGGTTGAGTCCAGGTGCATTGGCTGTTCGGATTGCAGGACTAGGCATAGACGGCTATACAAGTATGTCCGTTGAGAAATCATTAGACTTTTCGAATAATCTAAAATTCAAAGGTGCAAATATTGTTATATCGGAACCCATTCTAAAAGAAATTGTCCAGAGATTGACATTTCTTAAGGACGTGGGTGTAGGTTACCTCAATCTAGCACGAAGCGCGGGCACTCTTTCTGGAGGCGAGATGCAGAGGATTCGTCTCGCATCTCAGATTGGATCAAGACTTATGGGTGTTATGTATGTGTTAGACGAGCCATCCATAGGCTTACATCAAAGGGACAATACAAAACTCATCACAACCTTAAAGGATTTAAAAAACTTAGGCAATACTGTTTTAGTCGTCGAGCATGATAAAGAAACAATGGAGGAGGCTGACTATATTATCGACATGGGACCTGGAGCAGGCGTTCATGGCGGACAAATTGTTGCAAAAGGAACTCCTGAAGAAATTAAAAAGAATCCTAAATCTACTACGGGTAAATATCTTACCGGAGAGAAATTTATTTCGAGACCAGATAAGAGAAGGATTCCGGAAGGAAAGTCTCTAAAAGTAATTGGTGCAAGTCAGAATAATCTCAAGAATATTGACGTAGAATTTCCGTTAGGTGTGATGGTTGTGGTGACGGGTGTCTCTGGATCTGGCAAATCAACATTAGTCAATGAAATTCTATACAATAAACTTGCTCATGATATAACCAAATCTAGGACAATTGCTGGAGCTCATAAAAAGATTCTAGGAATTGAGAATTTAGATAAAGTGATCAATATCGATCAGTCTCCAATTGGTAGAACTCCAAGATCTAATCCAGCAACTTACACTGGGTTATTTACTCCGATTCGAGAAATGTTTGCAAATCTTGAAGATGCAAAGTTGCGAGGTTATGGACCGGGGCGGTTTAGCTTCAATGTCGCAGGTGGACGTTGTGAGAAATGCCAAGGAGATGGAATTTTAAAAATTGAAATGCATTTTCTTCCCGATGTTTTCGTCACTTGTGATGTATGCAAAGGAAAAAGATACAATCGAGAAACATTGGAAGTTCGATTCAAACACAAAAATATAAGCGACATTTTGGATATGACTGTTGAAGATGCGGTAATCTTTTTCGAGAACATTCCCCAAGCAAGACGCAAATTGGAAACTTTAATGGATGTTGGTTTGGGTTACATCAAACTCGGACAACCCGCAACAACATTTTCGGGCGGTGAAGCGCAACGTATTAAGTTATCCACAGAACTTTCCAAGCGCCCAACTGGCAAAACTCTCTATATTCTTGATGAACCAACTACAGGTCTTCATTTTGACGATATCCAAAAGTTAATGAATGTGCTCCAAGCATTGGTTGATAAAGGGAATTCAATGGTCATCATCGAACATAACTTAGATGTTATAAAATCTGCAGATTATATTATCGATATTGGACCTGAGGGTGGTGATGGCGGTGGTGAAGTTATTGCAACTGGAACACCTGAAGAAGTCGCCAAAGTGAAAAATTCATTTACCGGACAATATCTCAAACCGATTCTAGATTTTGAAAAGAAGTCCAGCAGTAAAAAGAGTGAATGAATGATCGCGACCAAATGGAAAGAAATAATTGATTCAGATCTCAAAAAATCAAAAGAGTATGATGTATGGGAGCGATTCAAAGTTTTTTTTCCAACTTTTAATAAGCTTGGATTTTTTGATCATTTGCTTGATTGGAATCAGGAAAATATCGAACAATTTCATCGAGTTTTAAGGTATATGGCATTGGATTCGGCTGGGCTCGGAATTGCAGTCTCTGCAATGGCTATGGCAAATCTATGCGGAAATATATTGAAATTTTCGAATAGAACGAATGAGTTGAATGACCTTGTATCTGGTAGAACGATTTATTCTTTCGCTGTATCAGAGAAGGGTTGGATGGGTAGATTAAAAAATATTCAATCTACTGTGAAAAGAAATGGAAACAAAGTTATTCTGTCAGGAAAGAAGGGCTATGCGACGACGGCAAGGTCGGCAGATAAATTTATTGTTGTTCTACGAGATGATGAGAATCGAAATTTTTGCGCATTTCTTTTGGATTTTGATATTGTAGGATTCAAAATTTTACCCTATGATATGAATTTTGCCAAGGAAGCAACCCATGCTGAATTAGAATTGAATAATATAGAAATAGATCCTAGTTGCGAATTGGATTTCAATTATAGGAATCATGCAAAAATTCTTAGAACACTAGAAATATTCTCATTGCATTCAATTTTATTAGGTTTTTGTGAGCGTATATTATCTGATCAAGATATTTTTGTATCAAGTAATGTAGTGTCAGAAAAGGAAAAATTGATTTCTTGTTTCAATGAATTGGATGAAGTTATGAGAACGAAGATAGCAGCAGTTGGAAATCTTGGAATGGAGACGCTAACTGTAAGTGATATGTCTATTGGTAAAGAACTTATCAACCAATTGATTGCAAGTCCGGTTATCATGGAAAAATTCCCAGATCTCAAGTTATTTCAAATGTTGTCCGGTTCTTAAGCTCAACTTCAAAGGCTAATGTGAATGTCCGTGGTGGTGACCATGTCCATCTTTTGAATGTCGATTGTCATGATTTACGACAATCGTATCTAAGACATCACTGGATTCTTTAGACGCAAGTTCTACATTCACATGAGTTATCCCATATTCTTCTTTTAGTAACTTATGCGTTTCTGTAGTAACGGACTCCCATAACTTCTTGTCTTTTATGAGCAATCTTAGATTTACACATTCTACACCAGAGGTTAGATTCCAATGGTGATAGGAAAGAATTTTCTGTACTTTGGGAATGGATTTGATATCTGAAAGTATATGAGTCAGTTTATGAGGATTAGGTGAAGCTTCCAATAGAGAATAAAGGGATTCTTTGAGAAGGCTATAGGTAGCTCTACCGATTATTAGAATAATCAGTAAGCTAAATACTGAATCAATCCAGGCAAGATTTGTAAACCGAATGATGATGGCTCCGATTACCACAGCAACCGTTCCGAGCAAATCACCAAGTACGTGGAAGTAGGCAGATTTTAGATTTATACTGGTTTTGGAAACAGTAAAAAGTATTAATGCGGATATTGAGTTCAAGAAGAGACCAATCAAGCTAAATGCTAACATCGAGTCTGCGTGAATTTCATGTGGATCGATAAATCTTTCTATACTTTCGTAGAGAAGGAATCCGCACAAAAGAATTAAGAGAATTGCATTCAAAAAGGCTGCAAGAATTTCAAATCGAAGAAATCCAAAACTAAATCGTATTGTTCTATTTCTAAGAGAAAAGCTAACTGCAATCAAACTGATTACGTGAGCAAGCATATCGGTTACGATATGGAATGCATCCGTTAGAAGAGCAATCGAGTTACTTTGATAGGCTCCATACAATTCTACAATGAATATGAAAAATGAGATACCGAGTGAGATAAGTAGTGATTTTTTAGATCGTTTAGCTTCCTTTTCAGTCAAAAAATGGTAATGATCTAAGTTTTCTTCAGGGAGCATGTGCTTATAGTCAAGAATTTTTGAAAAAGCCAGGTTCGCAAGGATAAAAATATTGGAATGCCCTTTAGAATCCGATCATAATAATAAATATACCCGAGGAAAAAATAATGGAACCGTCAATCAGCCCCGAACCAACCAATAAAATTCCTCCACTTGAGTCTGAAGCATTCGAAATCTGGTTAGATAGGCTTTCTGAGTTTATAAAGACGGGAAAAGACAATGAAATTCTGGATGCATTTGACAATGCTCACTATGCTGATATTGCAGAATGCATTCAAGAACTTGAAGATGAAGAAGCTTTTTATGTTTTTCGATTATTTGATCCGATCAAGCAGAGTGAGATTTTAGTTGAGTTAGATGAAGAATTTCAATCTAAGTTTTTAGAAAAACTACAACCGAAAGAAATCTCACCCATTTTTGAAAATTTAGAATCCGATGATATCACTTTTATCTTGGGGGATGTTCGACGAGAGAAAGTTGAAGAGGTTCTCAAGAATTTAGATAAGGAAGATTCCCACCAGATTCGTACTCAGTTAGAATTCAATGAGAACACTGCCGGTAGAATCATGAGTAGTGATTTTGCCTCAGTATCTATGAATGATACTGTTCAGAAAGCAATTGCCAAAGTACGTAAAGTAGCCAAAGAAGTTGATGATATATATTTAGTTTATGTTACAGAAAAGTCTGGAAAATTGGTTGGCTTTCTTCGACTGAAGGATCTATTGCTTTCCAGTCCCACTGATAAGATCCATAAAATTATGGATTCGACCGTATTTTCTGTACACTTCAATACAGATCAAGAAGATGTAGCTTTTACCTTTCGTAAATATGACTTAGTGTCAATTGCAGTCGTTGATGACGAAGAAAGAGTTATCGGTCGGATTACTGTAGATGACGTCTTAGACATCTTACAAGATGAAGCATCAGAAGATATCTATAGAATGGGTGGTCTATCTGAAGACGAGAAGCTCACCACTCCTGTATTAGAATCTTTGCGTAAGCGAATTGTATGGCTGATTGTGAACTTGGCAACGGCTACTCTTGCAGCATCAATCGTCTCAATATTTGAAGATACAATTCAACAAGTTGTTGTGTTGGCAACTCTTATGCCCATAGTTGCAGGAATGGGAGGCAATGCTGGAACACAGTCTATAACAGTTGTTGTGCGAAATCTTGCAACAGGTGAGTTGACAATTGGAACTTGGTGGGAAGCCGTACGAAAAGAAACTTCCATTGGAATTTTGAATGGAATCTTTTTGGGATGTCTTGCAGGCATTCTTGTTTTCTTCTTCAAGCAAAATCTTGCTCTATCTCTTGTGATTGCCTCTGCTATGATGGTGAACATGTCCCTTGCAGGCTTGGTTGGTTCCTCAATTCCTTTAATTTTGAAAATATTTCGCATTGATCCAGCGATTGCGTCCTCAATATTTGTGACAACTTTTACAGATGTATGTGGATTTTTCTTCTTTTTAGGGCTTGCGAACTATTTTATGAAATATTTATTGTAATATTGATTATGAATTTGAAAATATTGATCCTTGCTTTTATCCTAATTCAGTTTCATGCCAATTGTAAATCAGTAGATGAATCCAAAGATTCAGCAGAAATACAGGCAAGCATTCCCGAAACAGATATTCTACCTCCGCCAGTTTCTGGAGAAGAGATCATTGATGAACATGGAAATGTAGTAGTCAATCATAAGAAGGAGCATACATATTTTCAGAATCCTTCAACGGATTCCTTGGAATACTTCCGAGTCATTCTGACAAGCGATATGTATGAAGTTCGCCAGATCCGAGGATCAAAATTCATACGACGCAAACCTGACCTTGGTGGCGACAGCCTAGCAAAAGAAGAAGTCCACAATTTCAATACTGTGAATTTGACAGATGAAGGGATTCTACTTGTAACTTTGAATGGATTCACAGGTGGAATTGAAGTTATCAATTTCGATCGTCGAGTTCCCCGAATCAATGAGATTGCAAAACTTATTCAGAGTGATGTGACAAGATGGAATTTTCTTCATGAATACAAAGATGATAAGCCGCAGATCACTAGAATGAAAATTTTCTATATGATTCAACTTAAGAAAACTCTAACCAGAGAAGAAATTTTAGAAAGGTATTTAAAAAAGAAAAAGTAAAACTTATATCTTAGAATCATTGCTATATTGCAATTTTTGAATATTCTCTTAAATGACTTCGTATTTTTTCTTTTGCTTTGTGTCAGTTGGATCGATTACTTGCTTTTCGGGGTGAAAAACAATCTGCCAATAGCGGTTTGCGTATCCAATAACTCCAAAAATTAAAACAACAACCAAAATATAACCGGTCCATTGTGGTTGGGGGAAAAGAACGGGAAGATTTGGAAAAGTTTTGATTAAGGGAATCGACATGTACCATAGAACAGCAAAACCAACTATTCCCACTCCAATTTTACCCCACCAATTTGGCTTGCCTTGCAGTCCTCTTTTGAAATAGAGATAACCACCGAAGACAACTCCTAAGATTTCTCGTATAGCATACAGAACAAGTATCCAGATTGGGAAATCAAATAGTGTAACAACAACGCCCAAGCCACATAGAGTCGCAATCTTGTCGCAGACTGGATCTAAGTATCGACCTAAGATTGTTTCTTGTTTTAACAATCTTGCCATTTTACCATCGAGATAATCTGTGATTATTGTCAGGACACAGATCAAGGCTGGATAGAAAAAAGTTTCCAAGCTTGGCTTCTCTGCATATTCGAGAGAATAGATAATGAAGGGTGGAACAAATAGAACTCTACAAAAGGATAAAAAATTTGAAATGGTAAATATTTTTTCTTCTAGTAACTCTTTGGCGGTCTTTTCTTGTACAATCATACGAATTCAATTACAAGCTGAATAAATTGCTCGGTATTTGCAAGCATCTAGGTAAAAATTTCTAAATTTCTTTGACAAATGAAGGCTCCAAAATATCGTAGCAAATGAATTAGGAGTTGTAGCTCAGTTGGTTAGAGTATCTGCCTGTCACGCAGAATGTCGCGGGTTCGAGCCCCGTCAACTCCGAGATTCATTCCCCGCTCATACTGAAAGATCTTCTATTGCAATGAATCAAATAGTTCATCTTTCAATATGCTTTCCTTTCTGTTCATCCAGATAATATAAGCTATCAAACCAAACAGGCTAAGAACAAGAAACTGTAACATATGTACTGCGGTTGCATACAGAAATCCATCAGTACTACCAAGTCCAATTAGAACGAATCCAGAAACTATGGATGCATGAAATACTCCAAGTCCGGAAGGTGCAGAAGGGATAGCAACTCCCATAGCTCCGCAAAAAACCATAAACATACTCTGAGTAAAACTTAGAGGGATTCCAATTAGGTAAGATTGAATGCAATAGGTTACTGCATAAGCTAAAATCCAAGTTGGCACAGTTATGAGAAGTGGTATTGTTAACTTTTTCCAAGTTAAAAAATCTTTGAGTTCGGACAGATGGGGTTTGATTTTCTCATTAAACAATTCTGGTTTCTGAACTAAATTAAAAAAGAATAATCCAATTTTTGCAATGCGTTCATTGGCAAAACGAATCATAATCAAACCTAGTATCATTCCAAATACTGCAAGTGCCGATACCATCATTGCTTTTGGATTCGCATTTTCGTTACCCAAACCTAATAGCATAAAACTCAATGCACCTATAAACAAAACAATTGTTAGGTCTATGACTTTTTCTAGGAATAGTTGGGAGAGAATCGTAGGATACTTAATTTCGGATGCCTTTTTAGTATAGTAGATGCGAAGTATATCACCTCCACGAGCGGGCAAAATCATATTCCCACCCAAGCCAATGGTCGCTATAAGAGCACTGGAAAAAAAAGAAATCTTACGATCTAGCAGAAAATACCATCGCAAGGAAAATAAGATGATCCCAAACATATTGCTTGCAACCATTGGAATCAGAAAGTATGGATTCCATTTATCACGAAGCTTCGCAAATTCATTTATATCGAACTGATACAATAAAGCGCCGATCGCAATCGCTGAAATCAGTAGGCTGAGAAAAAACTTTTTATTCATAAAATTAACCTGGCGGCCAAAGAAGGCTTCTTTTGCCCAATAGATGGAAATGGAGGTGGAAAACAGTTTGTCCTCCATCCTTACCCATATTATTTACAATTCGATATCCTGACTGATCTAGACCTAATTTTTTGGCTGTATTGGCTATTTGAAAAAGAAGTCTTCCTATAATCTGAAAATCTTCTTCTGTTGCCGTTGCAATTGATTCGATATGTTTTTTTGGAATGAAAACCAAATGAACTGGTGCTTGAGGGCTTATATCATAAAAACCTAATATTTCATCATCCTCATATTCGATTTTTGCTGGGATTTCTTTATTGATTATCTTACAGAATATGCAATTATCCATTTAACTTCTCTCCTTCCATTACTAAACTTCCAGCTCCGAGAATCGCTTGATTCTCTCCATAATAAATATTCAACCGATTCGAAAGTATAGGAAAAACAGATGAGTGGATTCTTTTGCTCAACCGTTCTCCATAGAGATGCCAAGATTGAGTAAGTCCTCCAACAAAAGAAATACTATCGACATTCAATAAGTTTACAATATTTCTTGCAGCATCCGCCAATACGTCACAGCCTAAATCCAAAATTTTTCGAGCTGCTGCATTACCTGATTCAACTAGTACAAAAAGTTCGGACACAGCGTTCAAAGTTGTTCCGGTCTCATCCTTATATCGACCTAATAATCCTTTTGCACTGAAATAGCTTTCAGCACATCCAAGGTTACCACAACCGCAAACTGCCCCGTCTTTGATGATGGTTGTATGGCCGACTTCCATTCCATTCCCATCAAAGCCATTGAACAATTTTCCTTCATATACCCAGCCACCACCAAGTCCCGTTCCGAGTGTGAATACAAATAGATTCTTGGAGCCTTTTGCTTTGCCAAAATAGCATTCACCGAGTGCCGCACAATTTGCATCGTTATTGAGATAGGCTGGAACATTGATTTTGTTAGTTATATATTGCAACACTTCGAATTGATTCAGTTTCGGAAGATTGGCAGATGAGTGAATGATTCCTTTCTTAGAATCTATGGGTCCAGGAGAACCAACTCCTATTCCATAAATAGAATTCTTATCTAACAACGAATCTATGGCAAGGCTTATTGCATGCGCAAAATGATCATTGTTCATGGATGCATCGGTTCTTGCAGTTGATTCTTTATGGATCTTCCCATTACGATCGATGAGACCAGCTTTGATGGAACCTGCACCAATATCTATACCTAAAATATAAGACATTCTACTCCTATAGATTATTTTATAATCTGTGAAAAACTACCATTCTTCATTTCGTAAATTGTTTTAGCATCAAAGGCGAGATTCATATCATGGGTAACAAGAAGGATGGTAAGACCCATGCGATTGTATTCCATGAGTAGCAATTGAACTAAATTGCTATTGTCTGGATCCAAGTCTCCTGATGGTTCGTCAGCGACTAGCATGGATGGATCATTGATTAGAGATCTTGCGATGGCGGCTTTTTGCATCTGACCGCCTGATAACTCTCGAGGAAGATCATTGCGAATATCACGCATTTCTAATCTATCTAGTAAGAATTCACATTTGGTTCTGTATTCGGCATCGGAGAACTTCCGAGTAAAGATTGCAGGCAATAAAATATTTTCTTCAACGGTAAGACTTGGAACCAGTTCGCTGAATTGGAAAATCATTCCCAAATCCCAAGCTCTCAATTTTGCAAGTGAGCTTTTGGAAAAGGAGGATAGCTTTTTGTCATTGTATAGGATCTCACCTTCGCTTGGAGAGATGAGTCCAGTCAAAAGAGAAAGAAGGGTTGTCTTGCCCGATCCGCTTGGACCAATAATTGCAACATAGTCTCCTGAGTTCACGTCAAACGAGATCGACTTAACTGCGGCACTATTTCCATAATTTTTGGATATGTTGTTCACTTTTAGCATCATTATTTGAGTCTCCTGATGCTTGAATACGGATCTTTGAGTGTTGCAAGTAGTACGCTTGGAATTCCAATCAGGCATACGACAAGAAAATATGTTAATAATGCAATGATCTCAATTTTTACGAAGTCGAGTAAAAATCTTGAACTTCCAGGATCGGGAATCAAAAAAAAGATGATGCCGTTCGCCAAAATAAAGGAAAATCCGGTTTGAAGAAATATCAATATTAGATGGAGTTGGACACAGATCCATGGATTGCCTCCGACTGCCATCATAATTCCGAGGTCTCCTGTTCTTGGAAAAATTGTTCCTAAGACAAGAAATGCCAAGGAAAATACGGCAAGGTAAAAAAGGAGGTCAGGAGAATTCTTCAAACCTTCGATAATAGAGAAAGTAATATCACCTGAAACGTTAATTTGCAAACGTAGTGCGAGGATAAGAAAAAAAAAGATGCCAGTAGCGAAAAAACCAGTAAATAAGGAATAGATGAAATCCCTTTTCCAAAAGCAGATCGCGTAGTTCAATACGGATATTTTGCTCATAATCTGAAGTCAGATTAAATTGGTAGGGGTATAAATCAAATGATTAAAACATGATCTTCGTCATTCTCATAGGAACTGGTATAATAATTCTTGGACTTGTTGGAACTTTTGTCCTGCAGTCCCAGCGCGACATATACGGTAAAGCTCTGTCGCTTGCTGCCTCTGGAAGTTTTATTGACGCAAGAGCCTTGATTCGGGACAAATTGGACGGATCTCCCGGTGACACGCGTTCCCACTTGGTACTTGCAAAAATCTATGCAATGGAAGGCGATTCCCTCAACGAAGCCAACCATTTGAGCAAAATACTTTCCATTGGAAAATTTGAAAAGGATATGAACCCGGTTCAAATTTCGAATCGGATTGCAGACATTTATTACACAAAAGATCTAAACGAAGAAGCATTCTTTCAATACCTCACAACTGTTGAAATGGAACCAAACAATCCAACGGCCTGTATAAGATTGGGATTTATGGCATTGGGTCAAAAGGATTTTAAAATTGCAGATCTTTTCTTTACTAGGCTTGATCCAGACACAATAAAAATGCCTGCATTCTTTGTTGCCAAAGGAGTAGTTAACGGATGTTTGGAGAAGGGGGGTGAGAGATCAATTTTTGAAAAAGCAATAAAGATGGAGAAAACTCCTGTTGCTAACTTTCTTTTTGCGATATCCCTTGCTAAAGAAAATAAATTTGATAAAGCAATTGATATTGCAGAAGAAATTGCTGATCAGATGGATGATGAATACATTCGTTACACTTTGTTCCAATTCATCATGTGTGTATCGGCTCGCATGGAAAATTACAGTCAGGCTATGAAATATGCAAGATTGTGTATGGAAATGGCAAGGCTTGCGGGTTGGGACATGGAGACGATTGAATCCGATATTCATTTTGCAATGTGCAGTATATATTTAGGTAAATATGAGGAGGCTTCTGAGTATCTGATTGAAGCCGAAAGCCAGAGAATTCATGAACCTGAAGTAATCGCACTTGCAAATATAAAGTATAAATTAGAACACAATCAAGGTAACTTAGCGATACTTCGAGATGAATATGATCTAGAAGGTGAAGTTCAGAGATTGTTTAGCAATATATTTCCTAATTCAAGATATTTTGAACTTTCGGGTATGCGAACCACTAAGCCTTTCAATATTCGTGGAATGTTGGATGAGGGCGGTAAAAAGATTATTAAAAAACTGGATCAAGTTGGTGTTGATCGCTTTGAGAAATTCTTATCTCTTCAAGGTACCAATTTCAAAAATGCTTGTGTTCGTATGATTCTGAGTATGAATTATCGAGTCTCTCGTGAAGTTGCAAACTCCGATGGTGATGGTGTCAACTATACGGGTATGTCCAAAGAAAATAAAGAGGATCGGGCACTTTTTCGATTTAGACGTTGGAGAGATTCCAAAATCTCGGATGTCTATCTGAGAGAAATGCTAAACGAAATGGAAGCTTATGAAGCTAACCAAGGTTATTTGATTGGAAATTTTGATCTAACAGAAGCTGCAAAAAAATTTGTCACACAACATGCAGAAAGATTTTTCTTTATCAATGGCAATGAATTCGATATCCTTCTTGGTAAAATATTGGAGTGAAGTTCGTTGGAAAAAGAAGAATAAGAGAAGAAATTTACCACAAAGTTCACTAAGTAATAAATAGGTCACAAAGGACTATGTTAGGTGTGGAAGCTGTTTGGGGTTTCTTTTAGTTAAGATATTAATATACTCTGTTTTTATTTCCTTTGTGTGCTCTGTGTCTACTTAGTGCTCTCTGTGGTTAAGAAAAAATATTTGCCACAAAGATCACTAAGTGCTTACGAAGGTCACAAAGGACTGTGCTAGGTGTGGAGGCTGTAGGAGCTGTTTGGGGTTTTGTGCTAGTTATGGCTATTTCTCTTCTCCTCTTCCTCTGTGCCTTTGTGTGAGCTGTATTTCTTTCGGAAGGTAATTGTGCTGCGGTGTGATCTGATTTTTTTTCATATTCAATTCATTTACTTATGTTTCTTAGAAACCACTTTGAGTGGCTAATACTATTCACGATAATATTTATATTCACATCCTAGTTTCTGGACGGGTAGAGAGGATGGAATTGGTATGAAACTCTTTCCATTAACCAATGATTTAGTATTCAAATCAGTTTTTACCAAAGACCCAAAATTATTAATATCACTGATTAATTGCATACTTTTTACAGATAGAAATAGAGTGATTGAAGAGCTTACTATTATCAATCCCGAAATTCCGACAAGCTTCTCAAAAGATAAGAGATCTATTCTGGATATACGCGCCAAGGACAGAGAAGGTCGTGAATTCCAGGTTGAGGTGCAAGTAGGTTTTCAGGGTGTATTTATCAAAAGATCGATTTTTTATCTCGCTGGAATGATTCGCGATCAATTAAAAGAGGGAGATGGATATTCAGAATTAAGAGCGGTATACCAGATAAATTTAGTTGATTTTGAATTATTTCCGTCTGTTGACTACTTTAGTAAGTATAGTCTAAAGGAAGAAAGGAATCCAGAACTTAGGTTGACAGATGACTTGGTGATTGTATTTATTGAGTTGCCTAAGTTTCTAAAGAAATTAGAAGAATTGGAAACTGAGCTTGATTACTGGATATATTTATTCCGGAATTCCGCAAAGTTAGAGGAGAAAGATATGGCGATTGTAATAGACAAAGCCCCGAATTTAGAGAATGCATTTAAGATACTAGAATCCTACTCTGCCGATCCTGAGAAAAGAAAACAGCTAGAAGAAAGGATTAAATCTGACAGGGACTTTGCATATGATCTTGCCGCAACTTACGAAAGGGGAGAATTTAAAGGTAAATTAGAAGATGCCCGATTGATGAGAGCAGAGGGAATCGAGCTATCAGTGATATTAAGAGTAACTGGTCTTTCGGAAAGTCTGCTGAAAGAAAACGGAATTATTTGATTTTATATTAAGCTATAGATAAATTTTCTATATCACAACCCTTATGCGGAGTGGCTCCTTCGTGACGGCTTTGGCCCATCACCAGCCCAACCCCCTGGATGGTGGGTAGACATTCCGAGTTAGCCACAGGACGGAACGAAGGAAACACGAAGCTTACCACAAAGCTCACTAAGTGCTTACGAAGGTCACGGAAAGTTGTGTTTAGTTTGGGTGTTGGTTGTGATGATTTTCTATTTTTGATTTCGAAATCTAAACAGTAGAGCAATTCCAATTAAAAATAGGACAAATGAACCAGCAATAGTTGTGATTGTATATCTTATCATTTTATGTTGTTCGGTGACCATTTCTTCCAAAAACGAGATGCGTGACTGGAGGAATTCATTCTGATCTCGTATTGCATCTGCTAGGTCTGATAATTCGCTTGAATTTATATGAGGATTTGTTGTAGATTTTCTGTTTGGAATATCGATAAGTTTTCTAGCTGATAATTCTTGAATTCGTTGTTGGACTAGTTGGTGAGTGCTCCAAACCTCGCTTGCATGTGAGAATTTTTCATAGGATGATTTATACAATCCTTTGTTGTAATCCTCTTCGGCTTCTAAGATTAGAATTTCTGTGGAAAGCAGCTCCAGTTGGGGGTCATTGATATTTACGATGGAGAGTTGCTGGATTAGATTTTTTGCATTCGAATATTCACGATTCTTGATATGATATCTAATAATTCCATGATCCTTCTCGCTTATTTCTGCCTTCAGCTTGAGAGAGAAGTTAGGTGCAAATATTGCTATTATCAAAGAAAGCGTAGTTATCAATCTATAAAATTTAATTCTTAGTAACTTGTTGTAAGAATTCTTAGGAAGGAAAAGCATATGAACTGAGGATTTGTTGTGTTCCATCATCTGTTTAAGATTACCGCTTTGTGTCCGAATCTTGGGCGTGGCATGACGGAGCCCGCATCTTGCCAAGGTGATGTGCTCGGACTGGAGAGTTCTAAACTATAAACGGTATCAACTGGAAGATTGATTTCTTGAGATCCGCCAAATAGATAGGCTTTCCTCTGTTCATAAGATATTTCCATCGCTGGATAGTACAGATTGGTCGGTAGATTGGATCCGATTACAAAGCTATTGGTCTGGGTTCCAAGAATACTATATTCAAATCGATTCGATGGAACAATTGCATTCACAGGTTGATTGATATCAATTGAAGTAGATCCACCAGCGATCAAGAATAGACTTGGATCATTGGGCGCTGTATCTCCTGTCCTTGGGCGATAACATGCTGAGGCAGATCCATGCCTTGCGAGGGAGTTGGAGGCTTCGATTTTTGCCGTGGTTGAGTTGGCAGATGGCACATAACTATCAGATGTTGCTTGTGGCGTTCCATTCTGGTAGAATCTTCCGCCTGAAATATAGATGGAACCGTTGAACTCACATCCTGACATATCCACTCGGGCAAAAATTGAGTTCGCTGAGGTATAAGAAGACCATTGCCCCGAATCACCAACTGTTGGTTGAAAACGTAGAACTGTATCAAGTATTGTTCCTGTTGTCATATCTGTTGATGTTGTTCCACCGATAGCATAGATGGATTCTCCCACCGATCCGACAACTGCTCCTTGTAAGGTGGTTGGTAGAGGACTCATGGTTGTCCAGGTATTCGTAAATGGGTCATATACTTCTGTAAGATTGGAGGCTGTTGTGGTTGTTCCATTGACTCGAATTCCACCAATGATATAGATTTTGTTCTGGTGTGTTAGAACTTGAGCATTGATTCGGGGTGTTGGAATCTGTGTTACAGAATTGTACCATCGGTTATCTATAGGATCATAAAAATCTATATCGGATACGGGCTGTTTGTTGGAACCTGTTCCGCCGACTATCCAAATGGATCTTTTGATTATATCTGAGTTGCTTGGTTGGGACACAAAAGAAAATGCAGGTCCAATTCCATTCTCACTTAGTCCACAGAAGACTTGGTAGTTGATCAATTCATTGCTTGCGAAATTGCCAATGGTGAGGGTATGGATATCAGAAGGAAGGAAGCTACTGAGCCAAGTCTCGTTGCCATTAACTGATCCGTAACGGATAAATCCTTCTACTTTGGCATTGCACTTCCATACAACCACAGCAGATGTCTCGTTAATCTGAGGAACGATTACCCATTCGAGTGTTGGATTGCCGGAGGCGACAGCTTCGTCAAGAAATGAGTTCGAGCAATTTGCTAAACCTAGAGTAAAAAATATGGGAATGAGTATTGCAGATATAACGAGACTTATATGATTCTGTGAGAGAGAGAAATGGAATGGTTTCATAATTTGACACCTGCGCTGATCTCGATTCCCGCTGCACATTTGCTTGCATTCTGCTCAATAAAACAAAGGGTTTGTAGGGCTGGTCTGAGATAGTAGTTCTCAGCGAACGCATATTCCATACCTAGGTCTAGTTGAACAATTGGTACGGTTCCATTGCGGTTAGAACCTGATCCTAAATCGGCATTGAATAATAAGTTCGATACGCCTCCGCCTAAATTCGTGTAGATGGATAAGTTTTTAGTCTCTGTCTCCCAAATTGTATAGTTTAGATAGATCTGAGCATTCAGGGCTTTTGCACTGGATGCTGGAAAAAATTGGAGGTAGTCTAGCCTGATTCCAAAGTTTATACTCTTATAATTAGCGAAGGCTGGTTCTAGATAGAATCCGAATTTAGAATAGCTAATGTATTCCGGTGACCAGGCTGGTATATTCAATATATTGGATGCGGAGATTCCTATCTTAGTTAACGGTGTTTTGGCTGCAACAAGTCGGTATTGTTCGGGGAAGTCGGGTGGACTTGGTTTGATGGGAATGGGTGGTTTGATCTGGTATTTTTTAATATTTACGAATCCTATTCCTGTTTTTAAAATAATCTCCTTGTCATTCTCCTCGACGAAGAGTCCGCGAAATTTGCTTCCATCTTCTAAGATTACCTCTGTTATAGTGTACGAATTGTCCGTTCCTGTCTTGGAATTGTCATAGGATTCGAGATCGGATTTGAGTATTTTGTATGTTATGCCCTTATATTTAACAGTGATTTCTTTAGAATCTTCGGTCTCTAGTTGAGCAATGAATAGATGTCCGTTGGGAAATACCAATTGTACGGCTAACAAAGATTCCATATTTATCATAAATATCATAAAAAAAACTAACAAAAGCAAATTTTTCTTCATTTGTATTGACAAGAATTCAAATTTTATCAAATATAACAAGAACAAAATGCAATTTAAGTTGTTTTAGAGTTCATTTTGTACAAATAAAGAAAAATTCAGCTCTGTGAGCTATGTTATGTTGGATAAAAAGTTGTTAAATATTAGAATAAAACGTTTCTCTAAAATTGTTCCCTATGGGCTTGCTTTTGGTGTTTTTGTAGCAATTGCCTTGGTTTTTAACTTTATTTCTTCGACTAGCCCTCTGCCACAGAGCCTGCCTGCGCCTTCGGTGGATGCAAATGGGAATCTAACAATGGCGTATCCCTTGGATATTCCCGAGGGAACTAGTGGGATGACTCCACAATTGTCGCTTAGCTATCATTCTCAAGGTGGTTCTCCTTCTATGGGTAAGGGTTGGGTGTTGTCTGGTCTTCCTGAAATTCGTCGGGATGCGGATACTAACTCGTACAAACCGCAAAAATTCTCCCATAGTTATAATGGTTCTATGGTTTTTATCAATGGTTCAGGAAACTACGGGTTTCGTGCAGAAAATTTTGCAAGGCTTGAGCCACAGGGCAATGCAAGCAATCCAGCCTCGTGGATTGAGAGGTCACCTGATGGGAATTGGAAGCTGTATGGAGATGGGAGTGACCATACAATTTCTTCACTGGATGGTTCTGAGAATTGGGTCTGGGCTATCAAGTCAGAACAAGACGTCTTGGGCAATCAAATCCACTATGAATACTATAAATCGGATGGGAATCTTCTTCCGAAAACGATTCGTTATGCCAATGGGAATCGCACCATTGAGTTTCTCTATGATGATTTCAATGATGATAAGATTAGTTTTGTTCTGCGAAATCAGCGCAAGGAGACTAAGATTCTCAAAAGTATAACTTTCTATACAAATGGAGATAAATCGCATAGCTACGAACTCGATTATGATATAGATAATGATCGTAAAGTTTTCTCACTTAATTCTATTTTATACAAAACGGATTCATTCACAAATACTCATATACCCATTAGCTTCCAGAAAACTGGTAAACCGCGTGGAATTATGGAATTATCATCCAATGAAGGAATCAATAATGAAGGTTATGGTGGATCCATTGATCTTGTGGATCGATTGTTCGAATTGATCAAACAGATTCTATTCAGTAAGATGATGAGTCAGGTGCAAGCGGGTGCAAGACGCGGAAACATGACTTCGCTCGAAAGAACTGCGACTTCAAATTTTAATGGAGCTATGTCAACTCTTAATCTCAATGTTTCTTCTAATTTCGCTGGAAGGTTTCCAGAACAAATGCCGAGCGCATTGAAGCGTAGTATAACGACAGCTCCTACAACTAGTGAAATTATCATGAATGTTGTCTCGGAGAGTTTGCAGAATCCAACAAAGAATGATAGTGAATTCCTATATGCAAGCACGGAAGGAATTGGACGTTTTCCAATCAAAGACAGACAATCTTGTGATTGGGGAACTATAGCTTGTATATGTTATGCGGTGGTACCTGGATGTCCTGCAGAAGTGATCAATTATTGCGGGGAATTTCTTTTCTTCGGAGGATTTGATTCTTGTCAAAATGGAATTACATCTCCCGTTCCAATGGCTATGCCAACCGATACCAATGGAGATGGAATCACGGAATATTCGCGACTGCTTGGACGGATGGATACATCTATGGCTTTGCATGTTCATGACGAGTATGGAAAATTTGGTGATACTGTTCTTCCCAATCTACCCATTCGTTACAATACCTATACAGAAATAGCAGATATTGATGGAGATGGTCGAACTGATTTTGCTTATCAATCAGGTGGTAAATTGCATGTTGCCTTCTCCGAAGGCAGCTATTATGCAGAACCTAAACCTTTTCTGCATGTGGATCTAAAAAATATGCCTGTTATATATCATAAGGCTGAAGAATACAAGAACAGTGATTTCCTTATGGACTGGAACCGTGATGGTAGAGCTGATTTTATACATGTTGAAGGAAAGCTTGTTCATGTGTATTTCTCGACGGGGAGGAATTTTGCCCCGAAAAAGACTTACAACTTAGGTGGTTATGATAGCATCGAGTTGGTATCGGTTAACGATGATAAGGCATCTGCTCATCGATTGTCAGGTTTTGCTGATATGGATGGAGATGGAAACCTAGATCATGTAATGGTTCGCCCACTTCTAGGTGGAGAATTCGATAGCTTTTTAACTAAAATTAAAGAAGAGAATGCCCTAGAACTTGAGCAGAAGAAAGCTGAGTTTGCTCCGCAAAAGAATCAGTTATTGGGAATAATTTCTAACCCATCGGCTTATTCTGGAGGCCAAATTGCTGAGACGAGAGGTCAGTTGCGGGAAGCAGATCGAGAAGACTATGATAAGTTTATTGCAGGTGAAAAAGAAATGGATTCTTCTTTTGAAGCAACTCTGATCGCGTCCTTCGATGAATTCTTTATTGGTCCAAAGATTGGAAATATTGTAACGGAACAAAGTGATCGGATTAAGGACGAAATCAAAAGACTTGCTGACCTAAATTTTAGTTTGAATTCCTTCGAGGTTGCAGTAACTTATTTTGATCCAAATGGCTTGGGCGTGCGACAAGAAAAATCGAATATTCTAGTCGCAGGACTTCCTGGAATGAATTGGCTTGTGGATGTAAATGGGGATGGATTGCCCGATCTAGTGAGTCTCACGAACCAACTAAGTAAAAAAAATCCGTATTCTATGGATGATAAATTCAATGATATTGAGAAAGTCATCGATGTAGAGTTAGTTGTTCGCTTAAACGAAGGAGGGCGATTCTCAAATTCTACCACTGCGACTTCAATAACATCTGGATTCTCAAAAAGTTCTGGAGGCTACCAACTCGGAGATGTGAATCTTGATGGTGAATTAGACTTTCTTGTTCCCACGGGCGAAAACGGAAAAAATTATGCAATCTATCTGGGTGATGGGAAAGGAGGTTTTACTCATTACAATCAAAAAACTATAAATCTACCTATAGAAGAAGAAGTAAAATCCTTTCGCATGGAAGACCGCAATGGTGATGGAGTCCCAGACATATATGTTCAATATGGAAGAAATTTCAAAACAAAAGTTGTACTTTCTCATGGTGATTTTCCTGAAGGTTTGATCACCAACATTTCCGACGGCAATGGCGGTTATACTCAGATCAACTATGCATGGAAAAAAGATATGCCAAGCGCTGTTGTGGAAGCTAATCGAAGTTATGAAAATGGGGTTCCCAATTACAGCCCGCAGGTTCTAGTCTCATCCATTACGTCTAAGTTGTCTGCAGATACGGCTCAATCTACCAAATCCTTCTCCTATTCCAATCAAAGATATAAAATGGGAGATGAGATTACTTCGGCAAATCTGGGATTTGAAACTGTAACAGAAACCCATTCAATCAACGGTATTACAGAAGCAATTGTAACAACCAGATATTCACAGAATCCGCAACTTGCTGGGAGCGTCTCTTGGCAAGAAGTAAGAGATGCAAATTCTGTGATCGTATCCAGAACGGATATGAGCTATGCTATCTACTATCCAACTGCAATTTCTAAGCTGGTTCTTCCCGTATCCACAACATCACTTAGTTATGTGAACGGCCAACTCAAAGATACAAAGACAACCACAACAACCTACAATCCAAGCTATGCATACAGTCCAGCTAGTGTTACAGAAAACTGGAACGGTCGACTCACGACGCAAGAAGCTTTCTATGCGAATGAACCAGGAATTGGAATCCTTGCCGAACCCATTGAAGAAATCACAAGCATCAACGGAGAAATGGTATCGCATGTAAAGAGAACGTACAATAACGGAAATGTGACAAGCGAATCAAAGCTTGTGGATGCAGGAAAATGGTATGCTCAGTATTTTACCTATGACTCAATTGGTAATGTCGTAACTCAAACCGATAGCTTAGGCAGAAGTCTCCAGTACACTTACGGCGGAACCAACGGCAACCTTCCGATCACAGCAACAAATGCAATCGGACAGACTACTAGCAAAGAATATGATCCAATCACAGATCTAGAAACCAAATCTACCGATGCAAATGGAAATATCACTACCATGGACTATGATAAATATGGTAGAACAACTGAAGTTCATTTCAATGGAAACAAAGTTCAGTCTATGTTCTATGAATATGCAGGTAGCCAGATGACGACCACCACCGTATCTCATAGCGTGAGCGGAGATAGCTGGACAAAGACAGTAGCTGACAAAGAAGGTAAGACAAAACGTACAGAAAGCCTCGTGACATCGGGAATTACTTCCACAGAAGAAACGAAATATGATGCTAAAGGACGAGCATTCCAGAAGAGCCATGCCTATCTGACAGGAGAATCACCAACCTGGACAACCACAGAATACTACCCAGTAAACGAAGACAATCAACAAAGACCGAAGCGTATAACAGCGAATACAGGTGAGATTACTGACATAACATATTCTCTAAACTCAACACAGATTACAATATCCAAAGACGGAGAAGTGATTCGTACAGAAACTGCTACATCAGATAACTTTGGACAACTCCAAACCAAAACGGTTCAAGGCAAAACCATCCAGTATACCTACAACACCATAGGACAACTTGTACAGGTAAAAGATCCAGGGAATGCAAACACGTCTATGACGTATGATCTTGGTGGACGCAAGAAGACACAATCAGACCAAAACTCAGGAACTGTGAGCTATACCTACAATCTAGCTGGAGAGATGATAACCCAGACCGATGCAAGAGGAGTGACCCAAAACTTTACTCTAGATGGCTTGGGTAGAATCACAAAAATAGAATCTTCTGGTGGAGGACTGCCGTCTGAGACAGCTACAATCTATACATACGATGCTCCAAACTCAATATCCAACTCTAATACAATTGGAAAACTCACTAAAATCTCCGACGCATCAGGACTCACAGAAATCGCCTACGATGCAAAAGGACAAGCCATCGTCGAGAAACGTTCTATAGACGATCTGACTTTATTCTTCCAAAGAAGTTACGATGAACTGGGACGGATGAAGACATTCACTTATCCGGAAGGAACGAAGATTGAGAATGTCTATCTACCTTCAGGACAGCTTACAACCATCCTTATCCACGCTCATGACGAAAGCTATGCAAACCAACCAGTGGTTCAGTATTATGGACCGATTGAAGAAGACGGAAAGCTCATAGTAAGAAGAAAAACTGGAAATAAGGTTGAAATGGACATCGCCTACGACAGACTCAGACAGAGACCAAATGCAATCACAACAAGACTGGGTGACGGACATATTGAACAGAGAGTCTCATACGAATATGACAAGAAAGGCAATATATCCAAGATATCTGATCTAATGAATGAAACGAGAAATCAAATATTCGAATATGACAGTATCAACCGAGTTACAAAAGCCATTGGCAAATATGGAGAAGAAACATATTCTTACAACACAAACGGAAATCTCACTAAGAGAGGAAAGTTTAGTCTCCAATACAACAATCCAAATCATGTTCATGCTGTGACACAAGCAAACGCAACTGAGACTGGTGCAGTAAACTACAGTTACGACTCAATGGGAAACCTAACCAATCGTAACGGAGACATCTACCGATATGACAGCAGATCTAAACTGAGCGAGATCACTACGGCTGGTGGAGACGTGTTCACATATTCATATGATCATACAGGACATAGAATCAAGAAGTATCTAAAGAATGCGGATACAACAACATATAGCTTTGGAAACTACTACGAAATCTTCCGTTCCCCTGGTGTTCCAGAAAAGCATACAATGTATATAACAGGAATAGAGGGAGATATTGTATCGCAATATACAAGACCTGATGCCAATCTACTGAATGCGGTTGCGATCAACGAAAGTATTACGAAGGAAAATGATCAAGATGTTGCTACCTTGTTTATCACTGGATACAACGAAATCAAAAGAGACTTATCACTCGTGTGGGACGGAATCCCAACAGTATCTATTATCCGAACAGGATATACTGTCCAAGTTCCAGTAAAACTATTTCTCTGGATGGGATTGCTACTTCTTGCAATCTACGCATCTATTCAAATCTCCACTGAGATTCAAGTCTCTGCTAGATTCGCATCAGCACTCGCCTTGATTCCCTTTCTATTCATCAATATCTACAGTTGCTCACCTGCCTTCTATGGTGGAGCATCTAGTGAGGAAGGAGTTCCGCCTTGGCTACTCGGACTTGGTATACCTGCTGATACACCTAGTGTAAACACAGAACCAGCTAGCTTAGGTGGCGGTGGATCTAGTGGAGTCGGAGGACAGAACACAGCTCGCATACCTGGCATGTTCTTCCTACATCCCGATCATCTTGGTAGCATAACCATGGTAACAGATGGGATGGGCAATGTTCTCGCAGGCGGTGAGATGGGTGGAAAGTCACATATCAGCTATAGACCGTATGGTGAGATATTGAGAACTGATTCATTTGGACCAGATGTGAGTAAATACAAATACACAGGACAAGAGGAAGATCGTGAATCAGGATTGATCTATTACAAAGCAAGATACTATGATCCTGCAATGGGAAGGTTTATACAAGCTGATTGTATGACTTTTCCTGGTAAGATTAATGGAATGAATAGAATGATGTATGTTGATGGAAATCCGATTAGTTATACTGATTCTACTGGGAAATCATCAGAAATTAGGGGTAGAGTAAGAAAAATGATTAAACATTTAGTTGGAGGTTTTAAAATTGTTGATTCATTAGCAAGAAGTCTAGGTAGAGGAATTGATCATCATGGAAAAAGCATGGGAAGAGGAATTGATTATGCAGCTAGAAAAGCCGGTCGTGGGATTGATGGAGGTGCGCGATGGCTAATTAGTGGAGGGGAATATTCCCGAAACAGGGGCAACGATATAAGATATTATGCAAACGCCGCAATTAAAAAGAACTATGGACAGTTCATTACCCCGCCACAAAAAAAGACTCAAGAACAAAAAAAGCAATTTATAAATGATCAAATAAAATTTTGGTTTATAGTCCTAGTAACAATTAGGGTATGTTCGCTTAGATGTGGTACAGATGTTAGTGTTCCAGAAGATATTCCTGAAAATGGCCCATGTAATCAGGTGGGGATTTGCACAGATTCGGATGGAAATAAATGTACATATGATATATACGTTGCTAATGGAGGAAATTGTCCATGATTAAAGAGATTAAACAAGAGAAATTAACGATCAAAGATATTAGTAAATACAGTATAGTATTTAGTTTAGCTATAATATTATTTTTCGTAAGTAACTGTAATAAGGATTATGAAGTAAGGGAAGTTAGAGATAGGACAGTTGTTGAAGCAAACAACTATATCTTATCAATTCTAAACTTATACCTACTTAGCTCACTAACATCAGGTTTTGGGTTTGGAAATTATGATTATAATGGTTCTGTGACTAGGACCTTAAATGTTGATGGTATCGAAGAGGAAGTTTGTATTGATATATATAAAATTAACAATTTAGAAGGTACGGATCCAGATAAAATTATTACAGGTTTCGAGAATGATCCTGTAGTTACAAAATGCAGTAAACAAAGATCACAAGATTTTCTATGTCTAACAGATTTGACAATTTACGCAAGTTTTTACTATTTTAAAAAATCTGTCAATGAGAATTCGAGTATTTTTCCATATTGTAAAGATACTTTGAAAGGAATTATGGTGCTATGATCGTGAGGTTTGATCTGAGGCTCGTAAAAACTAATTCATTGGATATATTGTCTGTTATGTTAGACATTTATTCGATTTGAATGGCTTAAAGTATTGGAATTCAAACTAAAATTGAAGAATATATAGAAAAAATCTCGATAATTGCAGAAGTGTGAGGCTCGTAAAAACTAATTCATTGGATATGTTGTCTGTTATGTTAGACAAATATCGGGTTTGCGAGGCTTAAAGAGTTGGATTTAATTTTAAAATAGGGGGATACTTAAGAAAAATACTCGAAAATCACAGATTTCTGAAATAGTTTTTGAGATTTAGATATAGTTCGATCCAGATACAATGAGAAAAAAGATTCAATCTAATTTAAAACCTTACGCAGCTTTTTCGTACGAATAGATATGATAGAGTCCATTCAATACTGGAGTAGCAACTAACTTAGAATCAGGAGGTTTATCTATTACAGAAGGAATTGGAGTTTCTTTGTTGATTGCGATATGAGTTCTATGATTGTTATAGAATATTATGAATTCATCTAGCTTAGTTTCCAGATGGAATTGATTCATTGGAATAAAGTAATCCAAGAATTCTTCTTTGCAGGTTTTTACAAATCTTTCGGCATAACCGTTTTGCCAAGGAGAGCGTATAGAAGTTCTCTTATGTTTGATTTTAGTCTTACCTAGAAATCGAGTGATGCGTTTACCAAACAAAGAATCATTATCGGAAATAACATATTTGATCGATAGATCTGATTTAACAGCTTTTCTAATGGATAGTTTTAAGATTCTTCGAACCCAATAAGTTGTTGGATGAGTATGAATTTCGTAATGTAAGATTCTTCTTGTTCCAAGATGCATACAGAATAGAACACGATAGATTTCTTGAAAATTAACTGAATAGACTGAAAAGAAATCTTTCACAACAATGCAATCAGCATGTAGATTATAGAAGTTCTTCCAAGAGAGCCTTTTCTTAGGATGAATTGGTCGGTTTGGAATGTATTTGGATATGGTTCTCTCGCAAATATCGAAACCTAACTTCAACATTAGCCCATGAAGCTTAGTTGCTCCCCAGATACAGTTCTCTTTGGCTAATCTTCGGATTGTTTTGATTGTATCCCAAGGAGTCATAGGTCTTCCAGATTTCTTTCTTGTACAGATCGAAGTCCAGAACTTCTTAAACCAATCTTTCCTCCAAGATAGAAGAGTCTCAGGTGTGACTAAGATTAGGGATTCTTTCCAGTTGGTTAAAAAAAGTGATAGAGCCAGTATTTGCAATCTCACGATGGGAGTTGTATGGAATTTCTTAAATCTTCTTTTGAATGAAGCGAGTTGAGATTTTAGAAGTAGGTTTTCTAAAATGAGTTGATTCTTGGAGTAGATCTGACTTAGGATAGTAACAAAGATTAGGAAAAATATGAAACAAGAGAATATTGAATCCATTGAAAAGAAATAACATCTGATAAATTTGAGTAAATAAAAATAATATAAAACAAATAAAATAGTGGATTAATATCGAATATGTATTATGATTAGAATAACAATGTGGGCACTGAATATAACAGGAATTTTATCATAGAATAACAATGCCTTCGACACTTGGAAAACAATACCAAACTCTAATTGCCGATATAGCAAATATTCATGAATCAGCATTGAGTGAAGGCAATGAGAACTGGAACAGTGCTGTGTTGGTTTCAAATTGGAGAATCGGTGAGAAGATAGTTAAAGTAGAACAGGGCAATCAGGATCGAGCGAAGTATGGCGAACAGATAATAAAGCAATTGTCTAAAGATCTAAATCGAAAGTATGGCAAAGGATTCTCTGTACGCAATCTTGCATATATGCGAAGTTTCTATCAAGTATACAAACTAAAAAATATACAACCTTTAATATCTTGGACTAACTATCGAATATTACTAGGAATAGATGATAAGAAGATTAGAGATCGATTTGAATCTAAAATTGTAAAAGAAAATCTGACAACCACTGAATTTCAGAAATTGGTAAAAGAGATCAACCAAGCCCAAGAAAATGGTAAATCCACCGATTTAGATCTAAATTCCACCAAAAACCAGCTAAAACGACCTAGTTTAGAGCTATTTAGATACCGTGTATCAGGGAATTTTAGTTTGAATTTTGCACGAGTCGTGCAAAATGTTGACCTTGGATTCAGAGTTAAATATGAGTTAGGTGAGAAATCTAATTTAGAGAAATATAAACCTGGATCAATTGTAACAGCATCAAAGACTAGCCATGGATTCCGATTTGAAAAAACGGATGCTGTTAGAGAATTATTTACATACAAAGCTTACCTTGATCGAGTGATTGATGGAGATAGTATCTTAGTTCACATCGATCTAGGCTTTTCTGTTTTTATTGAACAGAGATTACGTCTTCGTGGACTTGACTCTCCTGAGCTTACAGAGAGAGGTGGACAGAAATCTAAGAAATTCATTGAGTCAGAATTGAAAGATTGTAATTTTCTAATTATCAAAACTTCTGGAACAGATTTGTATGATCGATATTTAGCGGATGTATTTTATATTCCTAGTGAATGGAATGAGAAAAAAGTAATGGAGGAAGGAAACTACTTAAACAATCGATTATTACAGGAAGGTTTGGCGGTAAGAATATAATTTGTAACAATAAAAATATTCGTAAAATATATAAAATGTTTATTATTCCTAGACAGAATATTTGAATAGATAGAGAATAGAATTATTGAAGTTAGCGTAAATTAAAGAAAGTTTAAATTGTAACAATCTTTTCATTTGTTGGATTATTAGCCAACGGTGAAGACTGTAGCTGTTAGCCCCTGGTTTTAACCAGGGGTAAAACAGCAGAGAAGATTAATCCAGCGATAGGGACCCAGCACCAGCTTCACCGCCCTGGATGCTGGGCTTGTCGAAGCGGGGTCAATAAATTGAAGTTAAGGGAAGGTTATGATATTGAAAATAAATAACAATTTATTGACCGTAGCTGAGAGCCCGACCCAGCAGCATTTGTATTGTTTACTCGTAATTTATTTATTACACAAACATTTACAAATGGTGCTGGGATCGCCCAAAAAAAACACATCATCACTTAGTTATGTGAACGGCCAACTCAAAGATACAAAGACAACCACAACAACCTACAATTCAAGCTACGCATATAGCCCAGCAACAATCACAGAAAACTGGAACGGACGACTCACGACGCAAGAAGCTTTCTATGCAAGTGAACCAGGAATTGGAATCCTTGCCGAACCCATCGAAGAAATCACAAGCGTCAACGGAGAAATGGTATCGCATGTAAAGAGAACGTACAATAACGGAAATGTGACAAGCGAATCAAAACTTGTGGATGCAGGAAAATGGTATGCTCAGTATTTTACCTATGACTCAATTGGTAATGTCGTAACTCAAACCGATAGCCTTGGCAGAAGCTTGCAATATACCTACGGCGGAACCAACGGCAACCTTCCGATCACAGCCACAAACGCAATTGGACAGACTACTAGTAAAGAATATGATCCAATCACAGATCTAGAATTGTCCTCGGTGGATGCGAATGGAAATATCACTACTATGAACTATGATAAATATGGTAGAACAACTGAAGTTCATTTCAATGGAAACAAAGTTCAGTCTATGTTCTACGAAAATGCAGGTAGCCAGATGACGACCACCACCGTATCTCATAGCGTGAGCGGAGATAGCTGGACAAAGACAGTAGCTGACAAAGAAGGTAAGACAAAACGTACAGAAAGCCTCGTGACATCGGGAATTACATCCACAGAAGAAACGAAATATGACTCAAAAGGACGAGCATTCCAGAAGAGCCATGCCTATCTGACAGGAGAGACTCCAACCTGGACAACCACAGAATACTATGCATCCAACGAAGACAATCAACAAAGACCGAAGCGTATAACAGCGAATACAGGTGAGATTACTGAAATTGTTTATTCTCTAAACTCAACACAAATCACCATATCCAAAGACGGAGAAGTGATTCGAACAGAAACTGCTACATCAGATAACTTTGGACAACTAATTAGTAAAACTGTTCAAGGCAAAACCATCCAATATACCTACAACACCAAAGGACAACTTGTACAGGTAAAAGATCCAGGGAATGCAAACACGTCGATGACCTATGATCTTGGTGGACGCAAGAAGACACAATCAGACCAAAACTCGGGAACTGTGAGCTATACCTACAATCTAGCTGGAGAGATGACCACACAGACGGATGCAAGAGGCGTGACCCAAAACTTTACACTAGATGGCTTGGGTAGAATCACAAAAATAGAATCTTCTGGTGGAGGACTGCCGTCTGAGACAGCTACAATCTATACATACGATGCTCCAAACTCAATATCCAACTCTAATACAATTGGAAAACTCACTAAAATCTCCGACGCATCAGGACTCACAGAAATCGCCTACGATGCAAAAGGACAAGCCATTGTCGAGAAACGTTCTATAGACGATCTAACTCTATACTTCCAAAGAAGCTACGATGAACTCGGACGAATGAAAACATTTACCTATCCTGAAGGAACAAAGATTGAGAATGTCTATCTACCATCTGGACAGCTTACAACCATCCTTATCCACGCTCATGACGGAAGCTATGCAAACCAACCAGTGGTTCAATATTATGGACCGATTGAAGAAGACGGAAAACTCATAGTGAGAAGAAAAACTGGAAATAAGGTTGAAATGGACATCGCCTACGACAGACTCAGACAGAGACCGAATGCAATCACGACAAGACTAGGTGATGGACATATTGAACAGAGAGTCTCATACGAATATGACAACAAAGGCAATATATCCAAGATATCTGATCTAATGAATGAAACGAGAAATCAAATATTCGAATATGATTCAATCAACCGAGTAACCAAAGCAATCGGAAAATATGGTGAAGAAAACTACAGCTACAACCAGAACGGAAACCTCACTAAACGAGGAAAGTTTAGTCTCCAATACAACAATCCTAGTCATGTTCATGCTGTAACCCAAGCAAACTCAACTGAGACTGGTGCAGTCAACTACAGCTATGACTCGATCGGAAACCTAACGAATCGTAACGGAGACATCTACCGATATGACAGCAGATCAAAACTGAGTGAGATTACAACTGCTGGTGGAGATTTATTCACTTACAGCTACGATCATACAGGACATAGAATCAAGAAGTATCTAAAGAATGCTGATACAACAACATATAGCTTTGGAAACTACTACGAGATCTTCCGTTCGCCTGGTGTTCCAGAAAAGCATACAATGTATATAACCGGAATAGAGGGAGATATTGTATCGCAATATACAAGACCTGATGCGAATCTACTGAATGAGGTTGCGATCAACGATTCTCTTTCCGAACAAAATGAACAAGATATAGCCTTCATCATGATCACAGGCTACAGTGAAATCAAAAGAGACTTATCGTTAGTATGGGATGGTATTCCAAATGTATCTATTCTACGGACAGAATATACTGTCCAAGTTCCAGTAAAACTATTTCTCTGGATAAGTTTGCTACTCCTTGCAATCTACGCAAGTATTCAAATATCTAGTGAAGTGCAAGTCTCTGCAAGATTTGCATCTGCACTCGCATTGATTCCCTTTCTATTCATCAATATCTACAGTTGCTCACCTGCCTTCTATGGTGGAGCATCTAGTGAGGAAGGAGTTCCGCCTTGGCTACTCGGACTTGGTATACCTGCTGATACACCTAGTGTAAACACAGAACCAGCTAGCTTAGGTGGCGGTGGATCTAGTGGAGTCGGAGGACAGAACACAGCTCGCATACCTGGCATGTTCTTCCTACATCCCGATCATCTTGGTAGCATAACCATGGTAACAGATGGGATGGGCAATGTTCTCGCAGGCGGTGAGATGGGTGGAAAGTCACATATCAGCTACAGACCTTATGGTGAGATATTGAGAACTGATTCTTATGGGCCGGATGTATCTAAATACAAATACACAGGACAAGAGGAAGATCGTGAGAGTGGATTGATGTATTATAAAGCAAGATATTATGACCCAGCAATGGGAAGATTTATTCAGGCTGACAGCATGGCGTTCCCAGGGAAAATACAAGGTATGAATCGGATGATGTATGTTGAGGGGAATCCTGTGAGGTATGGCGATAAGAGTGGAAATAAGATTAGTAATAGCTGGGCTTATGCGGCTATTTCATATATTGTTGCGAAACAAGGTGGAGAATCAGATCAAAATGCTATGATGTGGGCAGCTGCTGCTTATGGAGTGGGTCGAGGCAAAGACAAAGCGCGAGGTGGATTCGGTCGAAATAATGATATTTCTAGGATGGGATCAAGGAATGATCATTTAGTACAGGACTACTCCAGAAAGTCAGCTAATAGTGCATCATGGAGATATAGTGCAACTGCGTATTTTGTGGCTAAGGCGGGCGGAGCTACTGATGAGGAAGCAGTTGCATGGGGTGTTGCCGGATTTCAAGTCGGTAGAGGTATTGACAAGAAAAAAGGCGGTTTTCTGAGAAACAATGATTTGTCTGTCGAATTAACTAATTCTGCCAAATATGTTCGGAAAAACTTTGACGATATTGATCTTGCAAGATCGCTTATGGGTTTAATCCCAGATGGGACCATTTATAATATCATCGTCTATGGATTGGACGATTTACTTGGACCAATTGCTTCTGGTATTGCTATAGTTATTATGCCCATCGCCACCTTAGCACAAATATGCTCAAATCCATCGGGAAATGTTCAATGTTTTTCAAGATAAATAATTCAATTATCACATTGCTGTTCTTATTTTGTTCGAAATGCAATACGTTTGAAATAAAAACTGAACATTATCCTGGAAATTTTATTTACTATAAAGGTGTAAGTCTTGAAACTACTGACAAAATTAATATGCAGCGTATAAAAATTGAAAAATGTTATCCTATATATTCAAGTCGAGTAGAGATATCTAGTGACTTAATGATTTATTTGGAAAAAGTTTATTCGAACACTATTTTTCATAATAATTTGATAGAATTTCGTCAATATAGTAGTAGGAATAGGAATGAAGATTGTATTATATTTCAAGGTGAAATTTCGTATGGGAAATAGAATATATTTATTTTTATTATATTTTTTTATGATGATTCTACCAATATATTCTCAAGATAGGTTCTCATTAAAAAAATTCAAACCAAAAAGCGTCAATTGTGAACCAAAGAATTTCAAAAATTGTAAAAGTTCGTTATTAGGTGGAAATTTTGATCTTGAAAATGAAATTGAAAAGTTAGGATTTAATGAAATGGTGTATATTAAATCTGTTTCAAGGGTTGAAACAATCTATTATTCATACAATTTTATTCCCTTTGGAGAATTTTGTATTATGATAGAATATTGTGATATTGAGAAAGATTAGTTAAGTGAGCTTTTGAGGCTCGCCCAGCACCCAGAACCATTTTAAAATTTATTTAATATTATAACGTCAACTAATCAAAAATGGTTGAGCCTCGTAATAACTAATTCATTGGATATATTGTCTGTTATGTTAGACATTTATTCGATTTGAATGACTTAAAGTATTGGAATTGAAACTAAAATTGAAGAATATATCGAAAAAATCTCGATAATTGCAGAAGTGTGTGCATTTTTCAATGATGTAGATATGGGTTCTCTATGATAATGTATAGAAAAAAGATTCAATCTAAATTAAAACCTTAAGCAGCTTTTTCGTACGAATAGATATGATAGAGTCCATTCAATACTGGAGTAGCAACTAACTTAGAATGAGGAGGTTTCTCTATCTCGGAAGGTATGGGAGTTTCTTTATTGATTGCGATATGAGTAAATAATAAAACTAAACATAATAATCCTAGACAGAATATTTGAATCGATCGAGAATTGAATTATTGAAGTTAACCTAAATTAAAGAAAGTTTAAATATTAACAATGTCTTCATTTGTTGGATTATTAGCCAACGGTGAAGAATGTAGCTGTTAGCCCCTGGTTTCAACCAGGGGTAAAACAGCAGAGAAGATTAATCCTGCGATAGGGATCGACCGAGCGCCCTCGTCGAGGGAGAGCCCGGTTCCTATCTATTTCGGAAAATAGTAGACGAATTGTTATACGAGGATAGTTTAAAGAAATGGATAGGAGATCGCCCAGAAGAAATAAGGTTGAAATGGACATCGCCTATGACAGACTCAGACAGAGACCGAATGCAATCACAACAAGACTGGGTGATGGACATATTGAACAGAGAGTCTCATACGAATATGACAACAAAGGCAATATATCTAAGATATCTGATCTAATGAACGAAACCAGAAATCAAGAATTTGAGTATGACGTTATCAACCGTGTAACAAAAGCCATAGGCAAATACGGCGAAGAGAACTACAGCTACAACCAGAACGGAAACCTCACTAAGAGAGGAAAGTTTAGTCTTCAATATAATAATCCAAGTCATGTTCATGCTGTGACACAAGCAAACTCAACTGAGACTGGTGCAGTCAACTACAGCTATGACTCAATCGGAAACCTAACGAATCGTAACGGTGATATATACCGATATGACAGCAGATCGAAACTGAGTGAGATCACAACTGCTGGTGGAGACGTGTTCACTTACAGTTACGATCATACAGGACATAGAATCAAGAAATATCTAAAGAATGCTGATACAACAACGTATAGTTTTGGAAACTACTACGAGATCCACAGATCACCTGGTGTTCCAGAAAAGCATACCATGTATATAACTGGAATAGAGGGAGATATTGTATCGCAATATACAAGACCTGATGCCAATCTACTCAATGGAGTTGCGATCAACGATTCTCTTTCCGCACAAAATGAACAAGATGTTGCCTTTATCATAATCACAGGCTACAACGAAATCAAAAGAGACCTAAGTCTTGTGTGGGAAGGAATCCCAAGCGTTCAGATTCTCCGCTCAGGATATACGGTTGTTGCGCCAGTAAAACTATTTCTCTGGATGGGATTGCTACTCCTTGCAATCTACGCAAGTATTCAAATATCTACAGAGATTCAAGTCTCTGCTAGATTCGCATCTGCACTCGCATTGATTCCCTTTCTCTTCATCAATATCTACAGTTGCTCACCTGCCTTCTATGGTGGAGCATCTAGTGAAGAAGGAGTTCCTCCTTGGCTACTCGGACTTGGTATACCTGCTGATACGCCTAGTGTAAACACTGAACCTGCTAACTTAGGTGGCGGTGGTGGAGGCAGTGCAAGCCAAGCAACTGCGAGAATCCCAGGAATGTTCTTTATGCATCCCGATCATCTCGGTAGCATAACAATGGTAACAGACGGAATGGGCAATGTTCTCGCAGGCGGTGAGATGGGTGGTAAATCTCATATCAGCTACAGACCTTATGGTGAGATACTTCGAACCGATTCTTATGGGCCGGATGTATCTAAATACAAATACACAGGTCAAGAGGAAGATCGTGAATCAGGATTGATGTATTACAAAGCAAGATACTACGATCCTGCTATAGGAAGGTTTATACAGAATGACAGTATTTTATTTACAGACAAAATTCAAGGTATGAATCGGATGATGTATGTGGAAGGGAATCCAACTAAATTTGGGGATTCTTCTGGAAATAGAATTAGTAATAGTTGGGCTTATGCGGCAGTAGCATACTTAGTTTCAAAGCAGGGTGGATCTAGTGACCAAGAAGCCATGACTTGGGCAGCAGCAGCTTATGGTGTCGGTCGAGGTAAGGACAAAGCACGCGGTGGCTTTCAACGAAATAATGATCTATCTAGAGGAATTGGAGGGCTTAAAGAAAGTGCCACAAGATCTCTAAATTATTATTTTCATAATAGTAATGGTCAAGGACAAAGAAGTTTAGCTAGGTTTTTCGCAGGAGCCGTTCTAACAGCTGCCGTGTTACTTTTTATTGATAATAAGTCTATTTCCGATGCAACATTTCTCTTAGCGGTTGCAGCTACTGCGCTCGGTTACTTACAAGATAATGCTAAGCGTAAAAGGGATCGATCAATTCTGCCAGGAAGTAGAAGAAAACATAATGCGATGTATAAAGATTTGCAAGTATATTCTTCTATTGTATCGTCCTATTACATGGCCCTATCAGGTTATCGACCTCCACCAAGTTTCTGTGATGCAAAAGATCCTACGATTTGCAATGATAATAAAGATAATATATATTTAACTAGCAATCCACAAGATCCTATAAGTAGCGGTGCAGGAGCAGACTGTGTTCTCTTAGTTTATACAGTTACCTGTTTTTCTGATAAACCGAGAGATCCGAATGGGACGGCGACTTGCATTACTCTTTTTGGATTTACAGTATGTGGGGCACCTTAGTGTTAGTGTCGAGCATCCTCATAAGTAAATAAATTTTTGAACAAGAAACAGGAGTAAAACAAATGCAAAATTGGCGATTTATAGTATTGATTTTTATTTTAGCAAACTGTAACATAATTAACCCTTCCGATGACGAGGATCCTTTCGATCTTCTATTTCAACTCAGTATTATCGAAATTTATTCAAGACCGGATAGTCGTGAAATTCAAATAGTAGACATTGCAAGCAGATCATACTATCCTATTTCCAAAAGATTAGATGTCGCATTAAGGGGAATGAAATCACTCAAGTTAAAAGATGGAAGTATACTGTCTGTTGGTGGACTGGGTGGTGGCTCAATTCAAAAATCTGTTTTACGAATAAATTCAGATTGGAATGATTTTGCATATTTAAATAATACTTCCGCTCCTCGAGTGAATCATACATTAACAGAAATCGAAAATGGAGATGTTGTAATCATTGGAGGTACTAAAAGAGAAGATGAAGTAGATATGAAAATTGTTGAGAAATTTATCTTTGCAACGAATGAAATTAGATCCATTGGATCGCTTTTATTTGAAAGGTCTCTGCATCAGTCATTCCTTCTGGACGAAAAAAATATACTAATCATTGGTGGCATAGACTCGAAATCTAGAAAACCAATTGCAGAAATAGAGTTATTTAATCTAGACAGTGGGGCTTCAAGTGTAGTAGGAAATATGTTATTTCCAAGATCTCTTGGGAATGCAGTGAGATTGAATGATCAAATATTCTTATTGGGAGGATCTAATGATGATGCGGGAGAAATTGAGATATTTAACAAAGTAGAACAAATATCTATCGGAACATGGGTTTCTGTCGAATTAGCCAGTTTACCACTAAACTTAGATACGCTTAATGGGCAATTGAATGGAAGTAAATTGGAAATGATTGGGGGATTTACGAACGGAAATGTTAGAAATAATCGTATTATTCGATACGATTTAATAACCGGAGAGTCTAGTGTATCGAATCCATTTCTAGCTTATACGAATCCGTCATGTATTTTTCAGTTTGACAATCGTAATTTTTATATATTTGGTGTAAATGGAAATAGGTTATCAAATACAATTCAAGAATATAATACCGAATCAGAATCGGATGTTGAATTTTTAGCTTTAAGAGAAGGACGTCAGTTTAGTAGTTGTGTTTCGCTAGGAAATGGAAAAATTGCAATCATCGGAGGTTGGTGAAATTATCTTATATGTTTTAGACCTATACTGAGCCTCGTCCAGCACCCAGCTCGATTTTAAATTTTATTTTAATTTTTTACATCATTTTATCAAAAATGGTGCTGGGTGACTGGATAATTAATTGGACATATTGTCTGTTATGTTAGATATTATTTTGATTTGAATGATATAAAGTTTTGCAATTTTAACAAAAACAGGAAGATTAATGTGAGCCTCGCATAAATTAATTCATTGGATACGTTGTCCAATATACTGGAAATATATTTATTTTAAATGACTTAAAGTAATGGAATTGAAACCAAAATAAGGTTGATTTATCGCATAAATATTCGAAAATTATGGATTTCTGAAATATTTTTTGAGATTTAAATTTAGTTCGATCCAGATACAATGAGACAAAAGATTCAATCTAAATTAAAACCTTAAGCAGCTTTTTGATAAGAATAGATATGATAGAGTCCATTCAATACTGGAGTAGCAACTAACTTAGAATCAGGAGGTTTTTCTATCTCGGAAGGTATTGGAGTTTCTTTATTGATTGCGATATGAGTAAATAATAAATTAAAGAATATTATTCCTAGACAGAATAGTTGAATAGATAGAGAATTGAATTATTGAAATTAACATAAATAAACGAAAGTGTAAATATTAACAATGTCTTCATTTGTTGGATTATTAGCCAACGGTGTAGAATGTAGCTGTTAGCCCCTGGTTTTAACCAGGGGTAAAACAGCAGAGAAGATTAATCCTGCGATAGGGATCGACCGAGCGCCCTCGTCGAGGGAGAGCCCGGTTCCTATCTATTTCGGAAAATAGTAGACGAATTGTTATACGAGGATAGTTTAAAGAAATGGATAGGAGATCGCCCAGAAGAAATAAGGTTGAAATGGACATCGCCTATGACAGACTCAGACAGAGACCGAATGCAATCACAACAAGACTGGGTGATGGACATATTGAACAGAGAGTCTCATACGAATATGACAAGAAAGGCAATATATCCAAGATATCTGATCTAATGAATGAAACGAGAAATCAAATATTCGAATATGACAGTATCAACCGAGTTACAAAAGCCATTGGCAAATATGGAGAAGAAACATATTCTTACAACACAAATGGAAACCTCACTAAGCGAGGAAAGTTTAGTCTTCAATACAACAATCCAAGTCATGTTCATGCTGTGACACAAGCAAACTCAACAGAGACTGGTGCAGTCAACTATAGCTACGACTCAATCGGAAACCTAACCAATCGTAACGGAGACATCTACCGATATGACAGCAGATCGAAACTGAGTGAGATCACAACTGCTGGTGGAGATGTATTCACATATTCATACGATCATACAGGGCATAGAATCAAGAAGTATCTAAAGAATGCTGATACAACAACATATAGCTTTGGCAACAACTACGAAATCCACCGATCACCTGGTGTTCCAGAAAAGCATACAATGTATATCACAGGAATAGAGGGAGATATCGTATCGCAATATACAAGACCCGATGCCAATCTACTAAACCAAGTTGCGATCAACGATTCTCTTTCCGCACAAAATGAACAAGATGTTGCCTTTATCATAATCACAGGCTACAACGAAATCAAAAGAGACCTAAGTCTTGTGTGGGAAGGAATCCCAAGCGTTCAGATTCTCCGCTCAGGATATACGGTTGTTGCACCAGTAAAACTATTTCTCTGGATAAGTTTGCTACTCCTTGCAATCTACGCAAGTATTCAAATATCTACTGAAGTGCAAGTCTCTTCAAGATTCGCATCCGCACTCGCCTTGATTCCCTTTCTATTCATCAATATCTACAGTTGCTCACCTGCCTTCTATGGTGGAGCATCTAGTGAGGAAGGAGTTCCGCCTTGGCTACTCGGACTTGGTATACCTGCTGATACACCTAGTGTAAACACAGAACCAGCTAGCTTAGGTGGCGGTGGATCTAGTGGAGTCGGAGGACAGAACACAGCTCGCATACCTGGCATGTTCTTCCTACATCCCGATCATCTTGGTAGCATAACCATGGTAACAGATGGGATGGGTAACGTCTTGGCTGGTGGTGAGATGGGTGGTAAATCTCATATCAGCTACAGACCGTACGGTGAGATATTGAGAACGGATTCCTATGGACCAGATGTATCTAAATACAAATACACAGGGCAAGAAGAAGACAGGGAATCAGGCTTGATGTATTATAAAGCAAGATATTATGACCCTGCTATGGGGAGATTTATACAGGCGGACAGTATGGCGTTTCCAGGGAAAGTTCAAGGTATGAACAGGATGATGTATGTTGAGGGGAATCCGTTGCGATATAATGATCCTAGTGGTAAAAATAAATATATTCACATGTTTAATAGGATCATCGGTCATGCGATGGGCAAAAAATTTGGAGCAAAAGGAATTAATAAAATTGGAAAAAATATATCTACTGGTATTAATCGAGCCGTTCTAAAAGGAAGTATGTGGGCTTCGGATAGACTATCAGTCCGTCGTCATGTTAAATATATTGCAAGAGAAGGATCTGAGAAAATTGGAGGAGATCGAAACGATCGGGTTAAAGAATATACTAGAAACTTTTTACAATCAAAATGGAAATCTCTGGAAGAAAAAGTTTTGTTAGGTCAGAAATTTACTGAAGAAGATTTCAAGATAGACTCAGAAGATTTTTTTGAAGGATTGATTATGTCGGAAATTGAATATCAGGGCAATTTAACAATTGGATCTAATATCGCTGGAGATATAATTACTAATATTAAGGATAATCCTTTAGATATATTTGATTATTATCATAGATTTAGAAAAATTGAAAAACAGCAAAAACAAATTAATAATTTCCAAATGCTATCCAGTTCAAATGAATCATCTACAGTAAATTAACAAATATGGTAAAATACTTGGTTATGATAATCCTATTGCATTGTTCCATTGATGGAAGCAAAGTAAAAGATTCACGAAACTTTCAAAAGGAAAAAGAAAATATTATTAATTTTAAGTTTATCGAATGTGGATTAACGGGTACTGATCAGGAAATAGAATTTCAAGATCGATTACTTATACTTGCACTATTTCCAGAGTCTTCTATTTATGAATTGGGATTTTTGAAGTCGCATATCACAAATAAGGATGCGGAATATTGTTATGAATCCCTTTACAGTGCTCCTTGTGGTTCCAGTAATAGAGAAAGTATAAATAATATTTATTCTGTAAATATACTTTATTGCAATCCTAAAAGTGCTTGCCTTGGTGATAAGCAAAATTTAGGGCAAGGAGAATTATGTATCTCTGGAGAATAAATTTGGTGTCTGACGGTCTACTTAAGTCTGAGGCTCGTCCAGCACCCAGCACCATTTTAAAATTTATTTTATATCATAACGTCAACTAATCAAAAATGGTTGAGGCTCGTAAAAACTAATTCATTGGATATATTGTCTGTTATACTAGATAATTATTCGATTTGAATGACTTAAAGTATTGGAATGAAAACTAAAATCGGGTGATTTATAGGAAAAATGTTCGAAAATTACGGATTTCTGAAATATTTATTAAGATTTAGATATGGTTCGATCCAGATACAATGAGAAAAAAGATTCAATCTAAATTAAAACCTTAAGCAGCTTTTTGATAAGAATAGATATGATAGAGTCCATTCAATACTGGAGTAGCAACTAACTTAGAATCAGGAGGTTTTTCTATCTCGGAAGGTATGGGAATTTCTTTGTTGATTGCGATATGAGTAAATAATAAATTAAAGAATATTATTCCTAGACAGAATATTTGAATGGATAGAGAATAGAATTATTGAAGTTAACGTAAATTAAAGAACGTTAAAATATTAACAATGTCATCATTTGTTGGATTATTAGCCAACGGTGAAGAGTGTAGCTGTTAGCCCCTGGTTTTAACCAGGGGTAAAACAGCAGAAGAGAATAGTTCTGCGATAGGGATGGAAGCGGGGTCAATAAATTGAAGTTAAAGGAAGGTTATGATATTGAATCCAAATAGCAATTTATTGACCGTAGCTGAGAGCCCGACCCAGCAACATTTGTATTGTTTACTCGTAATTTATTTGATACACAAACATTTACAAATGGTGCTGGGATCGCCCAAAAAAAACACAGAAAACGCCTACGATGCAAAAGGACAAGCCATCGTCGAGAAACGTTCTATAGACGATCTGACTCTATTCTTCCAAAGAAGTTACGATGAACTGGGACGAATGAAGACATTCACTTATCCAGAAGGAACAAAGATTGAGAATGTCTACTTACCCTCTGGACAAAGGACTACAATCTTGATTTATGTTCATGATGGAAACTACCCAAACCAACCGATCAGCCTCAATTTTGCACGAAGCGTGCAAAAAGATTTTCTTTTAGCAATGCAATGCATTTGACAGCCTTCTAGTTAAAATTCTAGAATGATGTCTAGATGATTTATATTCAACAATTTTTCATTATTATATTTATATGTTTTTTGGGATTGGCTTGTGCTAGGGAGCGACCAACGCAATCAGAATTTTCTTTAAAAGAAAGGAAAGTGTTCGGGAAACCAGGTGTTACAGATCGTACGGAAATTGAATGGATTCTGAGACTCCTGGCTGAGTCAATCATAGATGAGAACCTAGAACCCGTTCTGATTCATATAAATGAGGAAGAGGGCATCTGGGTTGATCTGAAAGCACATTGGACCAAAAAACAATTTCGTGAAGAATGGAACGAAAAGAACGGATACTTCCAAACTTATTTTTTTTCTACGGAATTGCTGCGGAAACAAAAAAGTAACACGACATCATTATCTGTAAAAGATATTCTACTCAAATCCGAGGGTTTTAGTCTCGACTTTTATTTTGAATCTAAAGAGGAGTGTGAAGTAGATATCATTTTCAATTCATCCAGTCCTTTAGAAGGGGACTTGTCCAATCCTGTATTTCGAAAGATTGGGAATCGATGGTATCTCTATAGATTATTATGACTATTCAAGAACATGAACTTGATGAAGATAGCTTACAAGAAAGGCTGTATATACTCCAGAACTCCGCAAGTGAGATGGGCATCTCCTGCTATGTAATTCTCGAAGGTTGGGCACAGACTGGCAAGGGTCGCATTATCAAGAAATTGATCTATCGCATGGACCCGAAAAAATACAAAGTGTACTCACCTGTCAATACTGAACTCTGGGATTCCAAATATCCGTTTTTATATAAGTATTGGTATCATTTTCCTCCAAAAGGATTTGCTTTTTTTCTTCTTAAGTCTTGGTACTATCGAGTATCTTATGCGATTCGCAAAGGTGATGTAAAAAAGCAAGATATTTCCAATAATCTAAAAACTATAATGAATCTGGAACGAACATTAGCTGAAGATGGAATCTTAATTATCAAATTCTTCCTGGATTTGGGTGAGAAAGATCTTTCTAAGAGATTGAAGAAAGCCAAGAAAGAAGGTAAAACTTGGGAGACAACTCTTGAAGATTTGGACCAAGCTGAGAATTACGAATCCTATAAGAAATTATTTATGAACTATATCCAACTTACAGATCAACCGTATGCACCTTGGATTTTGATTCCTTCCGATGATAATAGTGAAGCGAGACTGAGTGTGATGGTTCAGCTCATCAATCATTTAGAAAAAAAATTGGGCGTAGATTCCAATGAACTATTACAAAAATTGAGATCTGCTGGAGAAACGGAATGAATATGTCACCGAGTTTACACAAAGTAGATCTTAGCCTAACGATCCCAGAGTCTGACTATAAGAAAAAACTCAAAGATCTTCAAGAAAAAGCAAGACAGGTTACCCATGAATGTCAGACACGCGGCAAATCCATTGCAGTAGTATTTGAAGGATGGGATGCAGCGGGCAAAGGTGGAGCGATCCGCAGACTAACAGGTCTTATGGATCCTAGACTTTATGAAGTTCATAATATTTCGGCCCCCGACGCTTCTGAAAAATCCAGAAATTATCTATGGAGATTCTGGAGAAGGATACCTGAGCGCGGAGTGATCGGAATATTCGATCGATCTTGGTATGGTAGAGTAATGGTTGAGCGCGTCGAAGGTTTTGCCACAGAAGCAGAATGGAAGAGAGCCTACAGTGAGATTATCTGGTTTGAAGAATCCTTGGAACAAAATGATGTAAAAGTTATAAAATTCTTTATCCATATCGATAAAGATACTCAGAAAGAACGTTTTGATGCAAGAGCAAATGATCCTCTTAAGAGGTGGAAGCTCACTGATGAAGATTGGAGAAACCGCGATAAATGGGATCTATATGTTGATGCCGTTGAAGAAATGTTAGTCAAAACTCATACTGAATCCTCGCCATGGGTAGTTGTGAGTGGCAACGACAAGCTAACAGCAAGAATTCAAATCTTAGAAGAATTTGTTAAATTTGGCAAAAAAATCTAAATTTTATAAAATTATTTTTTATAAATAAATATGGATAATAAATTTATGAAAGCTGAATTTTTCAATTTTTCTTGAAAATCCCCTCGCCCGGGGCTTAAGCCCCGTCCTTTATCATTCATATCCACAAACAACATTTACCGTTCTCAACCCTCAATAAATTGCAACGAATTTATACGATTTCAATTTATTCAATCTGTGAGAATCCAACACAAATCGAAATATTCGATGATTTAAAATCCCTAAATTGAAGAGTTTTACCACTAAGTCCTCTAAGTGCTCGCAAAGGTTACAGAGGATGGTGTGGTGTTTGAAAGTTGGATCAAAGATGGCGAACATGCCTTGCATAAAATCAGATTGGTGAATCAGGATCTTCAACCTTGAGCGAAGTGCCTGCCTCCGCAGCGACTTTGGCCCATCACCAGCTCCAGCACCATTATCTTTGTTAAATGCATTATTAAATTTTCCTCTATTTTAATTGGAGAATGGTGCTGGATGATGGGAAAACATTCCAAGCTGGCAACTGGGCGAACATGCCTCGCATAAAATCAGATTGGTGAATCAGGATCTTCAACCTTGAGCGGAGCACTTGCATCCGTAAGCGACCTGTCGCGAAGCGAGTCGCGCGGAATGTAAGTGCGTAGCCTTAAAAAGGATTCAATTGAATGAGAAACTCAGCTTGGTTTCTTGCTTTCATATCATCTTTTGAATTTTTTCTGATTCGAAAATCTAAATAGAGATGTTGGTTTTGAAGAAATCCCAAACCAAATCTTTTCTTTTCATTGAATGCAACAGGGCTACAGCCTTTGATTTCATTTGGATTCGTTGGCTTGTGTAAAGGAATCTCCATTATCCATTGGGACTTAGATTGAACAGAATAGTTGTTAGTTGATTTATAATTTCCAGACTCACAGACTTCTCCATCAACCGTCCTCCATTCATAGATAAAATTCCAATCATCTTCAGGAATAGAAATCGGATTGTCAGTCTGATTATCCACCAATAGATACAAAAGCACAACCGATGAATTTGAAATCTGCGATGACGAAAGTGTAAGGTTGAGTCCGTGGAAATTTTCCACTTTTGCTTTGGAGCCAAGATTTAGGCTACCAGGATTTAAGTTCAGATAAATAAAATAGAAGACAAGCAAAAGCAAAAATATATCAATTAAAATGATAATTTGTTTCCAATTTTTTTTTCGAGAAGTTTTCTCTAAACTTTTGAGATGCTCTCGAAATTCTTCTGGTGAACGACTATGGTATCCTTTTGCCATCTTATCCTTTTTTTAAAAAATTGAGTATATCCCACGATGTCGGTGAGATCATATTCATATCTTTCGAGAGGTTCATCAAACTCAAACTATATAAAACAGCATCGCGGATTTCCAATCCTTTTGCAAGAGAAACAGCAAGAATCCCAGTCAAAATATCGCCCGTGCCCATAGTGGAAAGTTTTGGATTCGGATGATCCCAAATTAGAACTTCTGAATCGGGAGATACAAATAGGGACAGACTATCCTTAGCTAGAATGAAAGCATTGAGTTTTTTTGCTAAATTCTGAGTGATTGTCTTACGTTCTGTAAGATCGGAGATGGATGCTCCAGACATTCTTTGCAATTCACCAAAATGTGGTGTGAGAATCCAATTGCCTTCGAATTTTAAACCCGCTTCAATTTCTTTCTCAGTTGGTAGCATTCCAGCATCAAGAATCACCCATCGATGGGAATCTTTTTTGCACCATTCATCTGCCTCAATCAAGACCTTCTCTTTATACTTTGATTGAGGCGTTGTCCCAGGGCCAATCACCATCACTTTGGCTTTGGCAAGAAAGGGATCTTGGTACAATTCATCAGACCAAGGGCTAATCATCAAAGATGGATTGTCTAAGACAGAATTCAAAATATTGGATTTATCGAAAACGATTGCCTTTGCAATCCCACCACCAAGACCAACGAAGGCATTGATGGAAAGAAGAATTGCACCTATCATTCCCTCATCGCCACCAATTGCGACCAAAGATCCACTCGAATATTTATGCCCATGCAAAGACTTGGTATAAAAATCAAAGATCAGATTTCGTTCAATACTTCGAAAAATAAATTGTTGATTGTTGCCTAAATCAGTTTGTAAAAACTCATCGATTGGAAATCCAATCGTTAAGGTTTTTTTACATTCAATGGGAAATCCTAAATTTTCCCATTTAGCAACTCCAATTTCTGCAAGTGAATCAGCTGGAAAATAGATATCCTTCTGCGATTTATTGAGTTCAGCAAATGCAGGCCTGCCCGATACAACATCCATGGAAATTCCAAAGATTAAATTGGATGAATCTTTCCAATTTATGAGATTTAAGAAAAGTTCCTTTAGTTCTTGATCGATCGGAAGTCTCATCCCAGTTCCGAGCAAGCAATCAATGAGAATTGTTTTTTTGCTAATAGATTTTAGATCAGCCAGAAGGTTTTCAATGCTATGAATCGTTACATGCAAATTTTTCAATTTGTTTTTATAGATGAAAGCAGTCTCACTTGTTTTGTCTCCTAAGCAATAGATCGTAAAAGGGATGTTTTCTGTTTTTAAGAAATAGCCTAAAGCGTAACCATCGCCGCCATTATTTCCTCTCCCACATAAGATTGTTATATGGTTATTTGGATCTCTCAGAAGATCTGCATAAGTTTCGAGAAAAGTTTTGGCGGCAATTGCCATAAGAAATTCGGAAGAAAACCCCCAAACATCTTGGGTATATTTATCCAAAATGGAACTGTTTTCATAGCTTAGAACAGTCTCATATTTCATAAGAGATCCCTTTACTCAGCTCAGTGATGTATTAGCGCCATCGATGCAATTCAAGAAACCCAGCCCGAATTCTTATGGAATAGATATTGTCTCTACCATCCGTAAAAGTTTCTCTCCATTGGCCACGAGGTGAAGTAAATACCAATCTTTTGTTGTTGATATGATTGCCTTCTGGGTCATGCACTTGCAATCGAACTGAAGCCCCTGAATCTTCAGTTTCCCAAATGTAAAATTCATCATTTTCTCTGACGCTAAAGAGAATCTCTGCTGGATCTTGGATTTCTTTTATAGAAACTGTCTGTGTAGGTTTATCAAAGTCAATTTTGTAGATCCTACGAAATTTGAATCGGTTGTCTCCCTTAGAATAATAGCTAATCGATGCGAGTGCATATTCGCCTGCAGGTTGTGGATAGATTTTATCTAGGCTAATTACATACTCATTGGATATTCCAGATTTGAAAATATCCAAACTCCCTTCACGGATTTCTGATTTCAATTCTTCATCCTGATAATAACTCAATCTCATCTCTTCTGCAATTTTATGGTAAACAAATAATTTACCTGAGTCAGTTGCTTGAATGAATTCTATATATCGAAAAGGCTCAGTATTTTTTCCGGACGCACCAATTACAGATTTAATTTCTCCACGCGAATTCATCTTAATGATATAACTAGGAAGTGGAGACTGGCCGGACGTCTCAAATGAGCCACTGTATTTTTTGAACAGATTGTCCTGTTCTTTGGTTCCGTCCAATCCTTCTTTATTGCCAAATCGATTTTGGATATAGAGATTCTGATTGGAATCTAAGGTTATGAGTCCTAAAGTTCCAAAACGATATTTGGATAGATTCACTCCTGCAATCGGTGGAGTTTCCATACTTCCAATAATAGTTTCCAGTTCACCTTGCGAATCAAATCCTTTGATTATTGATCTTTTCGTATCAGTAAGATAAGCCGTTCCCGATTGAAAAGGTATTGTAAGTGGCAGGTTCGTTAGAACATTATTGACAACCTCAACTTGTAAATTACTGGTTTCAGAACCAATTTGGATCTTAGTGATAAGATCGGGCTTTAGAACATCTACTTTGAATTGAATGCAACCAAGGAAAAGAGAAAGAAATGAGCTAATCAGAATCGTAAATTTCATATTTACAGCATTGATCCTTTTTTTTGCTTTACAGCACAACCAAGTTTTCTTATATTGGAAAACTGATACCTGAAAAACATTCAGGTCGCACAATATTTGGCTATCAGCGAAGAACAGATCAGGGATATTCTGGGAGAAATTTTAGTTCATCCCCTTGCACTTTTTTCTTTTAAGATCAAGACGTCATCCTTATCTATGATTATGGAAGTGGTTTTGGATCATCTGGAGAATCAATATGGTTCTGTCAGTGTCCAGGATTGTGAGGAAGTTTCCAGAGAGTTGAATAAACGAATGGAAATTCTGGATCCAGAAGCGGACTATCAGCTTACTGTCCAATCGGCAGGAGCAGAGAGGACACTTCGTATTCCAGGCGACCTCCATCGCTTCCAAGGACTCCTTGCGAGTTTGGAGATTCTGAATGAGGAGTCCAAATCTACGTTGGGGGTATATAAGATTTTAGAAGTAAAGGATGACAAGATTCGGCTAGAACCATTTCATGGGAAGGGTAAGAAAAAGAAAGACTCTTCAGGAATATGGGAAACCGATATTGGAAAGGTAACGAAAGGAAAACTTTATCTACATATCTAGTATTATGGCAACAAAACAGGCTACAAAAGAAATCGGTTTAATAGAAGCAGTCCAGCAATTTTGCCAGGACAAAGCTTTGGACAAAGATGCTGTGATGTCAATCATCCAGGAATCTCTTGTCATCGCGTATAGGAAGAAATTAGGGTTGGAACCCGATGATGAGTCAGCAATTCACGTAGAATTGTCGAATGAGAAATCAGGTGACGTCTTTATAACTATAGAAAAGAAAATAGTGGAAACTCCAAAAGAGGATCATCCACTCGAGATATCATTGATTGACGCTCAAGCAATTGATCCTAACGCCCAGTTAGGTGGCATTGTTTTGGTTCGCGAAAAGCCAATGGATCTATCTCGAATCATTTCCAGTCAAGCTAAGCAGATGGTTTTCCAAAGGCTTAGAGATATGGAGAAAGAAATTCTCTTCGAAGAATACAAAGCCAAAGAAGGTGAGCTTACTCACGGATATTTCCAGAGATGGAAAAGAGATCTGATGCTGATCGATTTGGGTAAAATTGAAGGCATTATGCCTAAGCGCGAGCAGAACCCAGGTGAGAAATACCGACAAGGTGATAGAATGAAAGCTATCATCCAGAAGGTGGAATTGCGTCCGAAAGAACCAATTCCAGTCATTACATTATCTCGAGCTTCTGGGGACTTTGTTAAGAAATTATTTGAAATGGAAATTCCTGAGATCTACGACGGGATTGTCGAGATCAAAGATGTAGCAAGGATTCCTTCTATTCGTACAAAAGTGGTTGTTTACACTAACAAAACCGATATTGATCCAGTTGGAGCTTGTGTCGGAATGAAAGGTGTAAGGATTCAATCCATTGTTCGAGAATTGGGAAATGAACGAGTGGATATTGTGCAGTATTCTGATGATCCTGCAGCATTTATTTCCAACGCAATTTCTCCAGCCAAACCAATTGAAGTTCATGCGGATCGTAAAAGGGGAGATGCACTTGTCATCGTAGCCGAAGATTCCTTGTCACTTGCGATTGGAATCAACGGATCCAATGTAAAACTAGCATCCCAATTGAGCGGATTCAAGATTGATATAAAAACAGTCAGCCAATACAACCAAGAACTTGCTTCACCCGAGGCAAGAGAAAAGCTCGATCGTCTTTTTAATGCGCAAGCTCAAGCTGAGTCGGAAGAGACAACGGACGATGATGAAGATATGACTTCTCTTTCCGAGATACCAGGACTTACTCCTCGTATCATCGACCTAATGGAAGCCGGCGGAATCATGGATGTGGAGACTTTAATAGAGATCAGTCCAGAGGACTTGGCTTCCATTCCGGGAATTGGACCAACTACTGCAGAGCATATACTTCGGTTATTGCAAGAGTCAGTGGAGTGGGTTGAAGAGTAGTAGGAGTCATTTAGGATAGTATGGAAGATCATAAAACAATAAAAGAAACCTTAGCGAAGGGATCATCTGACCCGAAAAAGGGCAAGATTAAAATTAAGAAGAAGGAATCGGCACCTGGCTCATCCGAGAAAAATCCCACGACTTCTTCTCAACAGCAACCTCCCAAGGTTCAGAGACCTAAGACCGAAGCAACTTCGAGCAATGCGCCGAAGAAAGATCTTTCCGAGTTATACCAAGAAGAATCTAAGAAACAAACTTTTTCTTCCAATCCTATTCCTCAACCTTCTAAACCAAGGGTAATCAAGCAAGCCCCATCGAAAACGCAATCGGAACCCGATGATTTATCTGGCAGTTCTTCTGAACCTTCATCTGATCATCCAGCTCCGGTATCTGAAGATGGTGGAGACACACCAAAAGAAAAAGAACCAATTGAGAGAAAAGCTCAACCCATACAAGCATCTCCCTTTGCATCAAGAGGGGATCGCAATCCTATCATTTCCCGTCCAGTTAAGAAGCCAACTTCTTCAACAGGTGGCGGCGGATACCAAGGTGGTGGACAAGGCGGCAATCGGGGTGGTAACGCTGGAACGGGCAATCGTTTTGGTGGACCTCCGAATCGTGGTGGAGCAAGACCCATGGGTGGCGGTACAGGTCCTAAACCTGTTGGCGGTGGAGCAAGACCGATTCAAGTTACTGGCGGTGGGGATTTAATTCCTCCTCCAACGACTGGCGGACCTAATAAGAAGAAAAGCACAGGTTTCGAAAAAGACAAACGTGCAGAACAACTAGGTCGAGAAAATTCGAAATTTTTCAAACAAAACTTCCGCAAATCCAAAGGACCATCGAATTCAGCAAGTTCTGTTCCCAAAGAAATTTCTATTATGGAAAATATTCAAGTTGGAGAGCTTGCGAAAAAGCTGAACTTGAAGCCGGGTGATGTAATTGGAAAACTCATGAAAATGGGTATGATGGTTACTATCAATAACGTAATTGATGCGGAGACGGCTACAGTTCTTGCAGATGATTACGGATGCAAGGTAACCATTGTTTCGCTCTATGACGAAACAGTCATCGAAGACGAGACCGATGCACCAGAAGATATGACCAAGAGACCTCCTGTTGTTACAATCATGGGTCACGTGGATCATGGTAAGACGAAATTATTGGATACAATTCGCTCTTCACGTGTCGCAGAATCCGAGTCAGGTGGAATTACGCAACATATTGGAGCTTATCAAGTCAGACATGATAAGGGAACTGTAACCTTCTTGGATACTCCGGGTCACGAAGCGTTTACTTCGATGAGAGCACGCGGTGCAAAAATTACTGATATCGTAATCTTGGTTGTTGCAGCTGATGATAGCGTCAAGCCGCAGACTGTGGAAGCCATTGCCCATGCGAAAGAAGCTGAAGTTCCAATTATTGTTGCTATCAACAAGATTGATCTTCCAGCAGCTAACGTTGAAAAGGTTAAACAAGATTTGGCAAGCTTAGGTCTGCAACCAGAAGATTGGGGTGGCACAACCATTTGTTGTGAGATTTCAGCCAAAAATAATATTGGAATCGATCATTTATTGGATATGATTCTTTTGCAAGCAGACGTTATGGATCTTCGTGCGAACCAAACTCGTCGTGCAAAAGGAACCATCATTGAAGCTAGGCTCGATCCCGGTCGCGGTCCAGTTGCAACTCTTCTCATCCAGACAGGAACTCTCAAAATTGGAGATCCATTTGTTGCGGGAACCTACTCAGGTCGTGTTCGTGCAATGTTTGATGACATTGGTAAGAACGTTCAAGAAGCAGGCCCATCTGCTCCTGTATTGGTTACAGGATTGGAAGCAGTTCCAGAAGCTGGTGCTCCTTTTGACAGTGTAAAAGACGAGAAAGAAGCAAGAATTATTTCGCAATCTAGAAAAGAATACGAGAGAGTAGGTCAGGCTGGTAAACAAACTCGAGTTACGCTAGACACAATGAATGATATTATCAAGCAAGGTGATCTAAAAGAACTCAAAGTAATTATCAAAGCCGACGTTCGTGGATCTGCAGAAGCCGTTAAAGAAGCATTGGAAAAACTATCCACTGGCGATGTGAGATTGACTGTAATTCATGCGGGAACAGGTGCGATTGTTGATACGGACGTCATGCTTGCTTCTGCTTCGAATGCGATCTTAATCGGGTTTCATACAAGAGCGAATCCGAAAACTGTCTCCCTTGCAGAGAAAGAAAAAGTAGAAATCAAATACTACAGTATTATTTACGATGTTGTAAATGAGATCAAATCTTCTATGGAAGGTCTACTGGATCCAGATAAGATCGAGAAGATCATTGGAACAGTTGATATTCGAGAAATTTTCAAGATTACAAGAGTTGGAAATATTGCAGGTTGTATGGTTACTTCAGGCAAGATTACAAGAAATTCAAGCGTTCGAGTTGTTTCTAAAGAAAAAGGCGAAATCCTATTCGAAGGTAAACTCAAAACTCTGAAACGTATGAAAGACGAAGCAGCAGAAGTTGTTAGTGGTTTTGAATGTGGTATCTTACTTGATGGATTCAATGATTTTGAAGTCGGAGATACAATCGAAGTCTACGAAATCAATGAAATTGCTAAGAAACTCTAGAACGAGAAGCGTATCGATTGAACGAGATTCGTAAGAAGAAAATTGAGAAAGAAATTCAGAGAACGATCGCTACTCTGATCATAACGGAAAAAGTTAAAGATCCGAGAATTTCGATGGTAACGATACATAGGGTGGACATGGCTGATGACATGTCGCAAGCCCTCGTGTATTATACAGCGTATTGCAATAACAACGAAAGAAAGAAACTTGCCAATGGACTCACATCGGCAAGAGGATTTCTGCAAAGTGCGATCGGTAAGAAACTGGGTCTGCGTCATACTCCTAATTTGTATTTTATCTGGGATAAAAACTATATAAAAAGTATAGAAGTCAATCGATTGATTGATGAATCTGCCCCAAAACATTCATTAGAGCCTGGTTTCGATTCGACCGAATCAAATCTTGATGAAGAAGAGCACCTCGATGACGACGATATCGAAGACGATCAAGATTAAAACGAACATAACTTAGATGAAGAAACCAACCATCATGAACAAAATGACTAATAAGATTGATTTGAATTTTCTGATACTTAGAAATGATTCAGAAGATGCAATCTAGATGGATGGATTTTTTCTAGTTCATAAACTTCCTGGAATCACATCTTCTCAAGTTGTCCAAAGAATCCGCAAGAAACTAGACATAGATAAATTGGGGCATACTGGTACTTTGGACCAATTTGCAGAAGGGCTTTTGGTTCTGCCAGCTGGACGGGCAACTTGTTTTGCTCAGGACTTCCTTGAAATGGACAAAGTGTACATAGCAGATCTTTGTTTAGGTAAGGCAACTGACTCAGGGGACACCGAAGGAAAAGTGGTTTCAGAATTGAATCATGAGGAGATCTGTCGTGTCTGGGAAGAAGATTGGCAAAATGGTCAGACGCTTCTTAACCTCATTGAGAATCTTGTAGAATGGAAAGAGCAAGAAGCGCCAACGATTTCTGCTTTAAAGCAAGACGGCAAGAGGTTGTCTGATTTACACAGATCCGGTGTTGCAATCATTCCCAAAATTCGAAAAATCAGAATTTCTCAGGTAGGGATCATCGATTTTAGTTTAGAATCCATAAAATTTCAAATCAAAGTTAGCTCAGGCACGTATATTCGTAAAATTGTAATGGATATGGGAGAAAAGCTGAATTTTCCCATGTCGCTTAAAGGTTTGGTTCGAACAGACGTTGGAAAATTTAAGCTCGAAATGGCAAAAACTATCGAGGATTTGGAAATGAAAGATTTAAAATCCCCAAAAGAAATGATGGATTTGCCAGTCTTGGAGGTTCGCGATGAGAATCATAAGATTTGGGTCAAACAAGGACGAAAACCAGATCTGAATATTGCATCTGTAAGTTCACCCTCCAAATTTTTCTTGGAAGATTCAGATGGAAGCCTGATGGCATACTGCGAAAAGCTAGAAAACGACGATTGGAAATACTTAAGGGTTTTCTAATTAATTTTGTATTTTCAAATAGATAAAACATAGGAACTTGGTAAAAAAGTAGAATAAGCATATGATCACGAAAGACCAAAAACAGTCACTCATACAAACTTATGGGAAAAATGCACAAGATTCTGGCTCAACTGAAGCTCAGATCGCAATTTTAGAAACCCGAATCAAAGATTTGAACGAACACTTCAAAAAACATAAAAAAGACCATCATTCCAAAGTTGGATTGATCGCTCTTGTGAATAGAAGAAGAAGTCTGATCGAATATTTAAAGAAAAGTGATGTAGATCGCTACAAAACTCTCATTCAAAAGCTCGGGATTAGAAAATGATTTTCTCACATACGAAGGCCCTGGGAAGGGATTCGATTTCCTTGGAAACGGGGAACTGGGCGAAGCAAGCCCACGGAGCCGTTGTATACCGAGTTGGTAACCTAACACTACTTGCTACGGTCTGTGCATCAGCGGACGCAAAAGAAGGGCAAGATTTTTTCCCTTTAACTTGTGAATACAATGAAAAGATGTATTCTGTTGGAAGAATCCCTGGTGGATATTTCAAGAGAGAAGCAAAACCTTCTGAATTTGAAGTTTTAAATTCTAGATTGATCGATCGTCCTATTCGACCTATGTTTCCAGAAGGATACTTCTGTGAAGTTCAGTTGATTGTTCAAGTTCTATCCGCAGACAAAACAGTTGGAATTTCTGGTCATGCTATAACGGCTGCTAGTGCGGCACTCGCTGCATCAGACATTCCATTTCATGGACCTATTGCCGGTATCAAAGTTGGACGAGTGAATGGTCAATTTATTGCGAATCCAACCAATAGCGAAATTTTAGAATCAGACATGGATCTGATTGTTGCAGGCACCAAGACAAATATCGTGATGATTGAAGGTGAAGCAAACGAAATATCTAAAGACGATATGATGAAAGCTCTTGCTTTTGCTCAAGGTGTAATTTCTGAACTAGTGACGATGCAAGAAGAATTTGTTGCTCCGATGAATCTTGTTAAGCGTGAAGTTAAATTAAGAGTTGCTAACCAAGATGTGATGAACCAAGTGCGAGCTTATGCTTTTGAAAGACTTGGCAAAGCAAATAGAAATAGTGATAAAACTAAAAGATCCAACGAAATTAATGAGATCAACAAAGAGACCGTTGAACATTTCAAGACTCTGCTTGGAACTGATGAGCATACAAAAGATATCAAACATTATCTACATGAATTAGAATATGAAGTTGTTCGTGATCTAGTTTTGACTGAAGGACTTAGAGCTGATGGAAGAAAGACTGAAGAAATTCGTTCAATTTCTTGTGAAGTCAATGTTCTTCCTGGAGCTCACGGATCAGCAGTCTTTACTCGTGGTCAGACTCAGTCTCTGGGTGTTATGACCCTCGGAACTGCGATGGACAACCAAAGATATGAATCTTTGCAAGGCCAGAAAGAAAAGAATTTTATGCTGCATTATAATTTTCCAGCTTATTCAGTTGGAGAAGTAAAAAGATCAATGGGACCGGGAAGACGAGAAATTGGACATGGCAATCTTGCTGAGAGAGCCTTGAAGAAAGTTCTTCCTTCTCCTGATAGTTTTCCGTATGTGATCCGTTTGGTGTCGGAGATTTTGGAATCGAATGGTTCTAGTTCTATGGCAACTGTATGTAGCGGAACACTTGCGATGATGTCTGGAGGAGTTCCAATCAAAGCTCCTGTATCAGGAATTGCAATGGGATTATTCAGTGATGATAAAGGTCGCTTTGCGGTATTGAGTGATATTGCTGGAATCGAAGATCATTTCGGTGATATGGACTTCAAACTTGCAGGAACCAAGAACGGAATCACTTCTTTTCAGATGGATCTAAAAGTAACGGGTCTGGGTCTTGATGTTTTGGAGAAAGCAATCGCTCAAGCAGAGCGTGGTCGTGATCATATCATGGGTGAGATGCTCAAATCTGTAGACAAGGTTGCAGATTCCATAGCTCTTACAGCTCCAAGAATTGTTGTAAAACAAATTCCAAAAGATAGAATTGGGGAACTCATTGGTCCAGGTGGTAAAACCATTCGTATGATCATTGAGCAATCTGGATCCGAGATCAACGTGGACGACACTGGAAAAGTAACTATTGCAAGTCCAGACGGTGAAGCTTTGAAAAAAGCAGATGCTATGATCGATGGAATTTTCAAAGAAATTGAGATTGGTGCAATCTACACTGGTTTGATTAAGAAAATAACCGACTTCGGTGCCTTTGTAGAGATTGCTCCGGGTAAAGAAGGTTTGGTTCATATTTCAAAACTAGATCAGAATCGAGTTCAGAATGTTCGGGATGTTGTCTCAGAAGGCCAAATTATCAAAGTTAAAGTTTTAAACATTGATAAACAAGGTAAGATTGATCTTTCGAGAAAAGACGCACCTCAACCAACCTAAAGGAGAATCGTATCCAACCACAATCGAGATACAGTTCTAAAGAATTTCTGTCCAGAGTTGGTAAATCAACTCTGGCATCCTACCGAGAAAATTTACAGAAAAAAGTCTATCCGAATGGATTAACACTCCTTTTCCAACCAGTCGAGCATGTTGCTAGTGTTTCTTGTGGGCTCTTTCTTAAGAGGGGCTCTGTTCATGAAGAAGCAACTGAAGCAGGATATTTTCATTTTGTTGAACATATGCTGTTCAAGGGAACGACAAATCGCACTTCGAAGGAAATCGTGGAAGCCGTAGAAAGAGTAGGTGGAATGATAAATGCGCTTACTAGTCGAGAATACACAAATTACTATATTAGCTTAATTAGAGATGAATTGCCCCTTGCTATGGACATTTTGTCCGATATGATTTTCAATCCTCTATTCAATGAAGAAGATATCAACCTTGAGATGAAAGTGATCTTGGAAGAAATCAAAAGCTATGAAGACAACCCCGAAGATTTCCTCTACGATGCGTATTATCTATCAGTTTTTGACAATGCACCGATTGGAAGAAATATAGCTGGAACCAAAGAATCTGTTCAAACAGTTAACAGTGAAAGACTCAAAAGTTTTTATAAAAAACATTATACTCCAGAAAATCTAATTCTTTCTATATCGGGCAATGCTACCTTGGAAGAAGTGGAATCATTGGTTGAAGAATTTTTCCCAATAAATGAGACCAGAAAACCAGCATCTACCTTAGCGTTAGTTGATCCCAAGCCAAAAAAATTCATAAAAGTTTTCCATAAAAGAAAAATTGAACAAGTGAATTTGTATTTAGGTGCCGAAGGTTTTGCGAGAACAGATACGCAATCACCTGATTTGATCATGGCTTGTAATATCTTGGGTGGAGGGATGGCATCTCGACTTTTCCAAGAAGTGCGAGAAAAACATGGTTATTGTTATGGAATCCAGTGTTTTCCCTCTGGATATTTGAATACTGGAATCACATCTATTTTTTGTGCAACATCACCTGAAAATGTAATCAAAGCAACTGACTTAATTCTAAATGAAATAGATAGTATCTTGAAGAAAGGTTTTTCTGAAAACGAAATGGAGAATTCAAGAACCAATATCATTGGAAGCCTAGCAATGGGATACGAAATGACCGAATCTAGAATGAATAATATAGCGATTCAAGAAATTTATTTCGGGCGATTCTATTCACTTATGGATAGGATTGAACTTTTTACCAAGATCACTATAGAATCACTCAATGAAACTTTCCGGACTGCCTTCGGTCTAACAAGCTATCATCTATCAGCAATTGGAGACCTTAAGGCAAAGGAAGTGAAAGCTCTACCTCATAGTATAGCAAATTAAGCATTTCTATTTTTCTAGATTTCTGTTTTTTGTATTTTAAATTTTATTTATATTTTTAGATCTATTTTTTTTTATTTGTTTATTTGTTTATTTGTTTATCTTGTTTATCTTGTTTATCTTGTTTATCTTGTTTATCTTGTTTATCTTGTTTTGTTTTGTTTTGTTTTGTTTTGTTTTAACATGTTTATTTTGTATTAAATGAGTTGAGAAATTTATTAGATGAAATTTTCGAAACGAGCCAAATCATCAATTTTACGAATTTTACTGTAGGGGTTATTAAATGAAGACCAATGAATCCGATATTTCCGTTAAGATCAAAATTAATGATTCAAGTCTTTTACCTGCAAGACAGACTGTAGGTTCTGCTGGTTACGATTTGTCCGCATGCCTAAAAGATAAAACTTCAATTCTAATCCAACCACAAGAAGTGAGTTTGATACCAACTGGGATTTCCGTTGAGATTCCAATTGGATATGAGATGCAAGTTCGACCTAGATCGGGTCTGTCAAGTAAGAATAAACTCATTGTGATCAACTCACCCGGAACCATTGATTCGGATTATCGAGGTGAAATTTTTGTTCCCATCATGAATCTGGGAGATAAGGATTTTGAAGTGACACATGGAATGAGAATCGCTCAGATTTTGCTTGCACGAACTGAAACTATAGATTGGAAGATAGTAACAAGTTTGGATAACACGGATAGGTCTGCAGGCGGGTTTGGATCAAGTGGAACCCATTGATATTTCTTGGATATTCTGTTCCTCCTGCTTTGTAGAAATCCAAAAAATTTCAAGATAATGAGACATTTTGTCTAAATAAAGGCATTAACGTTTTTATAAAATCCACCGATCTTTACTTCAGAGCCTAAATATGTTGATTAGTAAATCGATATATAAATAGGTCAATGAGGCAAATATTATGATGAGATCCTTGTGGACAGCTGCGACGGGAATGATCGCTCAACAATTTCATATTGATACCATTTCCAACAACTTATCGAACGTCAATACTACGGGTTTTAAGAAAAATCGAATTGATTTCGAAGATCTCGTGTATCAACACCAAGTTCTTGCTGGAACTCCTGCAACATCGGTAAGTGAGATACCGACTGGTGTGAACGTTGGACATGGTGTTCGCACTGCAGCAACTCAGAAGCTATTTGAAATTGGTTCATTCCAAGCAACTGGAAATAAACTAGATATGGCGATTACATCCGAGATGGGTTTCTTCAAAATCCAAATGCCAGATGGAACCTTTGGATTCACCCGAGATGGCTCTTATAAAATCGATTCCCGCCAACAAGTTGTTACATCTAATGGGTATCTACTTGAGCCTCCGATAATTTTACCAGAAGGTGCCATTCTCAATACATTGCAGATTGCAGAAGAAGGCGAAGTTACAGTAAAAGTCGGTAATGAAATTAGACCAACGGTAATTGGACAGATTGAACTGTATCGATTTGTGAACCCAGCAGGTTTACAAGCAATTGGAAAGAATTTATTTAGAGAAACTGTAGCTAGTGGAGCTGAAATTCCTGGAATGCCTGGTGAAGAAGGATTTGGAAATGTTCTTCAAGGATTTCTTGAAATGAGTAACGTTAAAATTGTAGAAGAGATGGTGAACATGATTGTTGCGCAAAGAGCGTATGAATCTAATTCTAAGGCTATCCAAACATCAGATAACATGTTGTCTACTGCGATACAACTCAAAAGGTAATTAATAATACTTAGTAATTAGTGAATGCAGGCAAATACAGAAAATGAAAATTAAGATTACCAATCCAAGAATGACGATTGCAAGAGTTTGTAAATCTATTCTAAAATTTCTATCTGTTGTCGTATTTAGTGTGATTATGACTGATTTTCTTGTCTCTCAAGAATCTTCATCGTTTTCCTTGTGGAATGATCGCAATCCGTATTCCAATTCGCAAGAAATTAAGAATGGTGAGATCATACAGATACTGTTTGCTGAGCCAATAAAAGCTGAGTATCAGTCTGAATATAAATCATCGAATGATCACAAGATCATGAGCAATCCTGACAAAAAGATGATCGAGGAAATGAAAGGATATGAATCGGATCAGTCTATTGCACGCAATTCAAATACTAAATCCAAAACTTCGGGTCGAGTGATTGGTAAGATGGCTGTAAAGGTTACAGGTTTCGACACAGTTACAGATAATATTGAAATTGAAGGGCGTCGCGAATCTCGGTTTGATAACGACAGGCAAGTGTTGTCAGTTCGAGGGACCATATCTAGAAAAGATCTTGGAATGAATCGAACCATTGATTCGGCAAGAGTTGCAAATTTAGAAATAAATTATTCGGCTCATGGAACTCCAAGAAATTTACAGAATCCAGATGTTGGATTGAAACCAACTACAAATCCTGATGGAACAACTGGCTTTTCAGCAAATCTATCAGACACCGAAAAACAAGAATTACTTCTTAAATACATGAAGCGAATGTTAGGTGAGTCTGGAGAAGAAGGAAGTAGATGAAATCAATACTGAAATCTAATTCCAAAAACCAACTTCTAAGTGATTTATTACTTAAATCGATGAATATCTTTTCTTATTCCGCATTGAACTCTGCTATATTTGTAAGTTTATTCTTAATTTTACATACATCCTCTTTTGCAGTTGAAGTAAGACTGGGTGACCTTGCAAAAATCCAAGGAACAAGAGAAAATCAACTCACAGGCTTCGGAATCGTCGTAGGACTTGCTGGAACTGGAGATACAAGGTCTGCCTTTACAAGTGAAGTCCTTCATAATTACCTAAACAATCTAGGTGTGGATTCCAAGCTTCGTCCAAAAGACACAAGAAATGTTGCATCTGTACTCGTAATTGCGAATATTCCAAATTGGGCTAAGTCCGGAGATAGAATAGATGTAGTTGTCTCTTCGATTGGAGACGCAAGATCTCTTGAAGGCGGAGTTTTATTGCAGAGTCCTCTAAAAGCTGGCAATGGTCAGACGATTGCTGTTGCTTCAGGTGTTCTACAATTTGGTTCAGGTGAAGAGAGTGGACGCAAATCTTATGGAAAGAAAAATCAAAAAAACAATACAGCATTGGTTACCGGAGGTGCTATTGTTGAGAAAGATTTTTTAGTCCAAGCAAAGATTGATCCCGATAAAATCAATCCTGACGCAAGGAATCCTGATGATAAGGGTTCAACCGATAATTCTAGTGGTAACAATTCGGATATAGCGAATAAGAAACTTCAAGAAACATTTCGTGTTCAATTGATCTATCCAAGCTATTCTACTCTCAATTCAATCATGGAAAAATTAGCTGAAGCCTATCCCATGGATGAGATTCAACCAAAAGTTCTCTCTAAGCGAGAATTCGAAATCAATATTCCCAAAGACAAAGAACCAATTGCATTTCTTGCTGAATTGGAAGATATAAAAATTGAACCAGAATTACCTGCACGAGTTGTTATCGATGAGAGAATGGGAACTGTGATTATGGGTGGTAATCTTGCAATGGAAGAAGTTGCAGTTTCGAAGCAAGGTTTGAAATTGAAATTGGAAGCCAAAGGGAAGTCAAGATATTTCTGGACTGAGAATGAAGATCGTTCGGAATCTGTTTTTTATATTAAGAAAACAAATAATGTCCAAGGACTTGTAGAAGAGTTGAATAAACTAGGAGCTACTACCAAAGATGTGATCGCTATACTACAAGGTCTAAGAAAATCCGGAATTTTACATGCAGAGGTAATCATACAATGAATGATATTTTTCAAATCCAAGACTATTCCAATCGACTTCAAAGAGAAATTCCTGGAATGCGATCACTCAAAAACATAGAAGAGATGAAGAATAACGGGAAAAGTTTTGAAGATTATATCAAGGATGAAGTAAACCCTGCAATTCAAGGAAAAGTCAGTTCATCAGAAGTTAAACCGCAAGTTAATATTCAAGATGAGATCAATAAAGATCCTTATAGAAGAAAATTATTTGATGCATCAGTTGAATTTGAATCTATGTTTGTCAAGATGATGCTCAAGGAAATGAAATCATCCGTTAGTAAAACGAAAATGATTCATGGCGGATATGCAGAAGAAATTTTTGAAGATATGTTGACCGATGAACAAGCCAAGTCGATGTCCAAGAATAATTCTATTGGACTTGCGGAACAAATCTATTCATCATTATCGGTGTCGCTTCCGCCTTTAAAACAATAAATGACAAATCCACTAGTTAACGGATAGCCTGATTTTTTTAATTTGCTTTTGAAATGAAAGATTATAGTTTTGATCCACTTTGCATAATCTAAGAGATTCTGAAAATTTCCTCGAGATTTTTTTAGTTTAGATATTAAGCTTACATCAGATCCATAAAAAACTTTAAATCTATCAAATCCTCTAAGCTTTAAAATATTTTTAAGATTGTTTTCGCCGTAATAGTATAGATGTCCAGGAAGGTAGTAATGATAGCTAGCTCCAGAATTTTTAGCTTGCCATCCTTCGAAGTTTGCAGTTTGAAGAATCAATAGACCATCATTTTTGAGAACTCTAGATAATTCATCAAATACAAATTTTGGATTTTCTAAATGTTCAATTACTTCTGTAAGAACGATTGCATCAAATTGCTGATTCTGAAAATTAGTATCTTCTAATTTTCCATAGATTGTTGGAATTCCTTGGCTATTGGCATAGTCACAAGAATATTTCGATATTTCTAATCCAAATACTTCGAATCCAAATTTTTTCGCACGAGACAGGAATCCTCCGAAAGAAGAACCGATTTCCAGAATTTTTCCTGATTTTTTAAAACGACAAATTATTGCTAAGCGACTGTCCCACACGTAAGAATGAAATTTATAAGTCTTTCTTTCATCTTGATAAGAAAAAGTAGATAAGCCTGAATAATAATTCTCATCATACAATTCGTCCGGATTTAGTGGAATGGGTGATTGTTTCTGTATCAAACATTTTTTGCATTCATAGATGGGTAGATCAAAATTGGAAAAGGTAGACCGATATAAGAACTGAAAAGAACAGTCTCCTGTTAACGGACAATTTTTATCTGAGCCAAGATAATTCGAAACAGAATCTGGAATATTGCTTGAATTCGAATTCATTTACGAGCTTGAAAAAAATAGTGGGCGATCACTTTATCTAGTTCGCCAAGAGGTGTTCTCTCCATATAACCAATTTTAATTTCGGAAAAATCTTTCAGAAATCTATTCAAATCATCTTCACTAAAAAGACGAACATATCCACCTTTAAGATCTGTAAGTTCCATTTCATTATTAGAGTTTGGATTTAGGTGAGTATCCTGTGACGACCTGAGTGTTCCCATAAAGTATCCACCAGGCTTAAGTATGCGAATGATTTCAGAAATGATTTTTGTAATCATCTGATCTGTATTATAATGTAAAATTCCCCATCCGACAACCAGATCTAAGGAATCATTGTCAAAAGGATAGGGAGGTTCTGTGACAAGGATCGTTTTTATGTTTTGAAGATTGTTCTGGATTTGTTGGATTGCCTCTTCAGAGTAATCAGCTGCAATTGTTTCCCATCCAAATTGACTTAGCAATTTCGAATGTCTCCCAGAACCAGCACCTAAATCCAGAGCAAGTTGTTTACTCGATGATTTTGTATCGACGGGAATTCTTGATAGCATTCTCACTAAGTTTTCGTCTGGAAAGCTAAGTTGGGATTTATCTTTTTTATAATGATTGTCCCAAGCTACGATTGTTTTATTTGTATTCGACACCCAATCTTTCCAATGCTTGATTTATAAATTTATCCATAGGTTCATTGTTATTGGATTGCAAACCAATAACTTTTGGTCTGCATAGATTCCCCTGTTTAATGTTGATTTTCGTTTCAATTTCTTTTAGGTTTTCTTCGAATAGAAGTGTTTCGTTTTCCTGTGCAACAAAGGGATGGAAATTTTCTATAGTAGCTGATTCGTTAGGTGGCGTTGCGAAAATTATTGCAACTTTTTTGGAAGATTGGGTCAAGACTTCCTCAGAAGGTTTCGGTTTATTTCCAGTTAAGAGAAGATACATGGATTCGAAATAGTTATAATTGTAATATGCTGGAACCAAATAATCTGCTAGGAATTCGCCACCAACTTCTGGGGCACATTCCAAGAGAAAAACATCACCTTGTTCCGTGATTTTAAATTCTGCTAAGAATGGGGTATTATTGAGACCTGTATGATACACTATATTTTGAATGAAAATTCTAATTTCTGCAAGAAAATCCAAATGCAAAGACGGAGCACTGTGAGCGATCTCCAAGAAAGGAGCATAGGATGTTGACCACTTATCCGTGAAAGAAATCATTTGAAATTTTTGATTGTGGACAAATCCCAAAACAGTAACTTCTGATCCTTCAATGTAGCTCTCTAATAAATATTGATTTGGTTCGGGATATTTTTTCTCGATTCGTTCTTTCAGCTTATCACGGTTAATGAATAGCTCAATATCTTTTTTACCACTGCCTAAAACTGGCTTCAAGACAACTGGATATTCAATTTCTGACAATAATTTATTGAAAGAAGCTTTGGATTTCCATTCGTAAGATTTAGGAATAGACAATCCTTTAGATCGAAGGATATCCAAGTATGTCTTTTTATTTTCAAATGTTCGAATAACATTTGGATCGGTTCCAGGGAGTTTTAATTTATTTGCCAGATAAGCTGCAGTATAACAGGACTTGCCGTAAGATCTTGTCCCAACACCTATGATTGGTTCTGTTAGCGGAATTTGGGAAATCGAAGAATATACTTTTCTGTATTCATGCGACGACTCAATTATCTTTATTTGGGACAAATCAAAACCAGGTGCTTTATCGTTGATATCAACTGTGATCGACATTGCACCTTTGGATTGAATCGCCCCAAGAAGTGGCAATTGATTTTTGCCACCTCCGATAGATATAAAGTAACCTTTATGTTTCATTCAGGTTAACTGCCGCGGTTGCCACCTCGTCTCAGTACACCTGGATTCCCGACACTTGTTGATCTTCCATGAAACTTTCCTCCGCCGACATTGTTTGATGGTAGACCTACACCTTTTTTGCCACTGACTTTGGATTGAAGAGCTTCAAGATCTCCAACAGCCAATTCTTTTTCATCCATCTTTTTGCCATTCAAAGACTTGATTGCTTTGTTGCCATTATCGTCTGCCATTTCTAAAGTTCCATAACCCAATGACTTCTTTGTTATTTTATCTTTTTTTAATTGAAATGACGAAACTTCTCCAAATTCAGAAAAGATCTTTTGGATAGCAACCTCATCTAGATTTTGTGGAAAATTAGAGTAACTGATTTTCATATAGAACGAACCTCTCCTTAGATTGTCGGGTCTGGTGTTTTATAGTGCAAGTTTTTTTGATTATGTCTTAGGATTTTCAGGAAAATTTCGATACTTAATCTAGGTAGGGAATTATGATCAGAGGAATTTACACAGGTGCAAACGGAATGAATCTCCAGCAAGTTCGTATGGATGTGATTGCGAACAATCTCGCCAATGTGGACAAAACAGGATTCAAAAGAGATACTACTGTTTTTAAAACCTTTCCCGAACTCTTACTGCATAGATTCAATGACGATGGTATTGGCAAAACTCCTATGGGTTCCTTTGATACTGCACCACTTGTAGGAAAACTCGGACTTGGCGGCGAAGTGAACGAAGTGTACACTCGCTTTGAGCAAGGCGCTGTAAAAAAGACAGACAGTCCTTTTGATATGATGATACAAGATAAGCCCGGACTTGATAAGCCTGCATTCTTTTCCGTGATGACCAATCGTGGAGAAAGACTTTCTAGAAGTGGATCTTTTATTTTGGATAGGATGGGTTATTTAGTAAATCCCCAAGGTTTTCCGCTAATGGGAGAAAAAGGTCCAATCCAAATCAACCAAGGAAATTTCCTTGTAAAAGAAAATGGTGATGTTTATGTGAATGGTCGAATTGGAACTAAGCCAGAAGATGGTGTAAACTTTGATCAGAATCGTTTCGAAGAACCAGTTCTCATAGATCGAATCAAAATTCGCACTGTTGAAAACCCAAGACATTTAGACAAAGAAGGGGATTCTTTTTATGCAGACACACCTGAGTCGGGCGAACCTAGGCCTTTTCGTGTAGAAGATACTCCACAGATTTTACAAGGATACTTAGAAGCATCCAATGTTTCAGTTGTAACCGAAATGGTTGAGATGATTGAAGTCAATCGTGCCTATGAAGCGAATTCAAAAGCATTGCAGACTCACGATCAACTATTGGGAAGATTGATCAATGAGGTTGCTCGGTAAGTATTTTTAATCTTAAATAATAGTTTCACTTAGATGATTGTATGAAGCTTCCGGCTTCGTTTTAGGATTGGGAAAATTTGTTTTATCTAATTTTTTCTCTAAATCCGCTTCAAAATTTGTTATTTCTATAAAAAAGTTGACAGAAAAAAACTACTGTTCTATTCTTGGAAAGATTTTTTATCAACTTTAGGTTTTTTGGGTAATACGATGGTTTCGAAGATTTATGTAGGCAATTTAAACTTCCGTACAACGGAGGATTCACTTAAGACAGTTTTTTCCGCTTTTGGTCAGATCAATGATTTGAAGATGGTTCATGACAGAGATACAGGCAATTTCAAAGGTTTTGCATTCATTACTTTTGCATCTCCAGAATCTGCTAAACAAGCTATTACTGAGATGAATGGTAAAGATTTGGAAGGAAGAGCACTTCGTGTGAACTTGGCTGAAGAAAAGCCAAAGAATTTCCAACCTCGCTATTGATTCAATCAAGCACCAATTCTCGAAATAAAACAAAGCTTTCCGATTATGAGCCATCTCCTTGGCTCATACCTGATATTTTTCTAGACTTTGAATTAGATCCTCTACAAACGGTTGTATCTTCTGAGTTTGTTCTGGTAACAAATCCTGAGTATAGACCTAAGAGTTTAGATCCCCAAGAAGTCTTTTTGATGGGTGAGAAGTTGATTTTGGATTCCATAGAATGGGATGGTCAGATTCTAAATTCTTCCGAATACAAAACCACAGATAAAGGAATTCATATTTTCCGATCTGTGAATTCGCAAGCAAAAGTAAAAATCCGCAATCAGATTAGTCCGAAGTTGAATACGGAGCTTCTCGGACTGTACCAATCTTCTGGTATTTTTTGTACACAAAACGAACCGGAAGGATTTAGACATATCACATACTTCTTGGATCGACCGGACATTCTGTCCAGATACAAGGTGCGCATAAGAGCCAACAATTCTGAATACCCCTTCCTTCTATCAAATGGGAATCGCATAGAATCAGGTTTTACAACCAATAACCAAGCATACGTTATATGGGAAGATCCATTTCCTAAACCGTCTTATCTTTTTGCATTGGTCGCTGGAAATCTAGCAGTAACGAAAGATCAATTCAAAACTAGTTCGGGACGAGTCATTGATTTAGAAATCTATACGAACCTTGGCAATGAAGATAAAACTACTTTTGCTATGGAGTCTTTAAAGTTAGCGATGGCATGGGATGAAGAGAAATTTGGATTAGAATATGATCTAGATCTTTATATGATTGTAGCTGTTGATGATTTCAATATGGGAGCAATGGAGAATAAAGGATTGAATATTTTCAATTCTAAGTTGGTTCTCGCAAGTCCTGAGACCACAACGGATACTAGCTACGAAGACATTCTTTCCGTTATTGCCCATGAGTATTTTCACAATTGGTCTGGTAACAGAGTTACATTGCGTGATTGGTTCCAACTTACACTCAAAGAAGGACTAACTGTATTTCGTGACCAACTTTTCTCTCAAGATAAAATTGGAGCTGATGTTAAACGGATTGATGATGTAGATTTTCTTAGAAATTTCCAGTTCCCAGAAGATCAAGGATTGCTTTCTCATCCGATTCAACCTAAGGAATATCTTGATATAGATAATTTCTATACTAGAACCGTTTACGAAAAAGGCGCAGAAGTAATACGCATTGCATACAATATCATTGGTCAGGAAAATTTTCGTAAGGCTATGGATTTGTATTTCTCGAGATATGATGGTATGGCAGTTACAACAGAAGAATTTGTAACAAGTCTTGAAGAAGCTAGCGGATACGATCTAGGTGTTTTTCGAAATTGGTATCATAGAAAAGGCACACCACAGATTTCCATTCGGGAAGAATATTCGAGCGATACGGGTGAGTTTACAATTCATTGGCGTGACTTAGATGAAGTTAATCAACAACTTCCTTTGGTATTTCCTGTGAAGTATTCATTGTATTTGGATCATAAAAAAATTGAATCTGATATGTTCATATGGGAAGGATATTCAGGAAGCAAAACTTGGAAAAATCTTTTCAATAAACCAATTCTCTCCATTTTTCAGAATTTTACAGTTCCTGTTATTTTAGATTATCCAAGAGAATTAGATGAGATTCATTTTCTTTGGGCAAATGATGATGATGCATTTGTTCGATGGGATAGCGGAAACTATTTAAAATACTATGAATTGAATCGTTTAATTGGGATTTACCAAGAGAATTCTAATCAATCCATTGATTCTAGAATTTTAGATTCTTATAAAATAATTATTTCCAATATAAAAACAGGAAAATCAGATCTCAGATTTCTTGCCTATCTACTTGAGATTCCTGGGATCAACCAGATCACGAATTTGCAACCAGAATACAATATTGAAGGTTCGCAAGCAGTTATAGAAATCTATCATAATCAAATAAGTTCCCATTTCCAAAATGAATTTTTGGAAGTATATGAATTCCTAAAATCCAAACTGAATCAATCTAATCTGAGTCGATTGGAAGCAAGCGGCATAAGATTTCTCAAAAACCATTGCCTCAACTTTTTAGTGCATAGGGAAGATTTGATCTATGAGCAATTTCGAAAAGCAACCAATCTCACCGACGAACTCGCAAGTTTAAAATTGCTTACGAGAAAAATTACAACTTTCAGGCAGTCGGCAATTGAAGAATTTCGGGATAAATGGAAACAGAATCCGCTAGTTATGGATCATTGGTTACAAATACAAGCGTCTTCTGAGATTCCGAATGCATTGGACGAAGTCTCCAAGCTCAAGCAATCAGTGTATTTTGATTTGAAAAATCCCAACCGAGTTGCTTCTCTGCTTGGAAGTTTTTCGAAGAATAGATTACGCTTTCACAGTGAAGATGGGAAAGGTTATAAATTCTTGGTTGATTCCATACTTGAGCTTGATTCGATCAATTCACAATCTGCCGCAAGACTTACTAAAAGTTTTTCGGATATTGCTAAATTACCCATTACATATAGGGAAAGAGCGATTGATGAATTGAAGCGCCTACATTCTGAGAAAAAACTTTCCAATTTAGTTTTCGAGTTGGTAGATTCTTTTGTGGATGCTTAAATTTTATTACTAAGAAGCTGATATATCAAGATATTCTGACGAAATGATTTAACTAAATAGATTCTTCTATCTAAATATATTCTTCTTTCGTTTTTTTGAATATAATCAATCCATCATCTTCGAGCCTGCGAGCAAGATTCAAAATAGTGGAACGTGATTCATTGATTTCACGAAGGGTGACTTTGCCTCGCATATCCATAGAATCTATAATATCGTAAGCCTTGTTTTGAGACATTGCTGAGAAAAACAGATCTTTCATCTCATTCGATGAGCCACGAAGGGCAATCGAAATTGTTTCGTCATTTTGCAATCGGTTTATAAGAACTCGCATTTCTTTTTTGTCGAGTGCCATCAAGTCTTCGAAGGTATAGAGTTTATCTCGAACTTGGTCAGCAAGATCCGGAGAATTTTCTTCCAACTCTCTAAGGATAACATCTTCCAATCCTTTTTCCATATGGTTCAAAATGTTCGCAAGTGCCTCGGTTCCTCCAGATTCACTGTATTCATGCGAATCCCGGGCTTCGTATCTTTTTTTGATAATTCGTGCAATTTCTCGAATTGCATCTGGATGCGTTTTGGAAGTATTCGCTAGGCGATAGGCAATTTTTGCCTGAAGATCCGATGGAAAAATTTTGAGAACGTTTGCTGCTTTCTTAGGATCCAGAAAGGAAAGGGTTACGGCGATTGTCTGCGGAGCTTCAGTATGAAGAAGTCCGTAGAGAGTAGTTGGGTCAATATCGTTTAAATAAGCAAAATCAGAATCTATACTTTTGCTAGAAAGTTTACTTAAGATCACTTGAGCGCGATCTTTTCCAATAGTTCCCTCTAATAGCTCTTTGGCGACTTCTTCACCTGCTCTTGATTCTTGAGAAATATCGGATACGCTTGTATGGAATTCGGATAGTATTTCTTCTTTTTCTTTCTTGGATACGTATCGAATCTTGGACATTTCCAAAATGACTGCTTCCAATGATTTATCATCAAGGTGTTTTAGAATTTCAGCTGCATCTTCCTTACTGAGAGAGAGCAAAAGAAGTGCAGATTTACGCGCGCCGGTCATGAGACATAAAAAACGTAAAAAAAACCAAGGGTCAATGTTTTTTTTATCAAGATTAGAAAAAACTTGTACGAAACGTAATGTATCAAGACATTGCGAATAAAGCAGGAAAATTACCAGTATGCAAACAAAGAATAAATTCAAAGAAACCCTAGAAAGATACATTGGCTATAGGGGAATTGATATCGTCCTACATCTAAAAGATGGAAAAGTAATCGAACTAGATAAGAACCGCCTTATGGACGGAGAATTTGTCGTTGGTCATTTGGAAGCAGGTCAAGTAAGAATAGCAATCCAAGAAATTCAAAAAGCTGACTTTTTTGCAGCTTAACAGTTTTACAATTTAAATAACCTAATATTTGGATCTTAGAGCTGTCGCCATCAGATCCAAAAGTTTAGAGTTAAAAAAATAATCAAATTGAACCAGAGTCAGTTGAGAATCTATCAACTGGCAAAAAGTTCCGGTGCTTCAAGGAAAGTTTTTAGACTAACAAGAAATTTTGCTCCTTCAGCTCCATCAACAGCTCGATGGTCGCATGAAAGCGTCAATTGTAAAGTTTTTCCTGGAACAACTTCACCACTCCGCACGACCGCCTTCTCTTCAATAGCGCCGACTGCAAGAATCGCCGATTCCGGTTCATTGATTATTGCCGTAAAAAATTGAATTCCATACATACCTAAATTAGAAATTGTGAATGTACTTCCCGTATATTCTTCCGGCTTCAGTTTTCGATTTCTTGCTCGGTTTGCAAGTTCTCTTGTTTCAGAGGAAATTTGAGTTAGAGATAGAAAATTTGCGGACCGAATCACGGGTGTAATCAACCCTTCATCCAATGATACAGCGATTCCAATATCAATATTACCAAAGCGAACGATCTGATCGCCTTTCCAACTAGCATTTACATTCGGATGTTTATTTAGAGCAAGGGCAACAGCTTTAACGATCAAATCATTAAAACTTAGCTTGGGAGCCTTGCCTTCCGTTCCATCGTTTTGGTGCATTTTTTCTAGCGAACTATTCAATATTTCTCTGTAGCGTGTCAGCGGATCAGCATCAATTTCTATATTGAGATAGAAATGAGGCAGATTTTGTTTCGATGATGACAATCTCTGGGCGATTACTTTTCGCATGCCTGAGACAGGAATGGATACATCTTCCTTTATCTGTCCATGAGTTACTGTTTTATTGCCCTGATTGTTTTCCAAATAAGAATAAACATCCTTTTCAAGAATGCGTCCATCAGGACCCGTTCCACTAACATATTTTAAATCAACAGATTTTTGGATTGCGACTGCCTTAGCAAGTGGAGATGCTAAGATACGACCTGTATGCAAAGCTTCATTCTGTGCATTGCTGGATTTTTTTGCCAACTCCTGTTTCTCAGGCTTCTCAATTTGTTTATCATCTGATTTTTGTTCCGATTTAGATTCTGTTGGCTTTTCAGCTGAAGTCTTCTCAACTTTTGCTTGTGCAGGCTCAGCTTCTTTTTTCTTTTCTTGTGATCCCGAGTTAGTAGTAGGAATTTTTTTCTTTGCCTCAGCCAGAAGTTCTTTTATATCTTCGTCCTTTTGACCAATGATTGCAACCGGAAGTCCGACAGCTACTTTCGTTCCAGGTCCAGCAATGATTGCAAGCAATACCCCGGACTCATAAGACTCCATTTCCATAACGGCTTTGTCGGTTTCGACCTCTGCCATAACTTCTCCTGGACTCACAGAATCTCCTTCTTTCTTAATCCAATTCACAATCGTGCCTTCGGACATTGTGGGTGATAGTTGTGTCATTTCTGCAATCTTAGCCATTGGAACCTCCTACGCTAACATGGATCGAATCTTTTCTTTGATTCTTTCAGGGTTGGGTAAACTTTCTCTTTCGAGGTTTGCGGCATAGGACATCGGAACATCTCTCTGTGTTACTCGTTCAACTGGATGATCCAAATAATCAAATGCATCTTTCTGAATCAAATATGCAATTTGCGCTCCGAATCCAGCAACTGGCCATCCTTCTTCAACAATCAATGCCCTGTTGGTTTTTCGAACCGATTTCATGATTGCTTCTTCATCTAAAGGACGAAGTGTCCTCAAATCAAGGACTTCGATATTGATTCCTTCCTTAGTTAAATCTTCCACTGCTGGCATAACGAGGCTCAATGCTCGAGACCATGTAATGATTGTTAGGTCAGTGCCTTCTCTTTTGATATCGGCTTTGCCCAGAGGAATATAGAATTCTTCATCTGGCACTTCTCCCTTCATTCCATACAATACTTCACTTTCGATAAAAATGGTAGGATTGTTGTCTAGAATTGATGATTTCAATAGTCCACATGCATCCTTAGGAGTTGCGGGGGCAACCACCTTCATTCCTGGAACATGGGCATACCATGATTCGAAAGCTTGTGAATGCTGGGCAGCAAGTCTTCCTCCGACTCCACCTGCTCCTCGAAAAACTATCGGCATCGGAAATTGTCCACCGCTCATATAGAGCATTTTTGCCGCTGAGTTGATGATCTGATCAATTGCGACTAAGCTAAAATTCCAAGTCATAAATTCAATGATGGGTCTCAGACCGACCATTGCCGATCCAACTCCAATACCCGCAAAACCATTCTCAGAAATAGGAGTGTCAATCACACGAGCTTCGCCAAATTTATCCAACATTCCTTGGGATACTTTGTAGGCACCTTGGTAATGACCAACTTCTTCTCCCATCAAGTAGATGTTTTTGTCTTTTTCCATCTCCTCAACCATTGCTCGATTGAGTGCTTCTCTCATTGTAAGTAATGCCATTATTTATCCTCCGCCAATACATGATTGTACAACCAAGATAGAGGTGGCTCTTCGCTTTCTTCAGCAAACTTCACTGCTGCATCCACTCGCTCATTGATTTCCGTATCCATTTGATCGAGGTCTTCTTTTTTTAATCCTAAATCCAAAAGATCCAATTGAGCTCGAAGCAGCGGATCGCTTTGTTTGTATTTTTCGAGTTCTTCCTTAGTTCTATACTTAGCGGGATCCGACATGGAATGACCACGAAATCGATAGGTTGAGACTTCAATAAGAGTCGGTCCTTCACCCCGTCTTGCACGCTCAACTGCTACCTTGATATGGTCACGAATCTTGCAGACTTCATCTCCTTCAATTCGATCACGAGCCATATCATAGGCAACTGCTCGAATCGATACATCCTTTACGGAGAGAGCTCTGTACTCGGGGGTTCCCATCGCATAATGGTTGTTTTCACAGATGAAAACTGCAGGCAATTTCCAAATTGCAGCTAAGTTCAATCCTTCATGGAAGGAACCAATATTTGCTGCCCCTTCACCAAAAAAACACATTGTTACTGAATCTTCTTTTCTATATTTACTCGCAAAAGCAATTCCTGCCGCAAGGGAGATATGACCTCCAACAATTCCATGACCACCCATGAAGTGTTTTTCTTTGTCAAAAAAATGCATAGAACCCCCGTTACCTTTGGAGGTTCCGGTCTTCTTTCCAAATAGTTCTGCCATTAATTTATTGATATCCAGTCCGCGCGCTATGGCATGTCCGTGATCTCGGTAGGTAGATACGATATAATCTTGTGGCTTTAAAGTTGCGATCGATCCGACACCGACTGCCTCTTGACCAATGTATAGATGCAAAAATCCGCCAATTTTACCTGTGCTGTATGCTTTGGCAGCTGCTTCCTCAAATCTTCGAATGAGTAGCATCTGATAATAAAAATCCATGAGTTCTTTTTGATTCTTTGCCAAATCGTTCAGCCTCCGTACAATATAGTTTAGACTCTGGTAGCATATTCTATTCTTACCATGAAAGATTTCAAGACAGTTTCTTAAGGTTTTTTCTTGTCGAGAGTTACGAATCATCCGAAATTGGAAAAAATATGAAAATCACGCCAACCGGATTTGAATTCAATGACTTCAAATCCTTCAAAAGATTTGCTGTTGATCAGGGATTGATCGGTTCAATTTCACTGACGGATCCTATTTTAGATAAAAGTGGGAATGTCTTAATCAAAGAAAAGGTAAACATCAAAGACTCGATGATGAAAAAACTCGAAGATCTTGATGGTCAGTATATAGCTGATTTCAAGCTGAGCTTTTCTGGTGAGCTTATGAAAAAAATCAAAGAGCAAGTTGCTCGAGCTGTATATCGCAGATTTGAAGATAAGTCGAATGATTTTCTAAACTATATATATAAAGAATCCAATACTCATCTACCGAATTTTCGTGGTATTATCTTAAATGCTTTTTGTACTCGTAATCTAACACTAGTTTTCTTTAGAATTCTCTTAGAAAAGCCAATTTTTTTCAATCATTGTGCGGATCTTGGTCTTCTCAGTTTAGGTTCGGTCATTCAAAAGAAGACCGGTGTCAAGATGGTAAATCGATATTCATTTCTTGCAGGTATACTTGCTGATATTTCACTTATTGATACCGATTATTGGAAGAATCCGCTCAACGGTGACTGCACTGCCGTGTTGTCAAAATTCAGTACTAAAGTCTGTGAACAACTCAATCTTCCTTTCGAAGTGAGCGATGCGATCAATGGCCATCCCATTTTAGATTTAACTATGGAAAATGGTATCAATGCAGAAGGGATCGAATCGGACTCTATCCGAAACGGAAAATACTTTAACGAAATATTAACGACCAATGCAACGGGTGATTCCGTAACATCAGAGAATGAAGAAGGTGATGAAGGTGCAGGAGAAAAATCTGCCGAATTTGCAACCGAAGCGCTTCGGATCGGTCGCTATATTATGGAAAACCTTAAGTCGACGACGGATAAGAATCAGGTTTCTGAGAAGCTATTGGTTATGTTCACATACAATACGGAAAAAGGTTACTTCCGAAAAGATATCGCAGATCCGATGATATCTCAATTCAAAATGTTTGATACAGTGATTCAGCGAATTCGAATCATTTCGGATGTTGAAAACAAATGCAGATTTCCTAAATCGGCGTGGGCTTATCCCAAACCAAAAAGTGCTCAGATCCTTTGTAAAAATAGTAAATTTGAATGCCCATTGATTGTGAGTGGTTGGGATATAAATGTTATTGCAACGCAAGATCCATTTGGTTATATCGGAACCCATTTACCCGCAGGTGGATATCCTAAATGCGCTCTAGAAGAAGAACTTCAAGAGCGATTAGGTCGTGAATGAAAACTTAAGAATTAAAAAAAGAAAATTCAATAGTTTAACGCCAAGAAAGTTTACCCAATTTATCGTAATTGAATGGAATCGTAGCCTTATCTATACTCGGAAAAGATAGTCCACTAATTCCTGTTATCTTGTAGTTCGCAGATCTTTTAGTGTAGGCACTGTAAAGCGAAGTTCCCGCTTCAAACAAAGGAACCATTGTTTTGATTTTGACGATATTTGTATCACCAACTTGAACGATTTCCGTTGGACTTCCTGCAAGAAATTTCTGTCCTTCCAACTCCAAATCAAATTTTAATTGATTCATAAGTAATTTCGCAGCAGTTTTATTGGTGAATGCTAAATCAAAATTAGCCTCGAGTCCGGGTGAATTGTCTTTAGAATTGGTTCCTACGATTTTATCAAATATCCCCGTTGCAGCTTGAGTTGCAATTGTAGTTAGGTCAGGTTTCTTGAGTGAAAAGTTTCGTATCTCTACATCGGGCAGTACAGCTGGGATTTCTTTGGATTGATCAATTGGAAATTTTACAGAACTTGCACCTGCGATTTGGTAGTTTGCGGGAATTGGCAGTTCTAAATCTCCCTTCATTTGAAAATTCAATAGTTCTTTTTTGGGAAAATTCTTATAAAATTTAAGAAGATCCGAATATTTTAATTTTATATCCATTGGCACAGTTTTGGTTGCTTTGCCTTCAATCGCCCCTAGATCGGTATCAATATGAGTAAGCCGATTGCCTTCGATGAGAAGATCCACTCCAACAAGTGATTTTGGAAGGCTTACACCATAGGGGTTTTTGATCGATCCTACCATTTGCAGGGTAATTTCAGAGAGATTGATATTTTTGATATTCAAAGATTGAAATTGATACTGAGGCTTTGGAACCATACCTTGCATTTTTTCTAATGCAGAACAAGAACCAAGGAGGGCAAATAGGCTAATTGAAATTAATAATGTTTTCACAAACGAAGATTGAAAGAAGTAGAAACTCTTGTAAACTTAAATTTTCATTTCAAGTAAGATCGGTGCATGATCGGATGCTTCGAATTGAGTCAAAATATTGGCTTCTTGAATTTTAGATTTCAAATTATCCGTTACGAAAAAATAATCGATTCTCCAACCTTTATTATTTGACCGCGCATTGAATCTATAAGTCCACCATGAGTATTTTACAATTTCGGGATTTTTATATCGAAAGCTATCCACCCAACCAGAATCAAGAAAATCAGTAAGCCACTTTCTTTCTTCTGGAAGAAATCCACTATTTTTTGCATTTCCTTTTGGATTGTGAATATCTATTTCATGGTTTGCAATATTTACATCTCCACATAGTAGAATTTTTTTATATTTATTGCACAATTCTTTTGAATAATTCTGGAAATAGTCAAGAAATTCCATCTTGCGATCCTGTCTCTCCTGACCAGAAATTCCAGATGGAAAATATACATTCCAAATATAGAATTTGCCAAAATCGAGTCCTACAGATCTCCCTTCCTGGTCGAAGAAATCATGATCGATTCCAATTTTTATTGATTTGGGTTTGGATTTAGTGAATATGGCAACGCTGCTGTAGCCAGGCTTCATTGCGGTATGGTGATAACCTGTATAACCAAGTTCTTTCCAGATTTCTGGAGAGCATTGGTCTGGGGATGCTTTTGTTTCTTGAAGACAGAAAATATCGGGATTTTCTTCTTCTATAAAGGAGGCTAATCCTTTTTTTAAGGATGCTCGAATACCATTGCAGTTGAAAGAAAGGATTTTCATTGGAACTTTCCTGAGAAATATTGCATTTTAGGCTGTTATTCTAAGTGAAACTAGTCGAATTAAATAATAGATGAATTTAACCAATCTCTACATACCTTTAGGAACCTCTGGTTCATTGGTTTTCCTCGAACCTGAGGGTAAAAACATATCCCAAGATGATTCTATTCGTAGAAGAGTTCAGTTCGCAACATATTTTTTAGGCAAAAGAATAGAAGATGGATCAACTGTCTATCAATTCAAATCCTCCGATGCAATTCAAAGCGTTCCAAGTTTGTCATTTTATTTTCCAGATCCTTCTTCAGCTGATTTTTTAAATTCTGTAAAACAGATTGGTAGAGATTTGATTCAAGTCTTGTCTTCGGCTAATCTAGTTGTTTTCTATCCTCCTGAATATGAGGAAAGAGTTCGTGAGATTTTTGCACTTATTATCCTTGGCAATTACTCGCAGATCAACGAACGAGAGTTAGGTTTGCCGGATCAGATTTTTGGAAGACCATTTTCCGACTGGAAAAAAGAATTTCTAGAAATTGGATTCCAGGTTTTTAAAAGCCTAAGATCTCTATCTGGCAAAAATTCTATCACGACACATCCAATCTCAGCCTCCTCAGAAAAACTGAAGGAAGAAGGAACAGTAGCCTATGTTGCTCATTCCTTAGATAAACCAAAGCTCGAACCCAAGCAATCTGCGACTCAGTCAAACAATTCCCCCGAGTCAATCAGTGGAAGCTACACAACGGGGAGCATTAAGACTGGCAATCTAAAAGAAATAAAAACAGACCAGGATTCCGATCAAGCTAAAGAATCATCCAATGGGAATATTTCTGCTGTAAATACGAATGCGCAATCACCGAATACAAGCAATTCGAATATCCAAAATAAAGAAAATTCTCTGCCAACGATCGCTCCAAAAAATGAGCAAACACCCAAGCAACCAGAATCAAAAGATTCCTCAAAAGAACAAAATACTGTTGCGGTAAAATCTCAAAACAATTCGGATATTTCATCCAATTCATCTATTGCAAAAGACTCAAGCCCAGAATCTAAGATTGAACATGTGAAGGCTGAGTCTCCGAGTCAAATTCAAGATTCGGCAGCAGGGAACAAAACAAAATTCTCTATACAAGTGAAGATGATGGGAATCATTTCTTTGATACTTGCAATAACGGTTTCCATAATTATTGGTATTGCAACTTACTTCTTCAAGCAAGATTCGGAGACTCGTGTTCAAGAGAACAATCTTGCCTTGGTTGATCTTGTTGGATTAAAAGTTTCTTCCGACATCCAAGGTATTGTAACAAAGGCTGAGCAGCTTATAGCCAATATGATTCGTACGAATCTTACGGCAGAAGATAAACGATTTATCAATGAATTGTTTTTTCAGTCGGACAAAGATTTTCTCTTTGTCGGTTTGATGCGAAAATCCGATGCAGGTTTGGTTGCTGATCAGAAGTTTTTTAATGAAGAAAGCTTGATTGAAATAGGTTTATCTGAAGATGACGTTGCTCAAAATATTTTGAGAAATTCAGAAGCTATTGAAAAGGCACTTACAGGGAAGCCACTGATCATCAACTCAACTCCTGGTTTTTCTGTTCAGTCTTTTATCTTGGCTGTTCCTACCAACCAAGAATCGGGTATTCCAAAAATTCTCGTTGTAATGGTAAAGCTGGATAAAATCGCATCAGCATTTACGAATAAAGGAATCATCACAACCTTTATGGTCAATGATGAAGGCAGAGTAATTGCCCATCCGGTCGAAGAAGTGATTCTTTCATCAACTAGCTTTCTTGATTCCCCAATTGTAAAGGCAATGCTTGCAAGTCAGGTGGATCAAGGTCAGATACGATACAAAAGCCCGGAAGGTCGACCTTTTATGGGTTCTTATCAGAAAATAGGATTTGGCGATGCAGGAATTGTATCCATCGTATCAGAAGATAAAGCCTTCCAAGCTGTCTATCGAATTCAAGAAAGAAATATTTATATCTTGATTATATCTTTGTGTTTAGCGCTCGTTATTGTATTCTTTTTTGCAAAGTCTCTTAGTCGACCAATTCTAACGTTGCTTCATGCGACTCTGGAAATTGCAAAAGGAAACTTTCGCATGGGAATCAAACCAACAACCAAAGATGAAGTGGGACTTTTGACTAGCTACTTTATTACAATGGGTGAGGGTCTAGAAGAAAGGGAAAAAGTAAAAAGCATTCTTGGATCTATGATCGATCCAGTGGTGGTTAAGGAAGCAATGGTCGACTTAGCTGCCTTGAAGCGCGGTAAAGAGGCAGAGATTACTGCTTTTTTTAGTGATGTTGCAGGTTTCTCCACAATTTCGGAACAGTTGACTTCTGTTGAATTGGCATCCTTGCTGAATGAATATTTATCTGCGATGACAATACTTCTTAAGGAAAATGAAGGAGTTTTGGATAAATACATTGGAGATGCTATTGTTGGAATTTTTGGCGCTCCGGTCGAAGTTGAAAAGCATGCATTTAAGGCTTGTAAGGCGTCCCTTGAAATGGTTATCAAACTAGCAGATTTGCGAGCGTATTGGCAAAAAAATAATCTCTATTCTAAGGAAGCACAGATTATGGATGCTCGGATTGGTTTGAATACGGGTCCAGCAAAAGTAGGATTCATGGGAACAGACGCCTTAGCATCTTATACTATGATGGGTGACACTGTGAACTTGGCTGCTCGCCTTGAAGCTGCGGGCAAAGACTATGGTGTAAACATAATGATAGCTGAGAAAACAGTTGCAATGGTTCAAGGAGAAATGTTTACCAGACTTTTGGATCTTGTACGTGTTAAAGGTAAAAACGAACCAGTGAAAGTGTATGAATTGGTAAATTTTGAGACATTAGCAACTAGTTCGCAAAAAGAATTTGTGGGACTCTATGAAGAGGGTTTTAGTTTGTATCTAAGTCGGCAATGGGATTCAGCAATTAAAAAATTTGAAGATGTTTCCCGAGCAAAAGGTTCCAAAGACAAATCTGCCAAAATGATTTTAGACCGATGCCTGGACTATAAATCGAATCCTCCGCAAGAAGATTGGGATGGAGTATTTACTCGGACAACCAAGTAATCATTCATGAGATTTCTAAATAAAACAGCCGTCACAGTTCCGATTCTTCTAGTTGTGGCAGGAATTTTTTCGTTTTTACTTTATTTGAGTTTTACTCAAAAAATTGAAGCGGGAGACAATCCGACAATTGGAATCCTAACTTTTAAAACCAGAACTATTCAAAGAAAATATGATAATGAAGTTATCTGGGAATCAATTACAACTTCAACAGAGATTAGAAATAAAGATACAATCCGTACAGAAAAAAGCAGTGATGCGGTTCTAACTTTGGAAGATGGAACCGAAATTCAAATTGGTGAGAATTCTATGATCTTCGTAGATTTTTCTGACAAAAATTACAATTTGAATTTTGCTTATGGAACTGTGTCCGCGGATCGTAAAGGAGCAGCAGGTGATTCTGCAATCAGTATTCAGACCGGAGACAGCACGATAAAAGTTGGATCTGGTGAGTTATCAATGGATAAAACAGGAGATTCACTCAATATCAAAGTTGGATCAGGTACTTCGAAAATTCTGAGTGGTGATCAAGAGCAAACTGTATCTGAAGATCAGACAGCTAAAATTAGTGACTCAGGTCTATCTGTCAAAAACCAAAATTATAAGTTATTGACTCCTTCGGATCGATCTATTAGCTCAATTCCAGGCAAATCACAAAGAGTAAAATTTTCTTGGTCATCGGATGAATCGAAAAAGAATCTTCCAGTTTCTATAGAAATTGCATCCGATATTGGGTTTCGTAGAATCATAAAAAAGGCTGATCTCAAGCAATCTAGTTTTGAAACAGATTTAGTTCCAGGCTCTTATTATTGGAGATTGAAATATAAAGAGAAAGGTATAGATGAATCTACTGCTACTTCTCGTTTTACATTATTAAAAACTGAGAATATTCGAATTTTTACACCAACTTCTGGTCAAGTAATTTCTTATCTTCAAGGTTCATCGATTCCTCCTGTTTCATTTTCTTGGTCCAAAATCGATCTTGCCAATTCTTATAAAGTAGAAATTGCAAAGGATCGTAGCTTTGCAAGTGCACTGGCAACGAAAGAAACAAGAAATAATTCCATCGCATTCAATGATTTAGAAGTAGGAACTTATTTTTTTAGAATAACTGGTAAGTCTTCACTTCAAGATCAGAAAGATATAGTTAGCGAAATTGGGAGTTTTTCTATCGGGATTAAGACTGAGGTGGAAGCCCCTCAATTACTAGATCCACAGAATGGCAAATCCATCGAAAAAATTGCGGTTCCTGAGACTGGACTGTTTTTTGCTTGGAAGGACAATAAAGATTATGCTTCGTTTACTCTAACAGTTGGAAATGATCCCAATATCTCAAATCCAATTTTAACTGAGACAGTTAAGACAAATTATTTTAAATGGAAAAATGACATAGCTCCAGGTAAATATTATTGGAAAATCGTAGGGACAGCTAAATCTGGATCGGATAACAAAGCGTCCAATATTTATTCTTTTAACATTACAGAAGGAGTTCAGCTATCGCTTGTTAGACCATCGGACCGCGCACGTGAAGATTTTCCAGAAAATGGAACTATGACTTTTAGCTGGAAAGCACTGCCCAAGTCTGGCAAAACTCTGCTGGAAATAAGCAATAAACCAAGTTTCGAGAATCCTGTTATTTCGAAAGAAGTAAGTGGTTTGTCTCAAGTGGTGAATCTTCCTAAACCTGGAACTTACTATTGGAGATTGAATTGGGAGGGAAATTCTCAGAAAACGCTTTCTTCGATTTTTTCATTCACGACAGTAACGAAAGTTCTTCCACCGAAGTTGAATTTTCCTGCAAGAAATCAAACTGTTGATATGACAACGCGGGATAGTTTGGTTTTTCAATGGTCAAATGTAACAGATTCAGATGGATATATGGTGCAATTATTTGATACGACGGGTTTACGTGAGCGAGAGGTATTCTCTATTAAAACTCGTGAAACTCGATACGAAATGCGTGATCTTACTAAATTGAACCAAGGTAAGTTCCGTTGGGAAGTCAAAACATTCTTAAAAAATCCAGATGGAACTTCCACAGAGTCTCTATCCGAAAAGGCAGAATTCTTTATTACTCTAACCACTGGCATTCAAACAAAGATTCTTTCTCCGGAGAAAGTATATGTGGAATAAAATAAAAATACTTTTCACATTATTACTGTTATCCTATTCGTTAGGATTGAATGCTCAAGATTCGGCACCTTCGGATGTAAATCTTCGTTGGGAAGCAATCCCCGGAGCGTTAGGCTATATTGTAGAAGCAAGAACCAAGTCTGGAAAAGTTTTTTTGAGTGAGAAAACATCGGTCAGTAATTATGAACTTGCCAACGTAGAACCAGGGATCTATGAACATAGGGTTGGTGTGATCAATAAGTTCGGTAAAGTGGAGGGCTATACGGACTGGAAACCATTTGAGGTCGTTCAGACTAGGTTGCCAATTCTCAATGACCGGAAAGTGTATAGCGCTGGTAAAGACGAGACATTGAAAAGACTAGAAATTTCTGGTAATGATTTCATGGATAATATGAAAGTCTATCTTAAGAAAGATGGTAAAGTTATAACTCCCGTTAAAGTAGAAATTAGCAAAGATGGAAAAACTGCAAAGGCAGATTTTAAAATTGAAGACTTCCCTGAAACTGGGGCATATGACCTTATATTAGAGAATCCGAAAAAGAAAATCGCAGTCAATCAGAGAAATTTTATTCTTGGAAGAGATAAAGAACAAGCTGAGAAAATTGCCCAAAGGCAAGCTCGAATCAATAATAATGAGATTCCTCCAGATTATTATGACACACCTTATTGGAGTACAATGTGGAGATCTACAATTCTTCCAGGCTGGGGTCAAGAATATATTGATGACAAGTCTTGGAAGTTATACACCTATCCTATTGTTTTACTTGCAGCTGTTGGTGTTTATGCAAAGTCATACCAAGATTTTCTAGGCGCAAGAAAGGAATACTATGAAGCTGTTCAATTTGGATTTATACTAACATCGACTAGTTCAAATGATTTGTTATTTCTTTATAACAATCAAGAATCTGTTGCGAAATATGAGGCTGCTAGATCTCGACTGGACCAAATAAAAATTGGAGCGGGCGCTGTTGGACTTTTTGCCCTTTATAACATTGTAGATGCATTTCTGTCTGTGCGAAGAAATGTTGCAGTGAACGAAAACAAAGGATTCAAAGTTAGTGAACAGATGGAAATTAGAGCAAATTCAGTGATTCGAAGAGCTAGCAATTTTGAGCCTTCAACCGCTGAAACTTATAACCATCTTGAGATCTTCATGCGCTTTTAGATTGTAAAAAGCTTGTTGTTGTGGTTTAAAATCAAAATCTGGATTCTATGGGGATTCAGAAACGTTCCATCGATTTAAGAAAGCCTGAAACCTTTAGTGATATCATTTCTCGGGCAAAAGACGATTTATCCGAAACCATTAAACTTATTTTACCAATATTAGATAATGTAAAAAAATATGGGGATTCTGCCGTTCGAGAATATACTTCGAAATTTGATGGCTGGGTACCTGAAAAATTTGTATGGGATCCAAACGAGATTGAACAGAATGGAATTCCTGAGGACTTGAAAGAAGCCTTTCTAATTGCAAAAAATAATATTGAAGAATTCCATAAAAACCAAATTCCCAAGAATTGGGAAAAGCAAGTGGCAGGCAATCGACTTGGAATCAAATACACTGCGATCGATTCTGTAACTGTTTATGCTCCCGGTGGTAAAGCATTGTATCCTTCGTCAATTCTTATGGGAGCGATTCCAGCAAAACTTGCTGGTGTAAAGAATATCCAACTTGCAACACCTCCTCAGAAAGATGGAATTCCGCCAATTATTGGTTATGTGGCAAAACTTGCTGGAATTGATAGAATAATTACAGTCGGTGGATCTCAGGCAATTGCTGCTTGCGCATATGGAACTGAGTCTATTAGCAAATCTGAATTTATCGTAGGACCAGGCAATGCATTTGTAGCTGCTGCCAAAACCTATTTATCGGGTTTGGGTATTATCGGAATTGAGAGCCCGGCCGGTCCAAGTGAAGTACTAATCATAGCTGATGATACTGCAAATCCGGAGTGGGTTGCTTGTGATCTGCTCTCACAAGCTGAACACGGTGAGGATTCAGTTGCAATATTGATCTCGCCCTCTGCACAATTATTGGATGCTGTAGAAAAAGAAATTGAAATTGCATTTGAGACTAGAACCAAACGATTGAATATTAAAAAAACAGCAATTGAGAAGAATAGCTTCTTGTTAAAAGTAAATGATATGGAAGATTGTGTTGCTTTTTCAAATTTCTATGCGCCAGAACATTTAGAAATTATGACAAAAGATCCAAATAAAATTTTCGAATCAGTTCAACATGCAGGATCCGTTTTCTTAGGTCATTATTCACCAGTTGCTATGGGTGATTATATAAGTGGAACCAATCATATTCTTCCAACTGCAGGTGGGGCACGATTGTTCTCTTCTTTGGGAGTAGAGCATTTTCTAAAGAGAATAACGTATCAAGAAATTCGCAAAGAAACAATACCAAAACTCTATCCTCATGTAAAACTGATGAGTGAATCGGAAGGACTTGAAGAAGAACATGGACATTCAGTTTATCTTCGTAACAAATCTTAGAAATGGACCATAAATAATAAATATGAAGATCGTTAATTCTTCTGAAGAAATTTTGAGCCTGTCAATGGGATATAAAAAACTGGGTCAAAAGATTGCATTTGTTCCGACCATGGGTTTTTTGCATGCAGGGCATATTAGTCTGATCGAAGAAGCTAAGAAATATGCAGATATAGTTGTAGTTAGTATTTTTGTTAATCCATTGCAGTTTAATAATCCTGAAGATTTGAAAACATACCCAGTTGATTTAGAAGGCGATACAGAAAAATGCATTCAAGCGAATGTGGATATTTTATTCCTTCCTTCAGCCGATACGATTTATCCTCAAGGTATTCCCAATCTTTTGATTCAATTTCCTAGACTTATGGATAAATTATGCGGCAAAACAAGGCCGGGACATTTTGAAGGCGTCTTGGTTGTTGTTGGTAAATTGTTTAACTTAGTTCAACCAGATGTTGCTATATTTGGTAAAAAGGATTATCAACAGTTTAGAATCATTCATCAATTCGTAGAAGATCTATCTTTTCCGATTCAAGTGATTGGAGTTGATACGATTAGAGAAGAAGATGGACTTGCTATGAGTTCTCGGAATGTAAAAATGTCCGATCGAGAAAGAAATGCAGCAGAACTTATTCCTCGCACACTTAAGTTAGGTGGGAAATTGATTATGGAAGGAGAAAAAAATCCTAATACTTTAATTGAAATCCTAAGTGATGTGATCAATAGCAGTACTTTGTTAAAAATTGATTATTTAGAAATTGTCGATCCAATTTCTTTCGAAACAAAAGAAGATCTGCAAGGCGATTCTCTTATTGCGATTGCAGTATTTGCTGGAAAGGTTCGATTGATAGATAATATAGTGGTTCAAAATTAAGTTTGCAAACGATAATTCAAAAATACATTCCTCAACTAAAAACGAAATTAAAGGAAAATCAAAATAAAAGTTTAGATTTTTACTCAGTGACTGATGCGGCTTCATCACTTCAAGCGGCGATCCTTTACAAAGCATTAGAAAACAAATCCCTTATAATTATTCTTCCAACAAATTTTGAAGCGGAAGCTTATTATCGAGAAATGATTAGCTATATTGATCAAGAGGAAGTTTATTATTTTCCTGGATCTGAGACAATACCTTATGAATGGGCTCATGTTCCACCAGATATCAAAAGAGACAGAGTTCTTGCTCTGAATAGAATTTTATCAGGAATACCTTCTTTATTTATTGGAAGCGTGACTGCATTACTTCAATCAGTCCCAAAACATGAAGATGTCTTCTCACGCACGATTGAATTTGTTCCAAATCAGGAATATGAGCAAGAGAACTTACTCCGAGATCTGGTTCGACTTGGTTATGAACGTAGAACAATTTGTGATCATTTCGGAACTTTTTCTGTAAAAGGTGGGATTGTTGATATTTTCCCTTCTCATTCAAGAGATCCGATTAGATTGGACTTTTTCGGAGATACTCTTGAAGATATCAAAGCTTTTGATCCATTGACACAGCGATCATTAGGCCAAATTCCTTCTGTTACGATTCTTCCTGCTGACGAATATATTCTATCTGAGAATGAAAAAAAAGAGTATTATAATATTCTAAATTCAGAGAGTAATTTAAAAAAACCTGAAGAAACTCTTTTGGTCGTTGAAGAATTGATTCCGTTAATTCGAAAGAATACTGGACTTTTGAGCTATTTTAAAAAAGACAAACCAATTATACTTGCTTCCAATTTCGAAGTTTTACAAGAGCGAGCCTTTCAATTGGAAAGAGAAATGAAAACTTTGTATGAAAAGAAGAAAGAGCATAGTCTTGCGTGTTCGCCAGAGCAATTGCTTTCATTTGAAGAAGAATTCTCTGTTTTGACTGACAAAAAAAAGCCTTCAATTCGTTTTCACAGGTTACCTCCACCAGAAGGAAAAGAAGATTCCATCATTATAAATGCAAAACCCACTGTTGAATTCAAAGGTAAGATTAGGGAAGCACGAGAAACCATCGAATCAGTATTAGCTGATGAGGATGGTTCAAAAATACTCATAACATCTTCATTTATACAGCAAACAGATCGTTTAGAATCTTTATTTTCAACCCATGGCATCAAAAGATTGAATCCAGGCAATGAGGAACCAAAGCTTATCAGCATTGAAGATAACAATTCCTCTAGATTTTTGTTGGTATTGTCTGAATTGGGTCGTGGATTTGAATTGCCTGATGATAAATTGATTGTTTTTACAGAAAACGATATTTTTGGACGCAAATACAAAAGAAAAACTCGGTATAAAAAAGCCCCATCTCGTGCTATTGAATCTTTCTTAGATTTGAAAGAGGGTGATTATGTTGTACACATAAATCATGGTGTCGGCCGCTTCAAAACGATTGAACGAGTTACAGCTGATGGTAAACAGCGTGACTATATTAAATTAGAATATTCTGGAAGTGCAAGCCTTTTTGTTCCACTGGATCAGATATCATTAGTTCAGCGTTATGTGGGAGGAACAGAGCATCCTCGACTTGATTCACTTGGCAAGAATAATTGGAAAAAAACCAAGGAGCGAGTTCGCGAATCAATTGAAAAGTTAGCAGAAGATTTAGTTCGTATGTATGCGAATCGTTTGAAATACAAAGGCTACGCATTTCCACCAGATACCATTTGGCAAGAAGAGTTTGAGGCTGATTTCGAGTATGAAGAAACACCGGATCAGTTATCTGCAATTGAGGCAGTAAAGTCGGATTTGGAAAATACTAAACCTATGGATCGTTTGGTCTGCGGTGATGTTGGCTACGGCAAAACAGAAGTTGCGATTCGTGCTGCGTTTAAAGTTATCATGGCTGGTAAGCAAGTTCTACTTATGAGTCCGACAACGATACTTTCATTGCAACATTTTAATACGTTTTCGGAAAGATACGCGAGCTATCCAATTAAAGTGGGTTATATTTCGCGATTCAAAACGGCATCCGAAATAAAAAAATCTTTAGAAGATTTTTCAAAAGGTGAATTGGATATTTTGATTGGAACGCATGCAGTTTTGAGCAGTCGCATGAAACCAAAAAATCTCGGTTTGTTAATCATTGACGAAGAACAGAAGTTTGGTGTGAATCATAAAGAAACCATTAAAAAATTCAAACATATGGTAGATGTTTTAACTTTAACAGCAACTCCAATTCCGAGAACTCTACATATGGCACTGACTGGAATACGCGATCTTTCTATAATTTCTACACCACCTAAAAATCGGCAGACAGTTGAGACTTATGTGATGGAGGAAAGTGAAGAAGTTTTGATTAAGGCAATTCGAAGGGAGATAGAACGGGGAGGGCAGGTTTTCTATCTTTACAATCGAGTGGAGAGTATTGAATCGGAAGCGAAGTATTTAACGGACCTTTTGCCTGAATTATCAGTTGGGATATTGCATGGACAAATGGATGATGATTCGATTGAAGAAATTTTAATGGATTTCTATAATAAAAATTATGATATACTAGTTACAACTACGATTATCGAGTCTGGAATCGACATGCCGAATGTAAATACTTTGATAATCAAAAGAGCTGATACATTTGGACTCTCACAGCTTTATCAGATTAGAGGAAGAGTAGGACGTAGTGATAAAAAGGCTTATGCATATCTATTTCACCCTCCAGGACGAGTAATGACTGAAGTCGCTGAGAAAAGATTGAATACAATCTATGAATACCAAGAACTTGGATCTGGATTTAAAGTAGCAATGCGAGACCTAGAAATACGTGGTGCGGGTAATTTACTAGGTTCTGAACAATCGGGCGATATCATTGAAGTAGGATTTGATCTCTATGTTAAAATGCTTGATGAAGCTATAGCGCGCGTTAAAGGAGAAGAGATTGAAGTTGAGATTAGAACTTCAATCAACCTGAGCACTAACTTTTTCCTTCCCGATGATTATATCCCTGATAATCGACAGAAAATTGAATTCTATAAGAAGTTTGAAGGATGTGTCAGTCTTGAAGAGTTGGAAGAAGTAGAAATGGAATTGATTGATCGATTTGGAGAACCTAAAACGATTGCTAAAACTTTCTTACTTTTAGAAAGAATTCGTACTGTTGCTTCTAGTCTTGGTTTTGAATCACTGTCGGAAGCCGGTGATGAAATACGGATTAAGTCAGGACTCGAGTTTAAAGGTGATGCTAGTTCTGTTGTAAATTTGATCTCTAAGACACCTGGTTTAAATATTTCTCCAAGCGAACCAAGTATTCTTAGATATAAACACAATGCGAAGAATGAAGAAGAAAAATTATCAAAACTTTTTAATCTATTGATTCAAGTTCAACCAAGGAAAAAAACTAAAAACGTTATGGACAATCCTTCCAAATCTTAAAAAGTAATCAAAAATAGGCTTTTACAATGAAAAAATTAATAATCAGCTCCCTACTATTCCTCTCTTTCCTTAACTGCGGTGACAATTCAGAATTGATTGAATCTCTGAATGGTGAAAAAATCACTGTGAAACGATTCGAAAGTTCATACGAAGCCGCAATCGAAACAATGAGTCGTATGCAAAACATTGAGAAGAAAAATTTGCTTGAATTCATATCAAAAGATATCGATGAAGTGCCTGAGCAATTTCAAGCTTTGAATTATCAGTTTCAAAAAAAGAATTTTTATGACAATTATAGACAGATGCTTATGACTAAGCTCGCTGCAGAAAAATCTGGATTTACATCTCGACAAGACATAAAAGAGATTCTTGAGCAAGTTCAAATGCAAACTATTACGCAATTGTACATTCAAGAACAAGTCGAGAAAAGAATTAAGATTACTGAAGATGAAGCAAAAGCTGAATGTGCAAGGTTGCGTGGACAGAATGCACAGCTTGCTGCAATGCCAATTGACAAATGCGTTATGTTAGGACGTGGAACCATTAAGAGAAATAAGTCTCAAGAAGTTCTCCCTAAAGTTATGGAACGTATCAAAGAAGGAGTTTCTATAAAACATAACGAAAAATTCGACTTGGATGCGTATCTTGCTTCTGAATCTTTGCCAGGTATGGATAAGGTTGATTCTAAAGAAGAATCCAGTGATTCTAAAGATTCGGATTCAAAAGAAGAACCAAAACCTTAATTCTATTCTTAGTTTAATTTCCCTCTCATGAGTGATTATTTAAATGCAACGCTTCGAGCAGTCCTCGAAGCGATTACAGAATTCTTACCTGTATCTTCTACAGGTCATTTATTTTTATTTGCAAACTTTTTTCCTTTCGTTGGATTTGAATCCAATCGAGAAGACTTCGAAGACTTATTTGATATATTCATTCAGAGTGGCGCTATACTTAGTGTAATCTATTTATACTTTGCAAGGTTTAAAAAAGAAACGGTTGCTTGCTTTTTATTTTTCACTCGCTCTTCAAAAGATGACAGTGGATTCAAATTTTTGCTTTCACTTTTGATTGGAAGTCTTCCAATCATGGCAATTGGTTTTCTATTTAGGAATCTATTGGATGGAATTAAATCAGGTGAGAATCTCCTAGGGATTCTTGGACTTGCTTGGCTTCTCGGTGGCTTTGTGATTCTATTTCAAGAAATATATTTCAAAAAAAATAATCAAAATGAATCTAACCCAGAGCATACTTCCCATCAAGATACTTTAACAATTAGACAAAGTTTTGTAATTGGTATTGTGCAATGCATCGCTCTAATTCCTGGAGTATCCCGATCACTAGCAACCATTATTGCCGGTCGATCACTCGGGCTGAGCAGACAGAAGGCAGCAGAATATAGTTTCTTTCTTGCGGTTCCTGTTTTGGTTGCAGCTGGAATTTATAAACTTTGGAAACATCGACATATTTTGGATTCTGAGAAATTACTAATCCTTTTTGTCGGTAGTTTTATATCTTTTGTTCTATGTGTCTTCATCATTCGATGGTTTATTGACTATGTTAGGCGTTATAACTTTAATATTTTTGGTTACTATCGTATCATTCTTGGAAGCATCGTTCTTTTCTATATCTTCTTGAGTTAGAACTAATTTTACTAAACTTGTTTGGTTTCCAATTTGTTTTTTAAAATGAGGGCATTTCTATTCTCAGGATCTTCAGCAAGAATTCTGTCTATGAGAAATTCCGCTTTAGATAATTGCGATAACTTGATATAGATATCAGCCAAATTTACCGTATTTTTGGTGTTATTTGGTTCTCTTATATAGGATCGCTCGCCGTATTCCATAGCTTTCGCAAATTTCCCTATCATTTTGGCTGAGTAAGAAGCATAAAATAGCAATTCCGTATTGGACGGCTTTTTATCCAATGCGATTTCTAGATTAGAATAAGCATTTTCCCAATTTTTCAGTTTGAAATACGTTTGTCCGAGTAAGCTTGCGATTGTTTCATTCTCTGTACTATTGCTTCCCGTTTGGTTTTCTAGGTAAGAAATAGTTTCTTCATATTTTCCTTTCTTTATAAGTTCTTTACTTTGTTCAATTTCTGTTCGGAAATTTGAATTCGATTCTGATGCATGAGTTATGTCTGAAGCAGAATAAGCAATTCTGAGTAAGGTGATATCATCCGTATATTGACCCATTGTCTCTAATTTTTTTACTATTATTGATAAATCGCCTCTGGATTTTTCAACAACATCTACAAATATATTTTCATCTTCATTGATGATACGATGTCCTTCTTCGTCATATCCAAGAAGTATATCGTCTCTACCGTCCGATCCAACGAAGATCACATCATCTGGCATCAGTTGAAAAGTTTTGACAAAGAAATTAAAATCATTTCCAGGAAAACCTAATTTCCTAAGGACAAGCTCATTTTCTAAAAAACTTGCTTTTCCATCTCGATAGAGCACACTCCAAGGATGTTCTGCATTGATATAATACAAAAGACCAGTATCTTCTTCAATCAATCCTAATACAATGGAAACGAGCATTGAGCCGTTGAAGCTTTCATAAATTCTTTGTAGATCGATAAATGTTTCTTTGATCCAAGTTTCAGGATGACGATTCTTATTGGATTCGGAATTCGATCTTGTTAAGACTGCATTGAACACAACACCAAGAACTAGGGCACCTCCTGCTCCTTGAATGGATTTACCCATAGCGTCACCATTGATAAAGACTGTGTATTGCTTGCCTTTTAGTTGAAGGTTCGATGAAATACTTATATCCCCACCGATTTCATGAGTTTTTCCTTTGAATTCGAAAGTCTTTTTCTGCTGAGTAAAAAATTCAATATTGATCTTATCACTTACAGTTTGGTTTGTGATTAAAGGATTGAGAAGTAACGATGTTAAAAAATAGTCACCGTCTTGTTGTACTTTTAATTTCTGAACTTCACCTAACGTTTGATTCAATTGTTCTGTTCTCTCAACTACTTTTTGTTCGAGATTTGCATTCAATTCTTCAACTTGGCTATTCAGTCTTACAAATCGATTTGCAAGGATTATTGCAATACTAAGAATTAAGAAAATAAAAGCATATCCAACCATTCTAGGAAAAACAATAATATTTCTCGTACTTAATACATCCAAAATTGCTGCTATTACTAGAAAGAAAAATCCACCCAAAATCAGCATCGCATCTAAATCTTTTTTTATTGATTTAGCTATAAGGATATAAAAAGTTCCAATGATATATAAAACCCAGACTGGTTGAACAACATTTCTATTTACAAGATCATAAAATATTACATTAGAAGATATTGATATACTAACGAAAACACCAAACAGAATTAAATCGGTGCATTTATAAAACCAATGGTATTTGTATTGGAAGAAAGTCCTTAGAAAGTGGAAAATCAATGGGATCAATAAGAGAAGAACTAAATATTCAGCTTTTTTCATAACATAAAAATCTATACCAAGTTCGTATTTCATTTGGTTTCTTAGAAATTGATATATGACTAATGAAAATGTAAAGAGTGCGAAATACAAGTTTTCTGAATCTTTCCTTCGGCGTAGAAACAAAAATAGGAAATACATTCCAACGGTTAGATAAATCATCAATAAAAGAAGTTTTACATATTCATCTCGGAAGAAAGTTTTTTCTAGAATCTCACTTGGTCCTATCTCTAAACGATCTTGCTCCATTCCACCAGAAATTTCAAAAAAAGTTTCCAACTCGACTAAGATAGTATTAACGGAATCTGGTTTTAGAACAGAATTGGGAATTTTATAAATCCTAATGCGATCATAGGCTTGAGGATATTCCGAACCAAATTCACCCATTCCACCAATGTAATTTCCATTAATATACAGTTTATCACGATCGGAAATAATACCAAGTCTTATGGAAATATGTGGAGCTTCCCACTTAGCAGGTAAATGAATCAATTTTACAGCAGTAAAATTGCGATTACCTGCCCAGTCCGGATATAAATTGAAAAGGCTAGAGGGGGGATTGTATTTTCTCCATTCAACTGTGTTACTGGAATTTGATGGTAAATTTTTCTCTAAAGTTTCTATTGAAAATCGGTCTTTTGTTATGTACCAATTTGAATCCTGTTCTAGACCTCCAAGATCAACTACTGAATCTAAATCAAGAACATTTTGTACACTTATGGACTCTTTTGCATGGAGAATTGGAATACCTGAAATTATTACAATGGCAAAACAAATAAAACTAAGTAGTCTTGGGATCATGCTTACTTAATAAACAATGATCCTTATTCGGCAAGCTTTAATCTGAATCAGTAATCCAATTTAGAATTCAAATCTTTATAAAAACTTGATCAACAATTTTAATTAGAATGATTGATCAATTCAGGCAGCCTTCAAATTAGATGATTTACTGATCGGATTAGGTCTGATATAGGAGGTATTGTATAAAGATATTAGAAAATCTTTGTAGTTCGGATTTTGCGGTTCTCTAAGACGCAGCCTTTCTGCGGTATCAATTGCAGATTTTATAAGTCCTAATTTTTTTAGAGACTTAGCTTGGATGAACAAATAATCAATAGCTGATGGATCGATTTTATTAACTCGCGTGGAATATTCTAAGGCAAGTTCATAATTTTTTTCTGAATAATATAGCTTGGAAAGTATTTTCAAAACAGTTAGATTCTGAGGATCTAGATAATGCGCTTTTTCGAAATAGTATTTTGCTTGTTTAATATTTCTGGAAGTCAGTGATTTTCGTGCACGTCTGAAATGTGAAAGAAATCTATTATCATTTGTATATTTATTTTGATTGATCGGATAATAAGATATTTTTAATAAAGAGAGATCGTCAGATAGTTCCCCTAAAGATTTTAACTCATTTACAATATCATGCAATTTACCGTTCATTTTGGACACAACGGATTGAAATAAATTTTCATTTTCATTCATATTTTTTTCGCCTGATTCACTGAGAATCAATATATCATCACGTCCATCTGTTCCAAAAATCAATATATCGTTTTCTTTCATCTGAAAAGTAGAAACACTAAATCTATTTTCGTTATCATAAATTCCCATTTTCCAAATATGCCTATCATCATCTGTCTCTAAGAATTCTGCTTTACTATCCCTTAATAGTATAATTTTGGGATGCTCTGCATTGAAGTAGTATACAAAACCTGAATCAATATGGACTAGGCCGAGAATAATTGAAACAAACATGCTTCCATCAAAAGTCTCAAATGCTTTCTGTATATCATTGAAAGAATCCTTAATCCATTTTTCAGGATATTTATTCCTGTTGGTAAGTGAGGCTGATCTTGCTAAGATAGATTCAATAACAACACCTAATACTAGGGATCCACCTGCTCCTTGAATAGATTTGCCCATTGCATCTGAATTAATAAAAAGTAAATAGGATTCTCCGTTCAATTCAATTTCTTCCGTAAGTGTAAGATCTCCTCCGATCTGATACTGTCGATTTTTGAAATCGAATTTTTTCTTTTGTATTGTACAAATTTCTGAATGGATTGTTGAAGATTTATTTTTATTTCTATGGAGAGGACTCAGCAAAAGAGAAATTAGAAAATAATCTCCATCCTGCTGAACTTTCAATTCATTTACTCTATTCAATGTATTTTCCAATTCTTCCGTTCGCTCTTGAACTTTTATTTCCAAATTGGAATTCAACTCTTCAACTTGTTTATTGAGACGAACAAAACGATTTGCAAGTAGAAGACCTTGAAAAATTACATTGAATAAAAAAATATAACCAGAGATTCTCGGTTGGTTCCACAAAAATCTTGCTCCTAAAATATCATAAACAGCTGATACAACGATCATTAGAATACCTAGTAGTATTAAGGCAGCATCAAGATTTTTCTTCCTCGTTTCTGAGATGAGAAAAGATAGAGAATTTAGGACATATAGTATCCAAAGAGGCTGTAAAGTATTTCGATTCCAGTAGTCCATTTCTATAATGCTGCCTACGGATAGAAAAATAAGAAAAATTGAAATGGACATGAAATCCAGTAATTTCATAAAATTCGAATACTTATGATTTATAAAATATCGAATAAAATGTGCCATTAAAGGAATAAAACTTGGCAAAACCAAATATTCAATTTGCTTAAGAAAGTGAAATTCTAGCTCTAGGAAAAATTTACTCTGAGTTCGGAAAAATTGATAAACAACTAGATTTATTGTAAACAGAGCAAAAAATAAATATTCTTTATCTTTCATTCTCCTTAAATACAAAAAAAGAAAATAGAATGCAACAGTCCCATATAAGACTAAAAACCCCAGTCTAAAACCTTCTTCAGAGTAGAAGTCTCGGTCTAAATCATGAGTGTAGCCTATAGTAACTTCATCTTGGCCAATTCCGATTTCTTCAGGAAAATATCTTTTAACCAAAACTGTAATTTCATTCTCTTCGTTTCTGTTTAAAAATTGTTCTGGAAGATTGTATATTCTAATTTTGTCATAGGCTTGTGGTTGATCAGAATTCCATTCTCCTGTTCCCGCTATCCAGTTTCCATTCAACCAGACTCGATCTCGATCCAGTATAATTCCCATCCTGATCGAGAGAGGTGAATTTGGATCAAAGTTTTCAACTGTAAATTTCTTTCTAATCCAATATATATTATTTGAGTCTTTATCAGTTTCAAGCGAACTAAGATTTTTTGGCAATTGAATTGAGTTCCATTCAGAGGTATCATTTTCATTGAAGTAACAATTCATAAGATTCCAATTATTATGAATTAGTTGTTGAATGCAATTGCGGTCAGCTATTTTGTAATCCCACTGCCTGAAATCCTCGGAGTAGAGAATGCCTGTGAATAAAAAGAAAACTATTGAGAATAAATACATTTAACACCTCTCTTTTGTGTAAGAATCAATTGATGTAGATTTGTTAGAATTGCAAATTTTAATTTTCTGATAGGATTATAAAATAACTATAATTATGTTATCTGCGATTATTTTGCAGGAATTCGTATATGATACTTAACGTATGTATACATATATTGGAAATATTTTTACTTTCCAGTAAAAGCGAACAAGGAAAATTGAACATTATGTCCCAAATTTTTGCCAAACTTATTTTAAATAGAAAAAGTGAAAAAGCATTTAGAAATTCACGCCACCCTTGGATCTATTCTGGCGCAATTCATAAAATTGAAGGTGTGGTAGGTGATGGGGATTGTTTGGAAATCTGGGACTCGCAAGGCTTAGTTGGTTTCGGAATTTATGATAAAGAAGGGAGAATTCCCATACGAATTTTTCAATATTCTGATGAAACATATAAGAGCAGTCATATAGATAATAACTTTTGGATCAACAAATTTGAAAATGCGTTCAAGCTTCGTATGAGTTTTATTGATCTTCAAGTAACAAATTCTTATAGATTGATAAATTCTGAAGGTGATTTTCTTCCAGGACTTGTGATTGATATTTATAACGATGTAGCGGTTGTCTTGTTGAAGAATTTATTTTGGAATAAAAATTTTGCTTTAATCAAAGATTTTCTTAATTCTAAGAAAATAAAAACTATTTATTTACAAAAGAGTGAACGCGACTTAGAAGAATTGGTTGAAGAAAATTCTGATCAAGATAATTATTTTCTAGAGAATAAGCTTAAATTCATAAGACCAAATATAGACGGACAGAAAACGGGTTTTTTCTTAGATCAGCGTGATAATCGAAATCTACTTAGGAAATTTTCAAAGAATAAGAACATTTTGAACGCTTTTAGTTATACTGGAGGATTCGGAATTTATGGAATGGCTGGAAATGCGAAACGCGTTGTCAATGTAGACATTTCAAAGCAGGCGTTGGACATTGCAGAACTCACTCAATCCTTAAATTTTGACAGTCAAGTTTGTGCAAAGTTTGAGAATAAAGCCGAGGATTGTTTTGACTATTTAAGAAAAATGAATCAGGATGAATACGACCTAATTGTACTCGATCCTCCAGCTTTTACAAAGAACAAGGCGACTGTTGAGAAAGCTGCTCGGGGTTATAAAGATATCAATTTACAGGCTATGCTAAAAATTGCAAAGAATGGAATCCTTTTTACCTTTTCATGCTCGCAGCATATTAGCAGTGAATTATTTCGCCAAATTGTCTTTGGTGCAGCAAAGGATAGCAAGCGAGAAATTCGAGTGATAGAAAAACTAGGTCAACCTTTGGATCATCCTGTAGATATTTTCCATCCGGAAGGTGAGTATTTAAAAGGGCTTTTGCTCTTCGTCTCTTGAATCTATCACAATTTGATTGACCCAATTTGTAAACATTAGGATAAGGAATATGAATTCATGAAATTTACATCTATTAGTTTTGCATTTTTTTTCTTACTTGTTTATATCCTCTATTGGAATTTTAGAGGTAAATCAAAACTTGTTTTACTCATAATTGCTTCAGTCCTCTTCTATTCTGCTTGGTCTCCTTTATTTACACTTCACTTTCTCGCAATAGCAGTAGTAAATTATATTCTTGTAATGAAGCTTTTTGAGAATAAGTCAAAGGTTTTGTTCTATTCAATTCTGATTTTGGATGTAGGTAATTTATTTTTCTTTAAATATTTTTATCTATTCTTGGATTTTCTTTTCAAAGTAACAAGATTGGAATTTCTACAGACCAATAACTTTAATGGTTGGATTGAATCTTGGTCAGGTTTTCCTTCAATACTTTTACCACTGGCAATTAGTTTTTATAGTTTTGTTTTTATTGCTTATGCTGTGGATACCTATAATGGAAAGATAGAGCAAAAAGAAGGGTTTTTAGAATACTTCACATTCATATTCTATTTTCCACATTTAGTTGCAGGGCCAATCATTCGCCATAGTGATTTCTTTTATCAATTGCGTAATGCAATTCGACCAGATTCAGTCAAGGTATTTCAAGGAATCTATCTTATTCTACAAGGACTTCTAAAGAAAATAGTTATAGCAGATAATATATTTCCAATTATACAACCAATTTACACAGATCCGAGTTTGTATGATTGGACTTCAGGATGGCTTGCTGTATTAGGATTTTCTGTCCGGGTATACTGCGATTTTTCAGGTTATACGGATATGGCAAGAGGTCTGTCCAAGTTATTGGGTTTGGAGCTTCCAGAAAATTTTCTCGCTCCATTTCTCACAACAAATGTGAGAGAGTTATGGAAGAAATGGCATTATACATTAGCTACTTGGATTCGAGATTATTTGTATTTTCCTATGGGCGGATCTAAATCTTCTCCAATTAGAAACCAATTCAATCTTTTCGTAGCCTTTACGTTAGGTGGTCTATGGCATGGAGCCAATTACACCTATATTATTTGGGGTGCATGGAATGGTTTTATGGTAGCTATTGAAAGAGAACTCAGTCACTACCTTCCATTCCTCAATTCCAATTTAGACAAAGGGGATACAAATAAAACTAGAATTAGATATGCATTTTATCTGATTCTTGGTTTTGTATTCACTCAATGGGTATGGTTAATAGGTTGTGCTTTCTTCAATTCCGAAAATATTGAAATCGCATATCATTTGATAATTTCTATGCATAGCTTTCAATCTGGTATCAAAGCAAAAGGTTGGGAGATGGTTACCTATTCGTTGATCTTAACCTTTGGATTTAACTATCTACAGAAAATAAAATGGGAAGGATTTAAACCAAATATCTTAGGTCTGATTTATTTGTTTCTATTTGGATTGTTCTGTATGCTTGTATTGGGATTGTATTCTCCTGAGACAGCAGAGTTTATATATTTTCAATTTTAGGATATTATATGTTAAAGAATAAATATTTATGGATTTGTTTAATTTTGCCTTTGTTGTGGTTTAGCTTTGATAAGATTTTTGCATTAAAGTTTGTAAAAGATTATACCATTCCTTGGAAAAAAATAGAGATTCTATTTTATGAGTCAAAATCTGATTTATTCCAAGTCCTATTGGAAAATTTAGAAATACATAAACAAAATAATGAAAAAATCGCATTGGTTTTAGGATCGTCTCGTTCTGGTGAGTTCTCTTATAAAGATATCAAGAAAGAATTTCCAAGAACTGTGACTTATAATTTCAGCGCTCCACTTGCTGGTCCGGCTTTCCATTATTATTGGTTGGAACGAATTGTTGCGGCTCATAAAAATCTGGAATTCGTAATTTTAGAAGTGGATCCAATTATGTTTTCTCGAAATAGTTTGACTTATACACTGAATTATTCTCTTGATGCAAAATTTGTTTGGAGACACTCAAATTTTCTGCCAATTCGTACATCGAATCCATGGAAGTCAGAATCAGATGGTTTTAATTGGGATGAGGTGGAAACCTTCCTCAACAAATCGCTTTTTGCAAGCTATCGCTATCCACCCGATATCAATGCTATTCGCGACAATCGCAAAGAAACTTTTATGCCTATTGGTGATACAATAATTTCTGTAAATGGAATGGAATACAAAAAGCAATTTGAAGATTCAGTGCATGAGGCAAATCGAACCGAGTATGGTGCAATACCGAATCAAATCATGTATCATAGTGATCCTGCTTTCTTAAAAAAAGATGCTGAAAATATGGCGAAAATCTATTTTGGAAATCAATTTAAGCCATCTCTCACTCAAATAACATTTTTTAGAAAGATTCTGAATCTACTTGCAGTCAACAAAATACCAGTTATACTCTATTGGCCTGTAGTTGCCGATCCACTTCGTGAAGAAATGGATAACCGAGGTTTGGTGGCCGAATATTATGAGCATATTCATAGGGAAGTTCAAAATGTTCGGAAGGTTCATAAAGACTTCGAGTCTGTTTTTTTAGATCCGCAACTAAGTTCTGAATTGAAATGCCGAGCTTTTGTTGATAGCGTTCACCTCAGCGGTGCATGCTATCCTGAATTATTTTCTCTTTTTGGAAGAAGTTTTAACGACTGATTGTTGCTTTTCCAATTTTGTTAATTGTTTTTTAAATCGGTCATATGTTTCTTGAAATAAAATATTTTTCTTTTTGAAATTTTCCTTTTTTAGGGCGGGTAATATAGGGATTTCTATTTTTGCTTTCTTGAGTTTTGCATGAGATTTTTCTAAAACTTGATATCGGTTATTCCAATATTTTATCGCTTTAGCGCAGTTGCCCATTCGAGTTTTAATTTTTTTTACATTCAATGAATCAATTCCAGGTGATAAGCTATCAGATATCAATCGTAATTCTACAGAGTTGCAAAGCATTTTTGCTTCCTTCTGCGTTATTTTCATAAATACTCCTTTTTCTCAACTATTATATCTTAATGTATAATTATTTGACAATAAAAAAATAGGAAATAGAAAGAAAAAACAGTAAATAATAATATTCTATAAGTGTAGTAAATTTATTTATAAAATCGTTTTTAGTTATTTAATCTTTTTTTCTGCCATAGATAGCGGAAAAGGGCAAAGTTCAAAGTAATTATAGCAAATGTCAGAGTAGGGAACCATTCTTTTATGGAATTATAAAACCATGGTTTGATAAGACTTGATTGTAAAAAAATTGATAAAGAATATACTATTACAATTGATGTTGCGACATTTATAAAGAAAAAATAAGAAGTTGTTTTAAGTAACCAAAGTGATTCATTCATTTCAATCTTAAATACTTCAAATTTTTTTACTATTTCATCATATCTTGATATGCAAGATCGTTTATATATTTCGCCAACTTCTGCAAGCGGAGTTTTGTCTAAATCTCTATCCAACACAACAATATCAAAGTCAAGTGTCTTATCGTATTTAGCTCGCGTTGCAGGATTGGAGAGTGTGAGGTAAGCTTTAGTAAGTTCGATTATCTGCATCAAGCATTCCGATTCTCTTCCTGGATTCGCTTTCGGATCCCAGATTTCTCCAAGATAGAAATACTGTGCCTCAATTTCTGAATGCGATACATCACGATCTAGTCCAAGAATTTCATAGAGTGAAGGTGATACGCCAATAGAATGAGCCATTTGAGATTAGACGATCCAAATGATCTAGGAGTCAAAATCTCCTTTACAGAGGCTTCAAATCTGAAATTTTGACAGTATGAGTTCACAACTCGAAACCTCAATAAGTAATTCCCAATTGCTGGATTCAGTTATTGAATCTGGGATGGGACGGGTTTTTATTGAAACCTATGGCTGCCAGATGAATGAATATGATTCTGGAGTTGTGCGAGGTTTACTCAATCAGGAAAATTTTACAACTGCTCTCAATCCTGAAGATTCAGACGTAATTTTCCTCAACACTTGTGCAATTCGTGAGAATGCACATGCCAAAATATATACAAAACTTCAATCTTTAGGTTATCTCAAAAAAAAGAATCCAAATCTTGTCATTGGTATTCTTGGTTGCATGGCTCAAAATTTAGGAGACGACTTGTTCAATCAGGATCTACCTGTGGACTTGGTCGTTGGTCCAGATAATTATAGAGAGATTCCAAATTTAATCAGATCGATTCGTTTGGGTGGACATACTTCTCCTTTACAGCTTACTCGTCTTTCTCGCACAGAAACCTACGATGATATTGAACCTCAAGTGATTAATGGAATTCAAGCCTTTGTAACTATCATGCGGGGATGCGATAATTTTTGTACCTTCTGTGTTGTGCCATATACAAGAGGACGTGAAAGAAGTCGACCTGTATCATCCATTGTGGATGAAGTCAAGATGTTAGTCGACAAAGGAATCAAGCAAGTTACCCTACTTGGACAGAATGTTAATTCCTATAAAATGAATGAAGATGATTTCGCTTCATTGATAGAGGCATTGCTTAATCAGACAACAATAGAAAAAATACGATTTAGCTCTCCTCATCCAAAAGATTTTCCAATGCATCTTATTGACCTGATGTCAAAAGAAGATCGATTCGCAAGCAATATACATCTACCTTTGCAAGCGGGAAGTTCAAAAGTTTTAGAGGACATGAACAGAAGTTATACGAAGGAAGAGTATCTAAATTTGGTTGATCGTATCCGTGATAGAATTCCGAATGTGGGGATTACAACCGATATCATAGTCGGATTTCCGGGTGAGACAGATGAAGAATTTGAAGAGACTCTGGATGTTGTTAGAAAAGTTCGATATGACATGGCATATATGTTTAAATATTCTGAGCGAGAAGGTACAATAGCTCAAAAGAAATTACCTGATAATGTCCCGGAAGATTTAAAATCAGAGCGTTTGATTCGATTGGTTGATCTCCAGACAGAAATTTCCCATGAATTGAACACGGCTAAGATCGGTAAAGAATATGAGATTCTCGTCGAGAATGCTTCCAGGAAAAGCAAACTAGATTTATCTGGGCGAACATCATGTGGACGTATGGCAGTTTTCCCAGTACCTTACGGTGATTATACGGATTGGATTGGCAGCACTGTAAAGGTTCGTATCACGCAAGCTACAAGCGCTACTTTAAAAGGTATTTACCTAGAAGGGCAACCCATTGAGCCAAGATCTTAGAACAGTTCGCCTAAAAAACGTATCAGATCTTCCAATAGATTTTCAAGTTCATACAGATCGCGGCGGGATATTAAAAAAAATCAAACCACCGATTTTAGATTTATATATATTTCTGGAAATTCTAAGCCCATTTCTTGTAGCACTTTCATTTTTTACAATGATCTATATGGCAGTAGCAATCCAGAAAATGATTGGATTGTTTATTGGTAAAGGAATCGATTTCTTCAGACTTCTAGACTACCTAGGTTATATTTTGGGGAATACTCTGCCGATGACTATTCCTATGGCTTGCTTAATGAGTGGAATTATGGCTGCCGGAAGATTGTCTGGAGATTCCGAAATCACAGCGATGCGTTCAGCAGGAATTAGTTTTCCGAGAATCTATTTGAATTTTTTATTTTTTGGCTTTATGATGGCTTGCATTGTTGGTTATCTAAATTTTTATTTGGCTCCAGAAAACACGCGTAAGATGAAAGAATTCAACAATTGGATTATGACATACAATCCATTGCTTGCAATTAGCCCTGGTCAATTCAGTGGAGATGAGTCGCAGGACTTCTTCGAAAAGCGTGGTCGAACAATGTATTCAGGTGGCATTGACGAAGATACTGGTTTGATTACTGGAATTCAAATTCGGGAATGGGAAATTTCTGCTGAAGGAAATGATTTTATCTCATTCAATGATTTATTGATTCCCATGGGTGGATCACGTGTTGTTCAAATCATAAATGCCAAGTCAGGAGTTCTCGTTGAAAAATTGAATTCTAAAGGAGAATTTGAAAAGGCAATTCGACTCAAAGAAGGCTTCATAATTGAATGGGATGAGGACAAAGAACATTTTACCTTAACGAATTTCATCAATGGTGAAATGGACTACAACGTTCCTACGAAAGAACAGAAACCTACTTTGCAAATCAATGTTAAGCCGGATACATATTCAATGTCTATGCTATTTAAGATTAGGGATAGTATCGAATCGGAAGGATTGGAGAATCTACCTGGTTTAGAAATTTTAAAAGAATACAATATATCAATCAAAGGGGTAGGTGGCCTCAAACAAATGGTTGAGCAGATGAAAATGGAAATCATCATGGCATCGACCAATGGTTCCATGTCTTCCACAGAACTCACTCAGCAGGTGACAATGTTCACTCAACTAACAGAATTGTTAACGGAATCGAAAAAAACTCTCACTTCATTCAACGTTGAAATTCATAAAAGAATTGCAACACCGGTTTCTTGTCAGATTTTTTTCTTTCTATCTTTTCCTTTAGGTTTGGTAGTGAAACGTTCTGGCAAGGGCATGAGTTTTACTCTTGCGGTTGTGTTTCTATTGATATATTATTTATTTTTTATATTTGGAAGTGGAATTTCGTATAAGGAAAGTATACCTGACTGGATTGGACCTTGGAGTGCAAATTTTGTGATCATGATTATATCCATCTATATAATGGTGACGAGAACTGATGCCAAGTTACCTCCAAGATTGCAATTGTTGGTTGATAAATACTACGATAAACGAGATGCGATTGTTTTGAAATTCGATAAATGGTTTTCCGGAATCAAAAAAAAATCCTTTTATAAAAGATTTTCTAAGAAAAAGTAATTGTGGAATCTCAAAACTTTGGATATCTTATGGAAAGTAGCGCTACCTTGGAGGTCTTGCATTGAAGAAGTCCATAATTTGGAATATATCTACTGGGGAAAAGTTTCCTCTTGAGTTGTGGAAGCATCCAAAAATCAAAATTGAATTAAACAATGTTATCTTGAATGATACACCGAATCTGGTTTTATCCGATGATGAGAGTAATATTTTATATCTGCGTGTTACTAAGAAAGAATGGGACAAAGTAAAGGATCAGATTTTTAAGAATTTTGCACTTCATCCATTTGTATCCATTATATTGATTTCGAGTCCAGATGATCCAGATGCAATTTATGCGGACACTTTGGGACAATCCAAATTCTTAGTTTTAGAAAATCCTCTTCATCTCAGAGAACTTAGAATTATTCTTGATCGAATCATTCAAGTGGAATTCTATAAACAAGCTGCGATGGAGATTGGTAATGGCTGTCTTGCAAACGTAGGTTTTTTTGAGGGTGTATTTGAACTTGCTCACAAAGAATACGAAAGTACAAAACAAGAAAATGATGCGCTTCAATCAATCCTCACATATGAAGAAAAGATCAAGAAAAATCAGCATGACATTGACATTGCTATGCAAATAGTAAATGAACTTAAGAATCTAGAATTGATTGAGCTTCATGATCGAATCAAAGCTACTGAGAAATTAGAAGAATTGCGTGAGAAAGAACTAAAGACAGTTATTGAAGCGAAAAAAGCGACAGAGAAAGCATTAGAATATTCAAGAATTGAAGAAATCAATTTAGATAGAATCATCAAAGCTCAAGACCGTTTATTTGCCTATACCGACAAAGAGATCAGAGATCTATTGGATGAGAATCTTGAACTAAAGAAGAAGCTTGGAATAAAGTCTTAGATAGAATCATTCGTCGTCAATAGTCTTTCATAACTTTTTCTGATATAGTTTGATATTCTGTGGAACTTTTGCCATAATGAAGCTCAGCGAAAGTTATGAGATGTCTGTTTTTCTTTTCTTTGAAATCATCCGCAATTTCATATTTTTTATTTTTCAAAGCACTCATTTGCATTTTTTCAAAACAAAAGGCAAGAATTTTATGAGGTTCACTTTCTTTTTCATATTTTTCGTTCAATTGAATATACCTTAGCAAAATATCTGTTACAGGAATATAATTTTTCATTGAAAATTGATGCTTAGCATATTCACGATAGAGCCCTGCTTTGAGATCTAAGAAACTTGCCTGAGACTTAACCGTTGGGTTTTCAATCTTGTCCAAAGTCGTCATCCCTCGAATTAAATATTGGACAGCTTGATTGCGTCCATCATTTAGAAGCTTAGCCAGCTCTCGGTTTCTTGCATCTTCTCGTGCTCGTTTTTGCCATTCATATCGATCTTGAGGATTCACTTCCTGTTCATATTCTTCTTTTTTGGATTCAATAGAGCTTTCCGTGTTTTGGAAAATATCGATACTGATTCGATAATCTCGTGCTGCTTCTTTGAATCTTCGCTCAGATGATGTTTCATCTATTTTATCCAAAATTTCGAGATTACGAAAGTCTTCTGTTCCCGATCCCCATCCTGGATCAATCCTCTCAGAGTTGGGAATCAAGAGTTCCACTTTATTATCTGATACTTTTGTTTGAGAAAAAATAAAATGACAAGGTATGATTAAAATGATTGCGATGCTGATTATTTTTTTCATGTTCTGATATGAATTTCGGTCATTTTTGCAAAAGCTTTAACTTGCAGAAATACAGATTTCCATTTCAATTGGATATATGAAGAATCTAATCCAAAAAATGGATAAGATCAAGAATATAGTTCTGATCGCCCATGATAACCGCAAGAAAGACTTATTGGAATGGGTTTTGTACAATCGTGGAACCTTAGCGCGTCATAGATTGTTCGGAACAGGAACAACAGGGCGAATCATTCAAGAAAAAGCAGACCTACCAGTTCATCGATTTATTTCGGGTCCTTTGGGCGGTGATCAACAAATTGGTGCAAAGATCGTTGCAGGCGAAATTGATTTGATGGTTTTTTTCTGGGATCCGCTTACAGCTCAGCCCCATGATCCAGATGTAAAAGCGCTTCTTAGAATAGCAGTACTTTATAATGTTCCAATGGCATGCAATCGTGCGAGCGCAGATTTTATTATATCATCAAGTTTACTTGAAGAAAATTACAATCGAGTGATGATCGATTATGAATCAAGAATAGGGAATCCCGAGCCTAATTGATTTTTTATTGATTTTGTCGATTTCAATTCTTGATTCTTCCGATTTCTAGAAATTGTGATTCAACCTTTAAAAATTCAGCAGTAAGCCTATGCCTTTCTTGGAATTGAGGTTTCAGGAAGAGGGGAACAATGAATTGAGATATCCACGAGAAATTCGCTTCATATTCAATTCTATCTTCCAGTATACTCGAATTCTTATCAATGGATTCGAAAATATGGGAATGGTAGAATTGCAAAAATGGACCCGATTCTTGGTAATCTTGAAATAATTTGTTTTTTTCGTATTTGCTATGTTTTGCGACCCATTGCACACGCAATCCTGGAAGTATAGGAATTTTAAGAATTGCTGTTTCGCCTGGTTGCAGTGAATTTGGTTTTTTGATGACTTCAACACCTGGACTTGATCCAACCAATATTTCAAAGCCATGCCGATCTTCGTGGAATGCAAAAAGTTTTTCGACTGATACGTTAAATCTGGACTTGCAAATGAATGTGGATAACATAGGTTTAGGTTTCTAAATATATGCTACAATGGATACAGAGTTTTTTTTCTAAATCTGAAAATATAAAAATTGTATTTTCTGATCATGCAATAGCCAAAATCAAGAACCACCTTAGGGGATTGCCAGAGAATTGTGTTTTGGTTCTTAGCATAAACTCTGATGCAAAAGGGAAGAGATTGGTATTTTCTGGTTTCGAAAAAATCAATCCAAAAATCAAACTGCATAAAATCGAAGGGATTCCGATTCAGTTTTTAAATTCTTCCGCAGAAATTTTAAATGAGTCTGGCATTGACTGGGATCAATCGGGAAATATTATTATATATCCACGCGTAAATCTCCACACCGAGCTCACACCGAATCCCTCCATACTCAAATTCATCAGCAATAAAAATCTAATAGCGAACGACTCATTGTATTATGAGGCTGCTTGGGATCGTGATTCTGAATACAAAAAACCTCATCTTATTGATTTAATCTTTCAGCATAAAGTTGTTGAAAGTGTTTATTTACAAAAGAAATCCGTTCAAGTTGAACTTAAAGATAAGATTTCCTGGAAGCAGCGGGAAGAAAAAATTGGAAATACGATAATCCAATATTTGGAGTCTCTACCTACACCGATCTCAATTGTTCAGAAATCTTAAAAAAGAATTATTTTCTTAATTTAACAGTTTCACCTGTTGCTAAATCTCGTTCCCAGCCTGATTTTTTCGGAACCACTAGGCTGATCGTTTCTCCAAGTACGGAGATACTTGCTTCGTTTATAGAACGATTCTTTCTCATGAAGTCTACGATGGATTTTTCATTCAGGCCATTTCTTCGTCCTAAATTGATGATAACGCCTTCACGTTTTACTTTGATAATATTTCCTTCTACGCTTAAGAGTTCTTTAATCTTCTTAGCAAATGTAGTGGCAACGTAAGCAAGGCTTCCGCGCCCGTTTCCTCGTATAAGGATTCGATCCGTTTCTTTTGCAGTTTTCCTATCGTAAACTTTGTATTCTATTTGAATGGATTTATCATCGTCTCGAGCAATACCATAAGCAATATAGCGAATTGTATCAGGAAAATATGGATTATCATTTGGTTCAAAGCTATAACTATTGTTATAAGGATTGTAGGATTTCCCATTTGATTTTCTTATATTTTCTCGAACTTCTGTATTTTCAGAATCATTTGCCAATCGTATTCCCTTTTTATTTTGCAAACTTAGCAAAAGTGCCGAAGTGATTTCGGTTGGGAAATTGATTTTGCTTCCAAAACTAAAATCCATCTTTGGATCCAATAATAATAGTTTAGGACTGGAAGTTGGGTCCTGAAATTTAAATCCAGATCCTTCAGGTAGAAGGTATCCTTCTTTGTATTCTAAAGAATTTTTTGCAGCATTGACAGCATATTCCAGTTTATTTTGGATTTTAAAATCCTTTGGATCTTCCTTGCTCAGATAGACGAGTTGATTGATGAATGCAGGAATATCATTATTTTTCTTATAGGTTTCAACAAGGAAGTTTTGTGTTTTGATATCTCTTGGCGAAAGCTCTCGAGCTCTATAAAGGTGGAAAAGGGAAGTCTCATAATGAAGTGCATTTTTCTCAGATTGAAATCTTTCCAATCTATAGTTGCCAAGCTGTCTACGAAGAGTTGCATCTTCGGGAACATTGCGAATAAGAAACGACTCCGCAGAATACCTTGCGATCTCATCTAGATCGTCAAATTCTAAAATGGATTTATACGCAAGCGTTGCGAGTCGAATTTCATCTTCGTTTGGTCGATTTTTTTCTGATATCAGAGATGCAACTAAGTATGCATATTCCATATTATTCGGATATTTCGAATAAAGTTTTTGGAATATCTGTAGGGCTTCTTTTCTTGATTCTCCTTGTTTCCAAGCTAAAAGCTTTGCCTTCCAGAAATTCGCATTTTCGTCGCCTGGTCTAATTGTTAGAGCTGTATCGAATTCTTTAATTGCACTTTCAAATTGCTCTATCGATTTATCTGAATCGGTTTTGGTTTTATAAGCATCAAGAGAGTAAGCTTGTCCTCGTATGGTATAACCGAAATCAATATCAGGATGTTTTTCAATAATTTCATCAGCAATTTTTAGAGCCTTAGCTGAATCTTCAATATTAATATATAGACTTGCTAATTTCTTCATCAAGGGAAGATCCCAAATAATTTTTGGTCTTATCTGATCCAGTTTGTAAACTGCAAGTTCCGGTTTACCCATTGCTTCTAATGTTTCAACCAATGAAAGAGTAAGGATTGGATCATCACGTTTGGATTTGAGAGCCATTTCCAGATAATCTCTGGATTCTTGGTTTTTACCTTCCATAACCAATACTCGACCGATGCCTGCTATAGCTTCCGTATTGTTCGTACTGATTTCTAATACTCGACTGAATGCTGATCTTGCATCAGAAGCGGAACCTAGAGCAAGGGAAGTTTTGCCATAACCAATGAGTGCTTGAGTGGAATTTGGATTTTGATTTTTTGCTACAATAAAATGTGATAATGCTCTTTTATAATTTTTTTCTTCGTAGTATTGATTGCCTGCTTTGATTTCTTCTATTGTCTCTTTAGATTGAATTCCGAAATCCACAACCGCAAAAAATAAAATACCAATCAACAACTGTAAGTGTTTACTAGGGAACAAAATACCCTCCTTCTGTTTTTCCACCGAAGTCCCGATATTTTACTGTTAGTTCAAGCGGAATCCATCTTCCAGTAATAGATGATTTCGTTTCTGTTGAATAGGAAAGAAAATATCTTTCGTCCATATGGGATTTAATTAGATCGTATAAATCTTCCTCAATGACTTCATCGAGTGAGAATAATTTGCCACCACTTCCTTCTGCAAGAAAATTCCATGATTCATCCGCGCTATCTGGCTTTTCCAGAGTGATTGGATATATTTGAATAGACTGAGCTCTAGCATACTGTATGATTTTTTGGAGAGGATATTGCTTTGTTGATAAAGAGTTCTTACCTGATGTGAAAATTACAATTGCTCGGGGACCCAACTCTTTGCTGAGATTGCCGATACTCAAGTAGATTGATTTTCCAGTATGGAAATTTTCTTGGGGAGTAGATGTTCGGATCGATTTGAATAGATTGCGTTCGGACACTGTAAAAGGAAGTATTTTTGTTGAATCTTGATCAGCTCGAATCAGTTCTATTCTATCCTCTCTTGTCATCTTGTCAAAAAATGGCTGCATCCAAGATTGAAATCGTTTATGACCATCAATTACAGAATCGGAATTCTCAAAAACCATCGACACTGTAATTCGATTGTTCCAGTTTTGTGCATTTTTTAATTCAAAAAGACTCTTATCATTTGCATTCTCAATCATCGCAAAATCTTCTCTTTTGAGTCCTCTAATACTTTGACCTCTGCGATTCTTAAGATTTAGAAAAAGAGTTATATTGGGAAACCGACTAGTATCAATTTTTTCAATTTCTAAATTTAAATTACTCAAACGGAAGTTAATGGGGGCAAAAAGATCTATTCGATGACGGTTGAAGTCCGTAGTATATAAATAACCATATCTGTCTTGTCTTGCTGCAAATATCCGATCAATATTTCTGTATTTTCCAGATAAATCTTTAAATTTATCCATAGTTTTATAAGAAGTAGTTTTTGGATTGAATTCGATTAGCCCAGATATTTCATCCGAAATATAAATCTTATCTTGGATAAATTCTAAAGATCGAGGTTTTTTGAAATATTTGGAATTTAGGGATCTTAGATAATTCCCTTCTTCGTCATAGACTAGAATTCGAGGATTTGATTTTTCGATCACATAGATTTCGTTTTTGAACCAACCTATCCCTGCTGGCTGATTCAACTTACCTTGACCAAATTGTCCAAAAGCAAATAATGGTTTTTGCATTTTGTTCCACTTAACAACTCTTTGGTTGCCAATGTCAGAGATATATGTGTTGCCAATTGGGTCTATTGCGATTCCATTTGGACCACGAAATTGATTTAGCTCAGAACCAGTGGAACCAATTCTTTCTTTAAAATTGCCTTTTTTATCAAATATATAAATATAGTCAGAAGGGAAGTCAGCAACGAAAAACCTTCCGTCCCAATAATCCATTGCCACAGGACCTTTCATCTGACGTGAAAATCCACCTTGGCTAATCCAAATAGGCGTGAGATTCGGATCATATTTAATAAGGCTCGTTGTTCCAAACGATAAAAGATAAAGGTTGCCCGATTCATCTAATTTAATATCTACAGGATTGCGAAAACGAAAGCCCCTATGCTCGTCCCCCTGAATGGATTGGTAATAACTTTTTTCTGATGATGTTAGGTCAAAACCTCCCAATTCCATTTTCAAAAGTTCAATGCGATTGACAGTGACAGAATCTTTTGGACTCGTTTTTCTGAGTTCTTCCAACTCGCTTAGGGACTCAAGCCATTCTCCAGATTGGTATAAAGTTCTGGATAAATACAAACGCGCAAGAGGGAAGTCATCTTTTGCTGAGAGAACGTTTAAGAGTTTTTCTCTTGCAAGAGAATATTCACGTGCGTTATAATGAAGCAGTGCATTTTGAAAATTTTTGAGAACTCTTTCTTCACCGGTTTTCAACTTGGGAAAGTCGAGACCGAGTAGGCAAAGGCATAATAGACCTATCCAGGCATGTCTGTAATGAGACATAATATCAACCTCCTATGTTTTGTTTGAAGTGTCAATCTATTTCTAATCTCGGTAAAAATGAAAAAAACCTAAAAAACATCCTTTCTTGACAGTGCGCTTAATTTTAAAAAATTGGAATTAAACCATGAATCCTGCACTGCTTCGAAAAGAAGTTCAAAGACGTCGTACATTTGCAATTATCGCCCATCCTGATGCTGGAAAAACCACTCTGACCGAGAAGCTTCTTCTTTATGGTGGTGCGATCCAGCTTGCAGGTATGGTAAAAGCCAAAAAAGACCGAAAAACAGCAACTTCTGACTGGATGGCTATGGAAAAGGAGAGGGGAATTTCTATCAGTTCGGCTGCTCTCCAATTTGAATACAAAGATCATGTTCTCAATTTGCTAGACACTCCTGGACACGAAGATTTTTCCGAAGATACATATCGTACGCTAATGGCAGCAGATACAGGAGTGATGGTTCTCGATGCAGGAAAAGGTGTCGAAGCTCAGACCATTAAATTATTTAAAGTATGTCGAGATAGGGGAATTCCCATCCTCACCTTTATCAACAAGATGGATCGTCCGACTAAGGATATGTTTGTCTTACTCGATGAGATTGAAAAAGTTTTAGGCATCAATGCAATTCCATTGGTCTGGCCTTTAGGAACTGGTCCTGATTTTAAAGGAGTCTATTCGCTTGCAGAAAAGACTTTGTATCTTTTTGACAAAACACCGAGCGGATCCAAGAAACCTAGTTTCAAAATCTCCGGCGCCATGGACAAAACATTAGATGAAAACTACGATGCAGATATTGTTCAGAGATTTCGAGAAGATATCGAACTAATCGAAGAAGGACTCACTGGTTTTAAAAAGCAGGAGTTCTTGAATGGTCAGTGTTCTCCAGTATTTTTTGGAAGTGCAGTAAATAATTTTGGAATTGAACTTTTCTTAAATGAATTCTTGGATCTTGCTCCTGCTCCAGATCATCTGCCTTTGTTAGATGGAAATCTTTTGGATCCAGTAGAATCTCCTTTTTCTGCTTTTGTTTTCAAAGTTCAAGCGAATATGAACCGCATGCATAGAGATAGGATTGCATTTATTCGAGTTACTTCTGGTGTATTTGAACGGGGAATCCAAGCGATTCACAATAGGCTGGATAAACCAGTTAAGCTTGCAAGTTCGTTTGCATTTTTTGGACAAGATCGCAATACAGTTGATATAGCATATCCGGGTGATATAATTGGAGTTATCAATCCTGGGACTTTTCAGATTGGAGATATACTTTCCGAAGGTAAGGCTCCAGATTTGCGACCACTTCCAGTATTCGCTCCCGAAATTTTTGCAACGCTTTCCTGTAAGGATACGCAGTCTCTTAAAGGATTTAAAAAAGGACTGGAGCAACTTGCTGAAGAAGGAATACTACATTTGTTCCAATCCAAAACGATCGGATCTGGAAGCCCAATTGTGGGAGCTATGGGTCGGATGCAATTTGAAGTATTTCAGCGAAGACTTACGGATGAATACAAAGTCGAGACCAATTTGAACCCTTTACCTTATCAGGTTTCTCGTTGGGTGACTGACTCTGACATCGCAAAGCTTCCATCCAATGTCAATCTAGCTACTGATAAAAATGGAATCTCAGCTCTACTATTTGAGACGGAATGGGATATGAATTATTTCTCGAAAAATCACCCAGACATCCGTTTGAAGGAACACCCGAGCCAAGTATAAAAAAAAGCGATGGCTTCTTAGAGATGCCATCGCTTATCAATATCAGGTGTATTCGCAACTGGGCGTTGCTTTAAGATTTAACGAAGAAAAATGAATTATTCCAACGAATATTTCTATTTATTTGAAGTTATTTGAGTATTTTTGAACTATTTTTCGGAAAAAAAATCAATAATTTACGGAAAACGAATTTGATCATGATTTTTTCTGTCATAACATACTGGATTGGCAACTTCCCATAATGTATATTATGTCACATTAAAAATGTCCACATTTGTATAGAAAGGCACATGGGTAACACATTGGATCACTCACATAGGTGACACATTTTTAGTTTATTCTTCAATTGTAAAAATAAGCTTCTGATATTTCAACACTTTACAGTTTCAATTCGCCACTAGTGTTGGCTCTCCAAAACGATTCGATAATATTTGTTAAATTAATATATAAAACTTCTTGCGTATTTGAGCATCATTGTGGACAAGAATAAAAGTTGTTTAGCTTATTCTAAATCAAAGAGACGGCAATGAAATATAGATTATTTATAACTACGGTCGCTATGATTCTTCTGCTATCTTGTAAAGATATGGTTCAGAATGAAAACCTCAGTGAAATCTCAGCTGCGGAAAATCAAAAAATCGAACCTAGCGAGAATTCAAATAAGAATGAAATAGGTAATCTTCCAGAAGACGCAGTTCGGAGTGCAGATGGCAGCTGCACCATCATCCCGTCTCCCGATGGGACTAAAATTACCATTGCAACCCATTCGTTTGAAAATGAAATATCTTTTCCTGATGACCCATACATAATTTCTGATCTATCTCGTGTTGAATTTTCAAAGACCAATAAGTATGCAGCTTTGGATTTTGGAACCGGATCAGGGGCAAGAACAATTGCTTTTCTGAACTGTCATTCAGGGAAACTGGTTTTCAAAGATAGTTATCTGAGTGATTTAAGTTTTGAATGGGAGAATGAGACTTTTCAATTTCACAAAGTGACCGGCGAAGAGCCTACTGAAGGCGATGAAAGGTTATTTACTTATGAAACATATAAATTTGTTGATGGTAAGGTTGAAAAAACTGGAATTACAGGGAAGTCTTCAGGCGAATAGATTTCTCAATGCTTGAAATAATTTATCTAAATTAAGTGAAGATTAGATGTGAATTTATGCCGGCAATCATATCATGATAACACTTTGTTTAAGAAGTTGTCTGCACAACCAGACGAAAAGTAGCATAATAAATTTTTATTGATAGAATCTATCAATTTTTTTAACCATTTTTCATCTGTTGTTTTTCAAAAATTTTAAATATCACCGATTGTCATATGAACAAGGGTTTGATTCAGGAGTTGGTATCCGACTTCACCAAATGTTATTGGACCTGCAAAATCATTTGTTTTTTTGCCTTCAAGTTCACCATGCAAATAGTTCAATATACAATTGCAGGAGAAATAGATATTTTTGATTTCTGATTGTTCGAGAATCCTTCGATTGAATTCTTCAGCATAATCATCAATTGGCGCTGCGATTTTATAATTGTAGCCCTTAACAAGTGGAGCGTAAAAATATACTTTCTTTTGGTCGGAATCCAACCTCTGAAAGCTGACATTGATCATAGCTCCAAAATAATCTGCGACCAACGGCAATCTTGTATCCAATTGATTCTCAACTATGTAGTCGTAGAAATTTCGTTTTGTTCCATTGATAATTACATCTGTAAATTCGTATCCGTCTTCCTCAAAAGTTAAGGTATCTCCATCGCTTTGTTTGAATATATTGATGATGCCGATGTCGGCAAATTTGTTATCCGGAAGACTGCAATGGAAAGCAACCGCTCCATCTTCCATAACCTTTCCAGATTCTCCAAAAAAAACCTTTGCTTGCTTAGTTTCAATATCATTCAAATGAACACCCGCAATCCATCCAATCAAAGGAGTTGTTCCAAAATTTTCATAGGACGGTGCATTGAGTCCAAAAGATTCCAAAGTTTTGCTACCAGCCGTAATGATCAAAATTGTAAATCCATTTGGTGGTGAGTTTTTATAAACATCCTTTAGTGATGATGCTGAGTATGTTCTAAGTTCCTTCTTCTTTACGAAATCGGGAATTTCAGTAACGTATATTTCTGATTCAGATTGCCTTCCTCCTGATTCAGTCATAAAATAAGGAATTGTTCCACCAATCCAATGTCCCTTTGCTAATTTGGAAAGAGATTCCTCGCTTCCCGCAAGAATCAATTTCTTTCCATCTTGAATCATAGCATTAACGGCTTCAACTGTATGTAATTCTTTATTCATTATGCTGCCACTAGTCCCATTATTTTTTTTAGATCCGCATTGCATTTGGGAATATGATTTGTCTTCTGAAAGAAATCACACAATTCATTTGCGCATTGCTTAATAACATCGTTATTGTTGGAGGAAGATTTTACTTTCAGTCGCAATCTCATAAGTAGAAATTGGAGAGCGAGAAAATCGAAATTGAATTGATTATCTTGCAACAAGACTTCGTGCCAAATTTTATCATTTGCATCAGGGACAACCATAAATAGACCTCTATATATTTATCAGATATAGTCTCCTATACTTGAATAAGACTAACCCAAACCTATATCTATAAGACGAAAGTAATGGAAATAAATTTCACAAAAAAAATACCAAGGCCAAAATCTGGAATAAATAATTTCATCACTGATTATTAACTACATGCTTAATTTAGATTATACTAATATTGCATCATTTTTTAAAGACGATGCATTAATTATACATTGAATCAAAATGGATCTAGTATTGCCCAGTATTTAGGTAAGTAAGCTTTGCATGCGAAAGAAAGGAATACCTGATAATTTTGGATTAGAGCGGGATATGCGTTCGAATAAATGGAATTGAAAATGATTCTCAACAACCATTTTCAAAATTAACAATCCTTGAGCTTCCCTTTCTTGATTATTTATATAGAATTGCATTTTTCCTTTTCAAAAATTAGACCCACTCGAAGCTTTTTTTATAGTGGTTCAAAAATTCAATTGCCTATCTCTCTAAATCTAGAATCTTAGGACTTAGGATGCACCATATCCCCTACTCTACTTGTTCTAATTTTTCTATTATTAAAAATACAAGCAACTTATTGTTTCAGGAGTTCAATATATGAATTTTACCTCGGGTTATTTTACGACCTCGGTTGGAAAAAAGTTTGTTGTGGCAGTCACAGGAGTCCTTTTGTTTGGATTCGTGATTTTCCATATGATTGGAAATCTCCAGGTCTATATCGGTCCTGAGAAATTCAACGCCTACGCGAAGTTTTTAAAAGATTTAGGACCTTTACTTTGGGTTGCACGAATCGGATTGCTGGTAGCTGTTTTGCTGCATATCGGTTTTACAATTCAACTTGCTCGTGAGAACCGTGCAGCTAGACCTGTTGCCTATGCGTATATGAAAACCAAGCAAGCATCATCTGCTTCAAGGTTTATGGTTATGAGCGGGCTTACCGTCATGGCGTTCATAGTGTACCACCTTTTGCATTTTACATTGGGCGTAACCAATCCAGAATATTTAGAATTTACTTACAATCTAAAAGGTGAGCAAGTTCATGATGCCTACGCAATGTTTGTATCTGGATTCAGTGTTCCGATTGTTTCTGCTTTTTACATTCTTTCAGTTGGTTTGCTTTGCTGGCATTTAAGCCATGGTGTCGCAAGTCTTTTTCAGACATTAGGGGTTGATAGTCCCAAGCATGAGCCAAATATCAGAAAAGCTGCAATTGCTTTTTCATTGTTGATCTTTATTGGTAATACTTCCATGCCTTTGGCTGTATTATTCGGTTTTGTTAAGTAATCATTTTCTTTATATAGGAGAAATTTAAATGGCAATAGATTCTAAATCACCATCGGGTCCCATTGAGAAAAAATGGGATAAACATAAAATGGATATCAAGTTGGTTAACCCAGCCAACAAAAGAAAATATAGAGTGATCGTTGTAGGTTCAGGACTCGCTGGATCTTCAGCTGCTGCTACCTTAGCAGAACTTGGCTATAATGTTTCTTGCTTTTGTTTTCAAGATAGTCCACGGCGTGCACATAGTATTGCAGCTCAAGGTGGAATCAACGCAGCAAAGAATTACCAGAATGACGGTGATAGCGTTTATAGGCTTTTTTATGATACAATCAAAGGTGGTGACTTCCGTTCAAGAGAGGCAAATGTCTATCGACTAGCTCAGGTTTCTACACAAATCATTGACCAATGCGTAGCTCAAGGTGTTCCTTTTGCTCGTGAATATGGTGGCCATCTCGCAAACCGTTCGTTTGGTGGAGCTCAGGTTTCCCGGACTTTTTATGCTAAAGGCCAGACTGGACAGCAATTGTTATTAGGTGCATACTCTGCTCTATCTAGACAAATAGGTCTTGGTAAAGTGAAGATGTATTCCAAAACAGAAATGTTGGATTTGGTTTTAGTCAACGGACATGCAAAAGGAATCGTTGTTCGAGACTTGGTTACAGGTAAAATCTCCTCTCATTCTGCCGACGCTGTGATACTAGCAACGGGTGGTTATGGAAATGTATTTTATCTATCAACCAATGCAATGAATTGTAACGTAACTGCAACCTTTAAAGCTTATAAAAAAGGTGCACTATTCGCAAATCCTTGTTATACGCAGATCCATCCAACTTGTATTCCATCATCTGGTGATTATCAATCGAAACTAACGCTAATGTCTGAATCACTTAGAAATGATGGACGTGTTTGGGTTCCCAAAAAACCAAACGACACAAGAAATCCAGGTGATATACCAGAAAACGAAAGAGATTATTATCTAGAACGTAAGTATCCATCTTTTGGAAACCTTGCCCCACGTGATATTTCCTCTCGGTCAGCCAAAGAAGTTTGCGATGCAGGCCTCGGAGTAGGACCAGAAGTTGGTGGCAAAAGACTGGGAGTATATTTAGATTTCAGTGAAGCTATCAATCGTTTGGGTGAAGACGTAATTGCAGATCGCTACGACAACCTTTTCCAAATGTATGAAAGAATCACAGGAGAGAATCCATATAAAGTTCCAATGAGAATCTATCCTGCAGTCCATTATACGATGGGCGGTTTGTGGGTTGATTACAACCTAATGTCTAACATTCCAGGGCTTTTTGTTTTGGGTGAGGCAAATTTCTCTGATCATGGTGCAAATCGTTTGGGTGCTTCGGCTCTTATGCAAGGACTTGCGGACGGATACTTTGTGATTCCTTACACGATCGGTGACTATTTTGCCAAAGAAGGATTCAAGAATATTCCGAATGATGCACCTGAATTCAAACAAGTGGAAAAGGAAGTTGAAGAAAGAATTCACAAATTCCTAAGCATCAATGGTAACAAAACAGTAGATGAATTCCATCGTGAACTTGGAAAGATCATGTGGGATAAATGTGGAATGGCTCGTGATAAAGCTGGTCTCGAAGAAGCCCTGGTCAAAATTCCGCAACTTCGCGAAGAGTTCTGGAAGAATGTGAAAGTTCCTGGAACAGGAGCTGAACTCAATCAATCACTAGAAAAAGCAGGTAGAGTTGCCGACTTCCTAGAGTTTGGTGAATTGATGTGTCGAGATGCTCTCAACCGCGAAGAATCATGCGGTGGACATTTTAGAACTGAATACCAGACGCCTGATGGTGAAGCTTTGAGAAATGATGATAAATTTTGTCATGTATCGGCTTGGGAATTCCAAGGCGTTGACAAAGCTCCAGTGGAACATAAAGAAAAACTGGAATATGAGAACATTCAACTAGCAGTAAGGAGCTATAAGTAATGGCTAATACAATGAAACTTACATTGAAAGTTTGGCGTCAAAAATCCAAAGATGCCAAAGGTGAGATCAAAGAATACAAAGCAGAAAACGTAAGTGAGCATATGTCCTTTTTGGAAATGTTGGATGTTGTAAACGAAGATCTCAGCAAAAAAGGGGAAGATCCTATTGCCTTCGATCATGATTGTCGCGAAGGAATTTGCGGATCTTGCAACCTGATGATCAATGGACTAGCGCATGGCGGATACAAAGGCACAACTACTTGCCAATTGCATATGCGAACTTTCAAAGACGGAGACACGATTTTTATTGAACCATGGAAAGCAAAAGCCTTCCCTGTTATAAAAGATCTAGTGGTGGATCGTTCTGCCTTTGATCGAATCATTCAAAGTGGTGGATTTGTTGGAGTAAACACGGGTGGATCTCCTGATGCGAATGCCCTTCCTATTCCAAAAGAAGATGCAGACAAAGCGATGGACGCAGCAACATGTATTGGATGTGGTGCTTGTGTTGCTTCTTGTAAGAATGCTTCTGCGATGCTATTTGTTTCGGCAAAAGTTTCTCATCTAGCTTATTTACCGCAAGGTCAAGTGGAACGTGAATCTCGAGTTAAGAAGATGATTGCGGCTATGGACGAGGAAGGATTTGGAAATTGTACGAATCAATACGAGTGCCAAGCTGTTTGTCCTAAGGAAATTAGCGTTCAAAACATCACAAGGCTGAATCGAGAGTATCTGCTCTCTTAGAAAAAAGTTTAGAATTAACATTTTTGTAGATATTGATTGTATCTGCGAATTTAAGGCTTCTTGGTTATCCGTAACTAAGAAGCCTTTTTTGTAGATTTTGTCTTAGGGAAAAACTTAATTCTATACTTAATTATTCCCAGTTTTCATCATTTAGCAGAAATTTTTTCCAATGAATGGGAATATGGCTTCCTTTTAGATTTTTATCTTCTTGGATTTTATTATTTAAATTCGAAAGAATTTCCATTAGAATATTCGAATCTTTATTTCTTTTTTTGCGCCCTTCTATGAGAATTCCCAATTTTGTCTTTAAGATTTCTAAAGCCATTAGTTGCTGATCCGAAGTAAAATCAGGTAATCTTTTCAATAATGCGTAGATTCGAAATCGATCCATCGCCTTGTATTTTGCTGAGAGTTGATCCAGCTCTCCGCCATAGCGAATCAATAGTTCTTGGTCGATTAGAGCAACTTCATACATACTAGCTATAGCGAGCCAGAGATCGTAGTCTTCACACGAAAGTAAATTTGAATCAAAACCACCGACCTCTTCAAAAACATTTCTATGGATACAAGCGGATGAAGGTGTTATGCTACAAAGTTCTAAAGAATGTGCAAATATCCAACCAGACACTTTCTTATGTTTGAATCTTGGATTTACAAAAACTTCTCGACGAATCCACTTTTCTTGGGTTTGGGAAATTTTGAAATTAGGATAGGTTTTGTGAAAATTCAATTGAATTGCGATTTTCTCATCTAACCATTCATCATCAGAATCGAGAAAAAATATCCATTCACAAGAACTCTTAGCTATTCCCAGATTTCTTGCAGCTGAGACTCCATTATTGGATGTATGAAAAATTTTGATGCTCAGACTTCTAAATCGAGAATTTGTTTGGATGTCAATTTCTAATTTATCAAGAAATTTTCTTGAGTCGTCTGTTGATCCATCGTTTACTATGATGATTTCGGTTGGTAGGACAGTTTGCTTCAATACTGATTGTAGACATCGCTCCAATCTATGTGCCCGATTGAAACTGGGAATGATCACAGAAGACGAAAGTGAAAATGAATTATCGGGCTGCGTTTTCATTTTAATCTAATAATTGAATTTCGAAATCATTTTAAAGCCAAATCCAAAAAATTTAAAAATCCGCCTTGATGAACATATATCCCATAACTACTTTGCCAATTTATCTTGGATGATTGAAGAACATTCTCAATTGCAATTAAGGATTTGGCAGAATAGATTGGATCAAGTAAAATATCGGTCTCTTTGTATTTAGTAGTTATCCACTGATTGATTTTCGCATTCGATTTTCCAAATCCAGGAAGATCATCTGCCTCCCAGATATTTTTTTCCATTAAGGATTGATTAGGTAAATCGGAATCTGATAGATTTAACATTTTTAGATGATACTCATATTTTTCGAGCCAAGATTTTTTACTCTCGCCCAAACATATGCCAATCACTTGAACTGCAATTTCCATTCCTTTAACCAAAATGATAGGTTTCTTATGGAAGTAATTTAGAGCTGAGAGAAAACTCAGTCCAGATCCAATATCTAAATAGACAATAAACGAGAATTTGTTTTCTTCTAATTGTATTTGGTTTGGAAATTCTTTATTTCTACTCATGTTACTGATTTTATCTCGGAAATGATTTTCGATTTCTATCCAAAGAGAATTGAGTCCAAGCATCGCTGAATCGCAGAAACCATATTGAGGAATTTCTATAAGCGTGGGATTTGCTTTAAGAATATTTTGAGTGGTTTCCTTTAGATTGCTACGATTTGCAATTACGATATTATTCGACGAATGTTTGGTAATGATAGAATTCGCCGACTGAAAGTTCGGATTGTAACTCAGTCCAATACTTGTTACATTGTAGGATGCTTTTCGAAAAAGATAAGAAAAGGAGGCTAAATAATTTCCATGAAGCGAACCACAGAGCAAAACATTTCTGCTTGGATCGGTTTGATTTCTGAGACGATTCTCAATTCCTTTCCATTTACGGATTTTCGTTCCAAATCCAAATGGGGATTGATCATCGCGATTAAGAACAATTTGGTGAGCTCCCACCATTGCCCAATCAGAAATTGGACTATCTCCGAAATTATTTATTTCCCACATCAATCACTGGTTTTTAGGACTGCAAGGAAAGCTTCTTGTGGAATTTCAACAGAACCAATTTGTTTCATTCTCTTCTTTCCTTCTTTTTGCTTTTCTAAAAGTTTTTTCTTACGAGAAATATCTCCGCCATAACATTTAGCGGTTACGTTTTTTCTAAGTGCTGATATACTTTCGCGAGCAAGAACCTTTGCGCCAACTGCAGCTTGGATCGGAATCATAAATTGATGTCTTGGAATGATATCTTTGAGTTTTTCAATAATGGATCGTCCACGTTCTTCAGCTTTCGATTTATGAACAATTGTCGATAGCGCATCAACCGGTTCCCCATTTACAAGGATTTCCATTTTGACCAATTTGGATTCTCGATATCCTATCTCTTCATAATCAAGAGAGGCATATCCTTTTGTATTGGACTTTAGTTTATCATAAAATTCAAAAATCAACTCTGCCAAAGGTAATTCGTAAGTAAGCTGAATTTTTTCTTTGGATAGATACATCGTGTCCATATGAACACCGCGTTTATCCATAACAAGAGACATGATATTTCCGACATATTCTTCTGGTGTGATGATTGTTGCCTTAACAAAAGGTTCTTCACTTTTGGCTATAAATTGAGTATCAGGAAATTTGGAAGGATTGTCAATTTCTAGAACGCTATCTCGCACATCCGTGATTCGATACTTTACCGAAGGTGCTGTAGTGATAAGATCGAGATTGAATTCTCTTTCGAGTCTTTCTTGCACAATTTCCATATGCAAAAGTCCAAGATATCCCACGCGAAATCCAAATCCGAGAGCAAGAGAATTTTCTCTTTCGAATATAATTGCCGAGTCATTCAATTTGAGTTTCTCTATAGCATCAACTAAGGTATCAAAATCTTCTCCATTTATAGGAAAGAGTCCAGCAAAAACCATTGGCTTTGCATCTTTGAATCCTTGCACAGGCCTATCAGCTTGGTTATTCTTGAGAGTAACCGTATCTCCCGTTTTTGCATCTGCAACTTTCTTGATACCTGCAACAACATAACCTACATCTCCTGCTTCCAAGTGAGTTGTAGGAAGAAGTCCCAATCGATTGATTCCAACTTCTGTAACAGTGAAGTCTTTATCTGCATTCATCAGGAGAATATTGTCACCTTTTTTGAGTTTTCCATCAAATACTCTTAGTTTGGCGACCACACCCATATAATTATCAAAGAAGGAATCATAAACTAACGCTTTCAGCGGTTTTTCTTTTGAGCCTTTAGGTGCTGGAATCAATTTGGTAATCGCTTCCAAAACATCTTGTACATTCAGACCAGTTTTTGCGGAAATAGCTATCGCCTCTTCTGGATCAAGACCTAGTGCATCTTCAATGAGTTCTTTCGTTTTCTCAATATCTGCTGAAGGAAGATCAATTTTATTCATCACTGGAATGATTTTAAGATCTAACTCCATGGCAAGATAGAGATTTGCTAGAGTTTGCGCCTCAACTCCTTGGCTTGCATCAACTATGAGCAATACGCCCTCGCAAGCAAGAAGTGAGCGCGATACTTCATAGTTGAAGTCAACGTGTCCTGGGGTATCAATTAGATTCAGGTGATATGTATGTCCGTCTTTTGCTGTATAATCAAAAGAAGCATTGTTTGCTTTTATTGTGATTCCACGTTCTCTTTCAATGTCCATCGAATCGAGAATTTGGTCTTTTTTAGTTCGATTGTTTGTTACAAGTCCAATTTCCAAAAGTCGATCTGCCAAGGTTGACTTACCGTGGTCGACATGTGCAATGATGGAAAAATTACGAATGAATGCCTGTCTGTCTTCCAAAGAAAACTCCTCTTAGAACAGGCTCTAGGAAATCGGGCGGAAGGAAACAGGAAAAACAATTTACAAGTTAAAAAAAAACCTGGAACGTATACATTTAGTACGGAGCATGTCATTAGCCGGAACAGGAGAAATGGAATCGTGATAAAAATAAAAGAAATTTTGGGTCGAGAAATTCTTGACTCACGTGGAAATCCTACAGTTGAAGTGGATGTTATATTGAGCAATGGAACTCTAGGTAGAGCCTGTGTTCCGAGCGGTGCTTCCACAGGAGAACATGAAGCAGTTGAGCTAAGAGATGGTGATAAAAATCGCTACTTAGGAAAAGGAGTTCTCAAAGCTGTAGAAAATGTCAATAAAAAGATCTCCAAACTTTTAGAAGGACGGGATCCTCGCGATCAAGCGGCGATCGACCAAGCTATGATTGACGAAGATGGTTCTGAGAATAAAAAAAATCTAGGAGCAAATGCCATTCTTGGAGTCTCACTTGCTTGTGCTAAGGCGAGTGCAATTCATGCAGGGCTTCCCCTATTCCGCTATATTGGTGGAACTTTTGGTAAAGAACTTCCAGTTCCAATGATGAACATCATCAATGGTGGAGCTCATGCAGATAACACAATAGACTTCCAGGAATTTATGATAGTTCCGGTTGGCGCACCGACTTTTCGGGAAGCTCTCAGAATGGGTGCTGAAACTTTTCATGCTCTCAAAACCGTTTTGAAAAATAAAAAATTGAATACTGCAGTGGGAGACGAAGGTGGTTTTGCTCCAAACTTAAATTCTAATCCAGAAGCTATTGATGCAATTCTAGAAGCAGTTGAAAAGGCGGGGTATAAACCAGGCAAAGACATCATGATCGGTTTAGATGCGGCAGCTTCTGAATTCTATGATAAATCTAAGAAAAAATATGTCCTTGCAGCTGAAGGAAATGCAGAATTCACATCAGCGGAAATGGTAGATTATTATGATAAACTGATATCCAAATATCCCATAATCACAATTGAGGATGGATTGGATGAGAACGACTGGGACGGATGGAAATTGTTAAGCCAAAAGCTAAACTCCAAAATCCAAACTGTTGGGGATGATTTACTTGTAACGAATATTAAGAAACTCTCAGAAGCAATCAAGAAAGGAATAGCAAATTCCATTCTAATTAAAGTAAACCAAATTGGAACTTTGACTGAGACACTTGCTGCAATCGATATGGCGAAAAAAGCAAAATACACATCCGTAGTAAGTCATAGATCCGGCGAAACAGAAGACACAGCAATTTCGCATATCGCAGTTGCTATGAATTGTGGCCAGATCAAAACAGGCTCCCTTTCGCGGACAGATCGTATTGCAAAATACAATGAGCTTCTACGAATTGAGGAAATCTTGGGTAAAGAGGCGATTTATAGAGGCAGAGAGGCTTTTTACAACCTCAATTAAATGCGAAAGTACTTTCATATTTGGGCTAGTTTATTTCTGATTCTAATCTCGTATTCGAGTTACCAGGCACTTCTTGGTTCCAAAGGTTATATGGAAAGATTGGAGCTAGAAAAAAAACTCGCCCAATTGAATTTCGAAGTAGAAAGACTGGAATTTGAACAGAGTCATTTGATTGAGAAAAAAAAATCCAACATACGAGACAGCAATTTCCTCAATCGAGAAACAGATGGCAATTTTTCCGAGAAGAGCTCTCAGGTTCTCAAATTTCGGGACTTAGAGTTGTCTAATGATTCAGAGGAAACGGATACAAGAGAATTTTGGCTTAGACTATGGGAGTCTCGCACCAAAGAGGAGAAGATTCCTCCGTTGGATGTTTTGAGGGTTTTCCATATTAGTTTTTCCTTTTTTTTATGTATTGGAGTTTTCCTCAAATTAAAGCCCTAGAATATAGTTCTAAAGGATCGAATAATTTATGCACGATGAAGATGATAATAGTATAAAAGAAGTTATCAGCAGTATGATGTCTGACAAGAACATCCAAAAGAAGTTTCTCGAGAAAAGAAAGATTTTTTTATGGGGAGCTGTAATGGATGACTCCGCAAAAGATATAGTAAACAAATTACTCTATCTTGAGATGGAGAATCCAGGAAAGCCAATTACATTTTATATCAATAGTCCAGGTGGTGTGATTACTTCGGGTATGTGTATCTATGACACGATGCATATGATTTCGTCTCCCGTTATAACCGTATGTATGGGAATGGCTGCTTCAATGGGATCATTGTTACTTGCCGCTGGCGAGAAAGGACAGAGATATATCTGGCCAAGTGGAAAAGTTATGATTCACCAACCTTCTATAGGCGGTCAAATTGTTGCTCCCGCTACAGATATACAAATCCATGCGGAAGATATTCTTAAAACCAAAGAAAAACTCAATCATATCCTGGCTGATGCTTGCGGTAAGACTTACGAGCAAATGGTAGAAGACACGGATCGTGATTATTATATGGATGCGGATCAAGCAATTGCTTATGGGATTGTTGATCTAAAAGCTGATAAGATCGACGTCGTCTGATATAAATAAACTTGGCAAGGTTTATGGATTCGTTTCGACCGCGCAAGTTTTTGGGAGGAAGGCATGTTCAGACTATTTACAATGCCTTCTTTCCCCCCCAGAACAATCTTAGAAGCAAATACCTTTGCGAGGACATCTACCTACCGTTAGGCGATGGAGATGTCCTTGTTCTAGAACACAATCCTCCTTTAGAATGGACTGGTAAGTTCAATAAGCCATTTAACGGATATTATATTCTATTGATTCATGGAATGGAAGGAAGCTCTGAGAGCCATTATATGATATCTACTGCCAAAAACGCACTTGAGCGAGGCTACGGCGTGGTTCGAATGAACATGAGAAATTGTGGAAAAGGTTTTGGATTTTCCAAAAAACCCTATAGTGCAGGACATACTTCCGATGTTGAATCTGTTCTTCGATTTATGAAAAATAATTTTTCACAAAATCTCGTAGTGTCTGGCTTTTCACTTTCTGCGAATCTGATACTTAAATATTTCGGAGAAACTCGAGATCATATTGCCCGGTATTTCTCTGCTGTCTCTCCACCTCTTGATCTAAAAAAAACATGTGAATTTATAGATTCTCCATCAGGTAAATTTTACCGAAAATATTTTTTGGATACTCTGCATGAGAAAGTGAGATCGGGAATTTTTGGACTTGAACGTGAGTTTGCAGAACGTGCATCTAAGTGCAAAACATTTTTTGATTTCGATGATTTTGTGACTGCCCCTCTTTGTGGATACAAAGGTGTGTTAGACTACTATGCTAAATGTTCCAGCATCAATTTTATTCCAAAAATTCGACACAAAGGAATTGTGATCCATGCTGAAGATGATCCAGTTGTTCCATCCAAAGTATGGCACGAAGTTGCTTGGCATCGCATTCAAAATATTCAAACAGTTTTTACAAAAAAAGGTGGGCATGTGGGATTCTTGGCAGAAGAGTCTTCGCAAGTTCCGGAAGGTCGTTGGCTCAGTGGGATACTACTCGATTTCTTCGATACTCAAATAAATGAGAGGTTAGCATGAAAGATTTATTACGCGATTGTATAAAAGACCAAGACGGATTTGTAGAACTCAGATGGCATAAAAAGGAGACCAAAGGTTTCTATGCAGAAAAAGGTCGTGTGGAAAGCACTTCCATAAAAAAAAGATCTGGAGTGGGCGTTCGAGTTTTAATGAACGGAACTTGGGGATTTGCTTTTACAAGTGATCCAGATAAATCAAGCATTCAAAAGGCAATCACCAATGCTCAGAAAAGTGCAAAACAATCATCAACATTTCGAAAAGATAAAATCCAAGGTTTAGCATCAGGTAATTTTGCTGTGGGTGATTTCCCAGGCAAAGGAATTGCAGAACTTGCGAATATGAGTATCGAAGAAAAGGTCGCCTTGGTTTTTGAAACTCAGAAAAATGCAGAAGGTAAATCTTCGCTTCTACAATCCATCGGTGTTGGTTATTCCGAAATTTTCGAAGAGAAATCTATCGTAACAACAGATGGAGTGGATGTTTCTTTTTCCTTGGTTCGTCCTGAATTTCGTGTGAGTGCAGTAGCTTCCAAAGACGGAGAAATGCAAGTGGGTGCTGAATCAACTGGAGTTACCGGTGGTTGGGACTGCCTATTCCGAGATCGTAAGCCGGAACTTTTCACAGAAGCCGCATGCAAGACAGCAATTGATTTACTAAGCTCAGGATTTAGCGAAGGAGGCAATGCTACGGTGATTCTTTCGCCTTCTATCGTTGGTCTCCTAGTTCATGAGGCAATAGGCCATACTGTAGAAGCAGACTTTGTATTATCCGGTTCTGTTGCTAAAGGTAAAATTGGGCAACGAGTTGCCTCCGACTTGGTTACATTATCAGACAGTGGTCATTCAGAATTTTACGATGGCGCAGGAGGAACATTGCCTGTAGATGATGAAGGAATTTTGACCCAAAACACAACCATCATTGAAAATGGTATTCTAAAATCCTATTTGCACAATCGGGAGACTGCATCCTTATTCGGAGTTGCCCCTACTGGTTCTGCAAGGGCATGGGAATATTCCGATCAACCGTTGATTCGTATGCGCAATACATATTTGCACCCAGGGGAATCCAGCTTGGATGAAATGATAGCCAATACAAAAGACGGATACTATCTAGAGGGGGCAAAGAATGGGCAAGCGGATTCAACGGGCGAATTTATGTTTGCTGCCCAGAAAGCATACCGAATCGAAAACGGAAAAATAACTAAATTATTAAAAGGTGTGACAGTATCTGGCCTTGCTTTTGAAGTCCTCAACGATGTTGATATGGTATCCAAAGAATTCAAATGGGATCTTGGCTCGGGCTATTGTGGCAAAGGGCAACCAGCTAAGGTTGATGCCGGTGGTCCATATGTGAGAACTAAGGCATTGCTCGGGGGCGTGAAAACTTGACCATCGAAGAACTCGAATCCAAAAAGCAACAGATTCTAGAAAGAATCTCCTCTGCCATTGACCAAGCAAAAAAAGAAGGCATTGCCCAATCCGAGATTTTCACAGGTTATGCGAATGGTGCATCGGTTACTATAGAGAAAAACGATATCCAAACTTATGAGACCTATGAAGAAACAGTTTATGGAGTTCGTGTTATTGAAAATGGTAGCGAAGGTTTTGTCACAACCAACGACGCCAAAGATCTCATCGGATCGATTCGAGAAGCGAAAGCATTGGCATTGGCACAAGGAACTCCTGATCCAGATCTAGAACTTGCACAAGCACCAGCGGAAATTTCACCGCCAATCAATCATCTGGATCCAAGTCTTTCAGGCTACGATCCTGATTCTGTATTAGAGATTGCAAAAAAAATTCTCTCAATTCGAGAAGCACAGTTCCCAAAAGTCAGTTTGGATTCAGCCGATGCTTCCTTTTCTTATTCGCTCAAAGCAATGGCTTCATCGAAAGGAGTTCTTCGATCCGAAGCCTCGTCTAGTCTCTCTGCTTCTTTTATGGGAATGGCAATAGACGGAGATGATATAAGTAGCTTTGATTCTGAATCAGCATTTGGAAGAACACCCGATGACTTTCTTAAGAACTTCGACGAGAAGTATTTTAAGTTTTTGCATTCATGTATGAGCGGACTTGGAGCACGAACCATTTCTGGATTCAAAGGAAATGTATACCTTCCACCCGATTCTATTTTTTCATTTCTCATTGGTGGGTTTCTTTCGAGTCTATCAGCAACTGCCGTTCGTAAGAAAAAAAGTAAGATGATAGATCGAATGAATCAACTGGTGATGTCGCCAAAACTATCGATTGTTTCGAGACCAACAGACCTTAGTTTAGAATCAGCAACTTCTTTTGATCGAGATGGACAAAACACAAGAGACATCGACATTGTTACGAATGGTGTGCTTAGAACTTTTTTCTATAACCACTATGAAGCCAAAAAAGCTGGCCTGGAATCATCAAACGGTTGTGCGACGGGAGGATCCGGAGGAACTCCAGGATGTGGACCCCCTTCCCTCCAAGTGGAACCAGGACCTGACTCACTAAAGTCCATGCTCAACGCAAAAGATAAAACGATCTGGGTGAATCGGTTTTCTGGAACTTCTAGTGCAGCCTCAGGAGATTTTTCTGGAGTTGTCAAAGGTGGATTCTTATTAGAAAATGGAGAAAAAATTCCTGTTAAAGAAGTTCAAGTGGCTGGAAATATGTATGAGATTCTAGAAAAGAAAATTGCCGCAGTATCTTTGGAGAGAGAATTACTTGGAAAATCCACTTGGGCTCCATCGATTCTCATTGAAGGAATGACTATAACTGGTACTGAGTAATCGACTTTTTGTTTTACAAAGATTTTAAGTTATATGGTAGATTAAATGGCAAATCAGTTTCCCCCCGAAGAAAAAATTCTAAAACCTCCTGGATCTTTTTTCTTTCTGGTTGTGTCCTATGACTTAGATGAAACGTATTTTAGAATAAAAGAATTTGCTGAATCACAGTTTTCTAAATCACTCTATGAATCAGTTCCGATGCCCAAATGGATGTTACCAGAATGGGAAAAAAATCTTTACCAGACAGGCTCATCGACTAGAATCCTCTCTTTCGAACGCAGAATCAATCGTGAAGAATTACCTTCTCACTATAAAGAATGTATCAATATTTCCAAGAAACTTCGAAAAAAAGATCCGTCTTTAAGACTAGTTCCAGGTTATCTTTCTAGCCAGAATGTTGTAATTGGAAGTACTATTGATGATCTACATAGGATCTATCTTTTTCATGGAATTTTTGCTGAGATTATTTATAAATATCAGAAATCCCAATTGGTAGTTTCTGATACTGCACCTCAGTTCTTTCACACGAGAGAATCTATTTATTTTTTTACAAATCTTAGAGAATCTTATGAATATTTTCTAAAGAAGCATCCATCGATTTAATGCTATGAGCAAAAAAATATTTAATTATTTTAACAAAATTCTCCCAACCATTTTGTTTCTCTTGGTTTTTCAGCTAACTATGAGTAATTGCAATCGTGAGTTGGCGATGGATCATTTTCAGGTTTGTGACCTTTTTGATAATCAAGGCAAATGCACGGAACCTTGGGATAAGACAAAGACTTATCAATTGCGAATCCCAGCTAACAAAAAGTTGAAGACTTGGGAGGATCTTTCTCATTTTTTATACTTTCAAGCGAGAGAAACGCCAGGCATTGTAATTTACTGGAATAGAGATTTTACAGAATCTGAAAAAAAAGAATTCAAAAGCAAAAATTGCCATGGAGTTTTTGTGTTTTACGGAAGAAAAATTGAGATGGAAGGCAAAGAAATTGGGGATAATTGGATGGGATTTTTCCATTACCTTGGGACAATCCTGGAAGAAGAAATGAAACACCGTGGAAGATGGACTAAAGAAATTTATTTATCGGAAGTTTTCCCCGCTCCAATGGAAATCGGCTTCCATTGCGGGGATAAATCATTTATGACTTCTACGGAAATAGATCTATCTATTATCAAATAGAGTCATTGGATCAAAAAGTATAGAATCCATTGGAAACCCAAAAACCCAAGTTGTGACCAATCCCATTGCAATAACTGACACGATTGGAATCAAAAGATTATCATCTAAGAATCCTTTCCATGCCGTTGATGAGAAAAATTCTGTTATCCCTGCAATGATGGTTCCCGTGAATAAAATAATTATAGAAGAGAATTGAAATTCTCCACTCACTCCAAAAAAGGAATAGGGAGTCTCAGGATGATGGATTGAATAAACTAGAATCAACATCAATCCAAAAATTGACGCTGAGATAATGAAAGCGATTATACCTTCCAATGATTTACCGTTATAGAATCGATTCTTGCCGTAATTAGATCCGATATAAGCTGCAAAAGGATCTCCTATGACCAGAAATGCGAGTGATAAGATGGCAAGTTCTGGAGGAAATAATAAAATGACAAACATATTGGCTGTAAAATATGGAATCGTCGCATTCATATTTTTTCTCTCACCCTCTTTCATGATTGCACCGAATATTTTCCAAAAAAGTTCGGAGAAAGCTTGAGATTTAAAACGTAAGTATTCAAGAAGAACAAGGAGAATGAGAGAAATAATAAGTCCGATCACGATGATCATTCTTGTAGCATGAAGCTTGTCAAAGGTTCCATCAAATAAATCAATATAAAGAGCAAGAGGAATGAATAGTCCGAGTAGATGCCAACCTTTGCGAAGGAAATTAAATTCTGATTTTTGGTTCATATTGGATCCAGTTCTAAATTTTCTATAAAACGTAGCGTCTACTCTAGCTGTCGATTGAAAGAATGCTAGTAAATTTTTATTATCGCTTACAAATCAACGATACGGTCTTGAAGCAATTTTCATAGCCAATTCTTCATTTTCCGGAATCATAAATAGATTCTTTATCCCCGCCATACTAAAGACTTGCCGAACCGAAGGTGATAGATTGATTAAGAGAACTCGAGAACGATTCGAGAAACTGATATCTGACAACTCTTTAAAAGCGTTAACTCCCTGGGAACTTACTAGATTCACTTCTTCTAAATCTAGGATTGATGGACCAGCAAGCACGCCCTTTCGAATCCCTTCTAAAAATCTTTGACTTGTGAATGAATTAATATTACCTTGTAGTTTATAAATCGTTACGTTCTCAATCTTTTCGGACTGAATAAAAAGTTCTTCCAGGCTCATTGGGGATAGATTCCTTTATCTATGCTTTGGTTCTTTTCTGCATGCCTTTTTTTTCTTCTCAGGACATTTCTTCCCGATTTTCCGGGCGTTGTCACTTTAGGGGTATTTTTGCCCATTTCCCTATTTAACCTTGCAACAGTAAATCCTCGAATCAATCTATATATAAATATTCAATTGATTGTTTTTATCATAATTTTGGTATTTACCTATTTATCATTTGGTGGAATGCCAAGTCAATTTTTGGATACTTTGTCTCTCGGAATTTTGGGAACCATTCTCTCCAAGTCAAAATCACTGAATGAAGACCTGTGGTTTCCTTTTTTAATGATAGCAATTTCTCTTTCCCTTTACTGGATCTCGGAATTTGATAATTTAGCTTTTGCTACATTGGCTTTGATCATTTTATTGAGATCATCCATTCCTATTATCATAAGATTTTTAAATGGTATGATTCTTGTAATCGGCTTAGTTATTGGACAATTTCAAAGAAAATCATTGGATATATGGGAATTGACTGATCTATTTTCAGATTTAAATTTTTTGGATTGGTTTGGATTTGCATTGATGATGATTGTAGTTTTTCAATATATCATAAGAATTAGTTTCTCGATAAACCTTTGGAATTGCTTCAGTTTAATCTTAATTCTCCTAGCCTTTTACATCATCCACTCAATTGACCAACCCATTTTTTCTGTTTTCTTGTTCTTTTCATCCTTGCCGTTAGTGAGGGATTTTGGAAAATTCGAATATCGGGAGGAGAACGGAATTGGTTAAAGTAATTCATGCATTTAAGAAATTAGAAGAGATCAACCGAGATCTAGTTGAGTTGGGTAAATTACAAGAACGAATTGCGGAAGATCGTGATTACTCAGACTATTTGAAAGATTCCTTCCAGATGGAGATAAAAAAACTGAGCGGATATAGAGAAGATCTATTGGAAATAGAAGTCAAGACTCAAGCCTCTACTGTTCAGCAAAAAATAGTCTCAAATACAAAAGAGGAAGGAAAGAAATTGTATGATGACAATGAATCTTCCTACCGTGCAGAAGTTGCTCAAGAGCCTGCTGTTTTAGAACCTAAAAAAGAAACCAAAAAAAAACCGGAGAGACCTGTTTACAAATATTAGTATGTTAAATCAGAAAACCATAAAACTAAAATACATCATTCCTCTATCTATAACCTTAATGGTTATGGTGAATTGCACATTGGATTCGGACGCTCTTGCTGTCTATGAAGGTGGAACAGTTACAAGAAAAGAATTACGGGATTTCTATGAAATTCGCGGAGTCAAATTGGATGAAAAAAATTCATCAATTCAAGCTCAATCGAATCTTCTAGAACAGATTGCACTTCAAAAAATTGTTTATAATGAGCATACTTCTTCTGGGAAGATTTCCAAAGAATTTATGGACAATTTGGTTTCTCTGACCAAAGGTCAGATGTTAGTTGCTCTATATAAAAAAGATTTTGAAAGCAAAACTATCAAGAAAACTCCGATGGAACTAATGACCATGCAAATGGTAGTTCTTAAAGATCCTGATAATAGTAAGGATGCGCTAGCTTCAGAAATTTTGACCAAGCTCAATTCAACCTCAAGCAGTAAGGAACTAAATAAATTAGTTACAGAATATACGGAAGATGAATCTCGAAAATCAGTTGCTGGAATAATTGAACCGTTTTGTCTGAATTGTGGACCCAATCCTTTCGAAGATGTTTTGTCTGATGCATTAAATGCGAATGATGACAACTTTCATTTAAAACGAGCGGGAGAGATTATATATATTATAAAAATTGTAAATATTCGTAAGATCAATCAATCGGTTGTTAACCAATATTTATCAGAAAAATTTGAAGAAATGAGTAAGACTGCGAATGAGTATGCAGAATCAACTGAGGATGAGGCAGCAAAACAAAGTGCTAGATATTATTCAGATGGAGATCCAGTTGAGCGTGGTCAGAGCATGGGTGAGCATATATCAAGGCAGTTCAAAACTCAATTATGGCAAACTGAACTTGAACGGATCCGGACAGAAAGCTCTATTAAAGTTGATGATCCACCGATGCTCAAGCAAGCAAGCGAACTTAAGTTAAGTGAATTTCCACCAACAAGAATACTCGCTTCAATATCTGAGACTGAAAATATAACGGTTGGAGACTTCGCAAAAGATTTTTCTGAATTGAGCAAAATCATTGGCAATAATGGACAATCTCCTAAAGAACAAGAGATGTTTGATATGTTAAATTTTTTCTATAATATTTATTTATCTTCTCTTTATCTTGAACAAGATCCTAAGTCTAAATCCATTCTTGAAACAGAGATATACAAAGACTCTATTCAATATTTAAAATATTCTTTAGTATGGGCATTGTTTATGAAAGATATTGCCTCCGAAAAAATTGTGGTCTCTGATCAAGAAATTAGAGAAACATATGAAGCTGGTAAACTTTTTGCTTACTCTGAACCTGATAAAAATAATCCACAGAAGCGAATTCCTCGCCCACTAGGTTTAGTTAAAAATCAGATTCAAAATGATTTGGAGAATGCTAAACGAAAAGGAATCTTTGACGGAAAGATTAACACCCTAAAGGCTGATTATAAATTAAAAATTGACTCAGAAAGTCTTAGAAATGGAAAAATTTAGTAGTTTAAGAAATTTTTTCTTGATTAATGAGAAGAAAAGATTAGAGTCAGACATGAGGGATACCAAATGAATAATCATATATACATGCTAAGAAAGAAAAGAGCGATCAAGCAATATGACATGGCTCGCGCTTTAGGTGTGTCACCGAGTTACCTATCGAAGATTGAAACTGGCAGTCAAGAACCTACAGAAAAGTTTAAAATTGCATGTTCGAAATATTTAAAGACATCCATCGAAAAGTTATTCAATGACAATGCCGTCGAGGACATTTTTCCAGAATTCACAACTGGTCTTACAAATAGACTTTGGTCTAGAAGAAGAGAAATGGGAATCAAGCAGTATGATATGGCAAAGAAATTAAAGGTATCCACTCCCTTTTTATCCAAAGTAGAATTAGGACTTTTGGAGCCTCCTGAGGCTTTTAAGAAGTTAGCATCAAAAGTTTTCAAAATGGAAATGGATGAACTTTTTCTCTCAAAAATTGATTAATACTTAATCATTGCTGTTCCCAGTAGTTTCTTCATTTTCTATGGAAAAATTACTGGGTTTTTAATTCATCCTCTCTCCTATGAAAAATTCAAAAGAAGATCGTTGGGTCTCAAGAACGGGTCTTATACTCGCAGTTGCAAGTGGTGCCATCGGCTTAGGCAACTTTCTTCGTTTCCCAGGCCAAGCCGCTCAGAATGGTGGTGGTGCCTTCATGGTTCCATACATCGTTTCATTTATAATCCTCGGAATTCCTGTTTGTATCACTGAGTGGATCATGGGCCGAAGAGGCGGAAGAAGCGGACATAGTGCTCCATTTATATTCAAAGAATACTTAACTGGAATTCCGCTTCATATCTCCGGAACCATCGGAGTTATGATTCCAATATTGATTTATGTATATTATGTTTTTATTGAAGCTTGGTGCCTTTCTTATGCTTTTTATTTTCTTACTGGAAGTATTGATTTAGCTGGCGACCTTAGTAGCTCATCTCCGGGTTTTCGTGATAGCGTTGTTAAGAACGCATCTACATTTTTCCTCAATCTAACAGGATCTGGTGCAAATGGAGATGCATTCCAGAGTGATGTAATTTTATTTACCCTACTATGTTTTATGATGAATTTCGCTATCGTTTACCGAGGTATATCCAAAGGACTGGAAGCTTTTTCGAAATTTGCAATTCCCGTGATGCTTATATCTAGTGTTATTGTTTTGATTCGAATTCTTACGTTAGATGGAATTGGAGAAGGGTTAGGCGCTATGTGGAATCCGGATTGGTCTAGCCTTACCAATCCGAAAGTTTGGGTAGCAGCTGCTGGACAAATATTTTTCTCTCTTTCTGCGGGATTTGGTATAGCTTTGGTTTTTTCTTCGTTCCTAAATAAGAAGGATGATGTAGTTTTATCCAGTCTCTCCTCTGCAACTTTAAATGAATTTTGTGAAGTTGCTCTGGGAGGTATGATTACCATACCTATCGCATTCTTATTTCTAGGTGCGGCATCTTCTAGTTTTGGAACTTTTGGAATGGGATTTATAGCATTGCCTTCTGTTTTTGCGATGATGCCGGCTGGACAAATATTTGGAGCATTATGGTTTTTTGTTCTTTTTCTTGCAGCATTGACATCTTCAGTAACGATGCTACAGCCAGGAATTCTTTTTCTTGAGGAGGGATTTGGTTTTTCTAAACGAAAAGCATCTTTGATTCTATTTATTTTTACCATTAGTTTATGCCTTCCGATTATCTATTTCAATCAAGACTTTACTTCGCTCGATCTTACAGATTTTTTTGTGGGAACTATTCTAATTTATATTCTGGCAACAATTCAAATCTTGATTTTTGTATGGAATATTGGTGTGAAAGAAGGAGTTCGTGATGGCAATGAAGGGTCTCATATTCAAGTTCCGAAAGTTTATCAATTTATTATGAAGTATATTACTCCCTATTTCTTAATCATAATATTTTTTGCTTTTATGATACAAAGTTTACCTGAATACATTGATAAAATGAGTACGGATGCTATGATAGAATTAGCTGCAAGCAAAGGGGAATCTATAGCAGATGCAGAAAATAAAGCAATCATATCTAGGTTTGTTTTTCTCGGAATTCTCGCAATATTTGGATTCACCTATTTGCTAGTTTTTCTCGCATACAAAAATCGCAGACATAGAGAGGGCGAAAATTGAATATACAAGGTATTTTTATTATGACTATTTCACTTACCCTTGTTATCTCACTTAGTGTTTATTGTCTGTATCATCTTTTTCGGACTAAATAGATTTGGATTCTGCAGAATCTATATTTCGCAATAAAATTCCAAAAATTTGGGATGACTACGAACCGCGCCAATCTCAAATCACAATGAGTTCCAAAATCCAAAATGCTTTTCTGGAAGGCGGATCATTGCTTGCAGAAGCAGGTACTGGAGTTGGAAAAAGTTTATCTTACCTCGTGCCAGCTGCACTGTTTGCTATGGAAAGAGAGCAAACAATTGTTATCTCGACAGAGACTAAGGCATTACAAGATCAATTAATCAAAAAGGATATACCCATTCTACGAGAAATCCTTGGATCCGAACTCAGAGCAGAAATTGCCATGGGAGCGTCCAATTATATCTGTAAGAGAAAATACCAAATGGTTTCCGAAACTGGGAATTTTGGTACCGAATCAAATCGATCCATTGAAGAGTTTCAAAAATGGTTATCGACGACAGACACTGGGATAAAATCAGAATTCCAAGGTAATATCAGTTATGATCTTTGGTCAAAAGTCACTCGTGAAAGTGATAATTGTCTAGGTAAATCCTGCAAGAATTTCTCTTCCTCGTTCTATTTCTTAGAAAAAGAGAAATGGAAAAAAGCCCATCTACTCATTGTGAATCATTCTTTACTTGCGAGTCATATCGCGGGTGATTTTCGGATACTTCCACATTTTGAAAGGTTGATCATTGACGAAGCTCATAATTTTCCAGAAATTGTTGGAAAATCTTTTCGATCCGAAGTTACTTATGATGGATTGCAGAAACTATTTGGATTCATTCATAGTAAGGATAATAAACACGGTCTTGCTGCTCGAATGGGTTCACCAAGTAATTTATTAAAATTCAATGATGCTGCGAGAGATAGCTCGATTCGCTTATATAGTAGCATTGCTCAGGACATAGGATTAAATTTTTATGGGGCTACAAGAATTAAGAGCAAGCTGAAGTTAGACGGTGGAGAATTTGAAAAATCTTTAAAAGAAATGATAAATTTCTTGGTTGAACAATCAAGGAATTATAAAAAGGATTCGGAGAATCCTGTGGATAAGGAAATTGCCTTAGGAATCGAAATGGTCTTAGGTCGACTTTCCAGTTTCTCTTCATTTTTTTATGAGTTGAGAAATCGTGAAAATGAAAACTTAGTTTTTTGGTATGAGCCTCCGAGCTATAAAGATAAAGAAAAATTTGTCAAATTGCTATCGGAACCAATCAATGTGGATGAGATAATTGCAGATGTGTTAATGCCAAGATTGGAGTCAGTAATTTTTACTTCAGCTACTATGACCACTTTGAAAGGAAGTTTTAATTATTTTGAAAAACAAATCGGATTCGATCATTCGGATAAGATCCAACTGCCCTCACCTTTTGATTACTCTAAACAAGCGATACTTTTTACTCCGCGAGATATTAGAGACCCGGCTGCAGATGACAATGGATACCATATTGATATCGCAGAATACATACTTTCACTGATAAAATTAACTCAAGGCAACTGTTTTGTATTATTTACATCGAATAAATCTCTAAATCGAATTCGAGAATTGATTGAGTCAAGATCCGAGTATCCAATTTTTTCTCAGACGGATTTGGGTGCTGTTGGTGCAAAGCAGCAATTTTTGGGAACTGACAATAGTGTTTTGTTTGGAGTGTCTTCTTTTTGGCAAGGTGTTGATATTAAGGGGGATCGCCTTAAATCCGTGATTATAACAAGACTTCCCTTTCAGGTTCCGAGTGAGCCGGTACTTGAGACCAAAATCGAAAGAATGAAAGAGCAAAACCTCAACCCATTTGCTGAAATACAATTGCCACGGGCGTCACTTCTCCTCAAGCAAGGATTTGGTCGATTGATTCGATCGATGTCGGATACAGGAATTGTAAGCATATTGGATCCGCGACTTCATACAAAATCATATGGGAAACAACTTCTTTCCTCTCTACCTTCTGGACTTAGAGCCTGCTACGAAGAAAAGGATTTATTAGAAAAATTTGAAAATCTTCCGACAAATAAAGTAGGATGAAAAATTTTTCCGCAATTGCGTTGATACTTTTGTTTGGTAGTCTACTACCTCAGTCAGATCTAAGCGCTGATGTTTTGATAAAGGATTTTTTCGGTGCGATATCCAATTGGACGAATTTCAAATTGGAAGTTGAGACCAAAGAGGAACTGCAACGAATTTCTATTGATGATGGATCGGAAAATCTTGATTCAGAAACAGTTAGTAGTCTCAATCATGCTAGAACAAACGCTTATCAAAGAGCAAAAAAAGACAATCGACAAAAACTAAACCGTGCTTTAGAGAAAATCACTATCGATGAGAATTACAATCTTGGCGAATACATGGATGAGAATCCAAATCTTAGAGAAAAAATCATACATTATTATAATGCAGAGCCAGAGATTGAAAAGAAAAAATATGAAAAAAACTTTCTATATCTCAAATCTCAGCTTCATTTTTTGGGGAAAAATAATTTAATTTCAAAATTTTATTCGGAACTGGGTGGAGAAGAATTTCCTATCCTGAATGATAATTTGCCCCCTGTTGCATTCACAGGACTTGTGATTGATGCGCGTGATTTCAAATTGAATCCAGCTATTTTTCCAAAAATTCAAAATGAATATGGAGCCGATATTTTCAATAAGCGAATCGCACATCCTGCATCCGTTCAAGAATTCGGAATGATCTTATATCTCAGTGATCCAAAATCAAAGCTATTAGAAAAACGTGTAGGAAACAATCCTTATTGGACTGTGCCCATTGGAGTTACGGGTAAGAATAAAACTAACCTAACAGTTTCTTACGAAGTCGCATTGAAAATTTTAAGCTCAACTATTACACAGAAGAATTTAAAACTTTGTAAAATTGTTATTTTAGTAGCTGAGTAACTTCGAGAAAAGTTTTTTCAGCTTTCGAATAGTCTCCGTTAAATAAATATGCAAAACCTAGATCTTCGAGTTCTCTTGGAGTCATGCTTGCTTTTTTACTTTCATAACTGGGAAAATTCATTATAATTCTATCATAATCTTTCTTCTTTTCTTCAAACGAAGGTAGATTGAGTTTTCCTGGGATATTGTCTAAGATCTTCTCTGCTTCTTTGTGTTTGCCGAGAAATAGAAGTGCAAGTCCTAGAACTCTGTGAATCTCCGGATCATTGAGTTCTTTGGAATTGGATTGATAGACAGATAAAACTTCTTGGTATTTTTTATTGTGATAGAGTGAGATTACTTCTTCGCGTAAGAAAGCATTGTCTGAATATTTCTTTTTGTATATTGTTACTACATGCAATACTTGCGAATAGTTTTTGACAGAAAAGAAAACATCAATCGCAAACTTGCTAAAAGGATAACAGATCAAGGCTGATTTATTGGAATAATAGAGTTCCAGTTGATTTGCAGCTTCATTTTTCTTTCGATTTTTATAATTGATGTAAGCTTCTACCATTGGAGAAAGCGGTGTAATCCCTTTGGTGGAAGGATTATGAATACCATCTCCGTTTTCAATACTTGCTATGATTGCGAGATGATTTAAAAAATGAGATGCGGGATTCTCTTTTGCAATTCGGATGACTTCATCGTTCGAACCTACTTCGAATAGTTCCCAAGCGTCACTCTCAGGACTTTGATTTTGAATAGATAAGGAAGCAGTTTGACCCATGTTTCACCTCTTTCTCTATAATTCGGCAAACTCGCAAAGAAAGAGGTGATTTTTTTTATGGGTGAATTCTATACATCATGCGAGGAAAAGGTATGCATTCTCGGACATGAGGGACTCCGCAGATCCAAGATACCAATCTTTCTAAACCTAAACCGAATCCAGAATGCGGTACTGAGCCATATTTTCTTAAATCTAAATACCATTCATAGGTTTCTTCTGGTAATCCTTCTTCTCGGATTCGTTCCAATATTTTATGAAAGTCTTCTTCGCGTTCCGATCCTCCGATGATTTCACCGACTCCTTCCGGTGCAATAAGGTCGGCACACAATACGGTTTGTGGATTCGACGGATTTTGTTTCATGTAAAAGGCCTTGATTGCTCGTGGATAGTTTTTGATAAAAACAGGTGATTGGAGTTCTTCGGTAATGTTATTTTCACCTTCAGCATTTATATCATCGCCCCATTCAATCGAGAAGTTATGCTTCTTGAGTAGCTCAATTGCATCACTGTAATCGATTCGTGGAATTGGGTTTTTGATATAATTTTGTAATTTTTCAACGTCTCTTTCTAAAATTGCAAGCTCCGGTAAAGTCTTAGATATCGTTTCTGAGATTACGGTTCGTATGAATTCATCTTGAAGATCAATATTGGAATCATTTCCACAGAAAGCTGTTTCTGCTTCAACCATCCAGAATTCTGCAAGATGTCTTTTTGTTTTGCTTTTTTCTGCTCGAAAAGTTGGTCCGAAGCAATATACTTTGTTATGTGCAAAAATTCCTGTTTCTAAATAGAGTTGTCCAGTCTGTGCTAGATAGGCTGATCCTAGATCAAAATATTCAGTTGAAAATAGCGTTCCAGCAGATTCGCCAACGGATCCTGTTAAAATCGGCGTGTCTAAGTTCAGGTAAGATTTATTATGAAAGAAATTGCGTATCTGAAAACTGAGTTCACTTCGCACGCGAAGTATAGCAAGTTGCCTTTTGGAACGAAGCCATAAATGCCTATGATTCATAAGAAAATCAGTTCCATGTTCCTTCGGAGTGATTGGATAGTCATTGGACTTGCCAATTATTTCCAAACTATCAAGATTGAGTTCAACTCCTAATGGTGCTTTCTCGTTTGCAAGCAATTCTCCAGAAATTTGAAGAGAGGTTTCTTGGTTCAGGCTTTTGATTTTATGGAATTCTTCTTCACCGAGTTTTTCTTTTTCTGCGATTACTTGTAATAGAATTCCGTCGGTGCGAAATGTTATAAACTGGAAACGATTGGAACCTCGAATACCATGCAACCAACCAGATAATACCAATTTTTTGCCTATGAGATCCTGAATATTTTTCAAAAATGCATCCTCTTAATGTGTAAACTAAAATTTACCTGCTTATGGAAAAGTAGAAATTCCGTTTTTTATTTGATTTTAGGGCTCTAAAACAAAACCTGAATCTTAAGATAATGAAATCATCAATTTTAGACGGCAAAGCTACAGCAGAAAAAATCAAAACCCATATTCGGGAATCAATCGAAAAAAGAGTTCAGGATGGGTATCTTGCTCCTACTTTAGCAACCATTTTGGTGGGCTCAGATCCAGCGTCTCAGACCTATGTGAACATGAAGAACAAAGCATGTGAATCTGTTGGTATGAAATCAAGACGAATTGAACTTCCGGAAAACACGACCACTGATCAACTTCTTGATAAAATCCAAGAACTCAACGAAGACAATAGCATTCAAGGTATACTTTTACAGCATCCGAGCCCACCGCAAGTGGATGAGAGATCGGCATTTGATTCGATTCTTCCCACAAAGGATGTGGATGGTGTTACTACTTTTTGTTATGGAAAATTAGCAATGGATCAAGACGCCTATTTCCCTTGCACTCCTTATGGAATGATTTTATTGCTTCGCGAATACGGAATCGAAGTATCTGGAAAAAAAGCAGTAGTTGTGGGTAGATCGCCAATCTTGGGTAAACCAATGGCTGCGATGCTAACGAATTTGGATGCGACAGTAACTCTATGTCATTCCAAAACAAAAAATTTAGATGAGATTGTTAAGACTGCTGATATTGTAGTCGGCGCAGTAGGACGAGCAGAATTCATCAAAGGAAGCTGGATTAAGGAAGGAGCCGTTGTTCTGGATGCTGGATATAATGCTGGTAATGTGGGCGATATCGAGCTTTCGGTTGCAAGTGAGAAGTCATCCTATCATACCCCTGTACCCGGTGGAGTGGGACCAATGACAATTGCTGTTTTGCTACTGCAGACTTTGTATTCTTGGGAAGGAAAATTTAGTCCTGCCTTGAAGTCAGGTAAATAAATTATGCCTGCCAATTTTGACGAATGCTTTCAGACAGTTCCCGATTGGAATCCGCCAAGTGATTTCGAGAAATTCTGGAAAGATAGCATTCAGGAATTAAAAGATTTCCCGATTCAATCTCAATCTAAAACTCTTTTTAAGGGTTCAATCATTCGTGAATCAAGGGCAGATATCAGTTTTAATTCTTATGGAAACCAAACTATATTCGGACATATAACCGTTCCAAGAAAACGCGGAGACCGCCCCATTGTAATTTTTTTCCATGACTATACTGGATCAAAACGCGAGCCAATTAAATCTCTAACTGATAATGGGATAGCTCAATGTCATCTCGATTTACGTTGGCATGGAGACCAGTTGATCTATCCAAAAGAAAATCCAAATGATCCAATGCCTGAAGGATGGACGCCAGGATATTTCGAAAAGAACTTGGATAATCCAAGTGCGTTTTATATGAAAGCTCTATATCTAGATGTATTGCGGGCAATTGAATTTGTTCGTTTGTATAGCGGAGTGGATTCCGAAAAAATTATTTTATGTGGGCATGGACTTGGCGGCTCACTTGCAACTTTTGGTGCTGCGTATTCGACTCGTGTTGTCGGGCTAATTGCAGAGGTTGCAAACTTTTGCCACCTAACTAAAGAACAGTTATCATCACCCTATTCTTGGATGAAGGAAATCTATCCTCTCTATTCAAAACCAAAATCCAAGAAAGTAGATTATAAACAAAATCTTTCTTATTTTGACAGTGTTTACTTTGCAAAAAAAATCAAAGTCCCTGCATTATTTTCTTGCGGAATGGAAGATGTGATCTCGCAACCCAAATCAATTTTTGGATTATTCAATCATTTGAATTGTGATAAAAGAATGCAGATATATCCAACTGATGGACATGAAGCAGGAAAAGAGCGACAAGAAAATGTTAATTTAGATTTTTACAAAGAGATTTTTGTAGATGCATGATATAAAATTAGAATTGTATGATAGTAATTTAGGAAAGAAAATTCCATTTGAACCAAATGATAGAAACCAAGTAAAAATCTATTCTTGTGGTCCTACAGTTTACAATTATAGTCATTTAGGAAATCTTAGATCTTATATTTTTGTGGATGCATTGCGTCGTACTATTAAGTTATTCGGCTATCAGCCTGATCAATCAATGAATATAACAGATATAGATGATAAGATTATTCGTGAATCTATTTCTCAAAATATTTCCATTGAAGAATTTACAAAGCCTTGGACAGAAAAGTTTTTTGCCGATTTGGAAACTCTGAATATCGAAAAATTAGAACATTATCCAAAAGCCACGGAATCAATCGATGATATGATGCATATCATTGAACGTCTAGAAGATCAAGGCATGACCTATGAAAAAGATGGAAATATTTATTTTTCTATCGGTAAGTTTAGGGAATACGGATCTCTAAGTAAGATCGATACTTCTGGGATGATATCGGGTGCGAGATATGATGCTGATGAGTATGAGAAGGAGAATGTTAGAGATTTCGTTCTTTGGAAAGCACCCAAAGAAGAAGGCGAAAAATTCTGGAATACAAAAAAAGGTAAAGGGAGACCAGGCTGGCATCTTGAATGTTCAGCAATGATTCGAAAAGTCTATCAATCAGGGGTTGATATTCACACAGGGGGAATTGATTTACTATTTCCGCATCATGAGAATGAGGTCGCACAATCGAAGGGTGCCTATCCCAAAGAAGAATTTGTCAAATATTGGCTTCACTGTGAACATTTGTTAGTTGAAGGACAAAAAATGTCCAAGAGCAAAGGAAATTTCTATATTCTATCGGATATTATTGGAAAAGGTTATAACTGGAAAGCGATCAGATATGTTTTACTTTCCTTTCACTATAGAACGAAATTGAATTTTTCATTTGATCGCTTAGAGGAAGCCAAAATCTCAATAGAGAAAATCCAGAATACATTGAATCGATTGCTCGAGCTTTCTTTTGAAAAAAAAATAGCAATACCAGAGCCATTAAAATCCCAATCAGACTTCTTAAATCGAATCCCAGTGTCCGTTGCAAAAGAAGCTTATCATGAAATGCTCAAAGGATTGGCAGATGATATAAATTCTCCTAAGGTTTTAGCTAGCGTATTTGAGAATATTAAAATATTGAATAGCAAGTTAGATCGTGATGAATTGTCATCTGAGGATATCTTGGACTATTTACTCTATTTTCGTGCGATCGATTCATTTTTAGGAATTTTTGAATTTAAAAGAGAAAATCAATCCAGTATTGCAGCAGATCAAGAAAGTTATATTTTATCTAAGATCGCAGAACGTAAGAAAGCTAAGCTCGATCGAGATTTCAAATTAGCAGATTCTATTCGAGATGATTTAAAATCACAAGGAATCATTTTAGAAGACTCCAAAGATGGCTCTGTTAAATGGAAGATCGATAAATGAAGAAAAAAGCGATTTATGGCAGACGAAATGTAGAAGAATTTATTACAAATTGTGATTGGTCTCAGATCAAAGATATTTGGGTAAAAGAAAGTTATTATGGCGAGGCAGTATCATCACTACTAAAAGATTTGCCTGATAAATCTCTGGTTAAGAAAAAACCTGGAGCAGAATTGGACAAGATCCTAAATGGTGGTAATCACCAAGGTATTGTTATCTGGGTACTAGATAAACTTACATCAAGCAAAAATCTGGGATTTGCTGAATGGAAAGCACAGGTAAGTCCCCATGAAGGACCAGTTCTAATCTTGGACAGAATTCAAGATCCAGGTAATCTGGGAAACATCATTCGAACAGCAGAATGTATGGGTGTAAAATCCATTGTAATACCAGATCGGGGAGCTTGCGGAATTACAGATACGGTTATAAAAATTTCAAGTGGCGCGTTACATCATTTGAACATCTACTCTGTTCCAAATCTATCGCGGGTAGTTGATGTTTTGAAAGAAAATGAATATTGGATTGTGGCAACAACAGATCAAGGCGATGAGGATTGGAGTGCATTACCTACTGGGGATGACATTGCTATCATAATGGGAAATGAGGGAGAAGGCGTAAAAAGATTGTTACTTGATGAGAGCGACTATCAAATGCGAATTCCTTTGCACGGGAATATCTCATCGATGAATGTCTCAGTCGCTTGTGGAATAGTGCTTGATCGAATTGTGAATGCTAGATACTAATTCAAATTAGGACTTTTTAATCTCAATTCCTTCAATTGGAACTCGCCGCCTGAATTTCCGATTGTTGGAATCCAAATTATAAGTTTGGAATGTTGAACTCATAATGAAGCCAATTTCGATAATATTGAAAGGAAAGTATAGAACTGCAATTTCTAGCAGAAATAGGCAACTTATTCTGTTATTCTTTCTGTCCGCATTCTATTTTTTTGCATTGATTGGTTGTGATATAAATCGATTGATATCAAAACCTTCTCCCTCAGATCCGCAAGTTGACTTCTTGCTTTTTCTATTGGCTGGCAGGGAGGATTCCAATTACGATTTATTTTATTACGAACCAAATCCTACTCCAGACGTTGATGATCTTAGATCGGATGTTTTGAAATTTCGGTTCCCACAGACAATAGATATCGAAAAAAAGAATGTTCTAATATTCATACATGGTTGGAATTTTAAAGAGCGAAATTCTGACCCGCCTTCGGATTTTGGATACAAAGTATCTCAGATAAAAGATACGTGGGCGCAAGCTATTAAATTCTATGAAAGTTCTTCAAATAATTGGAAGAATCGAACGAATATGTATTTTTTTACCTACAGAACATCCAATCGAATTTTTGATAATGGTAGAAGATTGCAGACAGTCATATCACAAAATTTTCAACCAAGCGATAATATTATTATTATAGCTCATTCGATGGGTGGATTAGTTGCAAGACAAGCTATGTTAAATGAGAATGATCAAACCTATATCGATGGAGTTATCTCACTGGGAACCCCCTACTATGGATCGCCTTTTGCAGTTCCTGGATTCCAATCGGATGTTCCTATTCTTCCCGATGTAATTTCATTTTATACAAACACAGACGGCGGGAAAGATCTTGCGCATACCAATTCCTTTTCTGGACAGCCTTCGATATCGAATGGGAATAATGTATATTTGGATTTACTATCTGCTAAGAATTCTAGCTTAGACACTAAGACGATAACCTACTACGGAAATTTAGTTTCTTGTCAATCTGCAGATCTAGTGATTTATCGAAGTGGATGTAGTCTCCTGAAAAGTAAAGATTCAGGTTTTGCAATCAATGATGGAATCGTACCTGTAAATAGTGCAAGTTTAGGAGGAAATGGTCGCGAGAAAATTGAAGTAATAAATACAGATCATTCTATGATTTCTTTTTTGACAATTACGGAATCTATTGGTCGGGATTTTTTTGAATCGGTGATGCAAAAAGCTGAGAACTCATTTTTTATCAGCAAATAGATTTTTTAATGAATAAAAAAGAATCCATCCTGCTATAAAGAATACAATTGCTGGCAGGATTATTTTGTCCGGACTTTCAAAGAATAATTTTCCTAGACCATCCAAACCAACAAAAATCATAGTGAGTGATGAAACGGAACCTAAAATGACGGGTTGCCAATTCCAGTAGTAGATTGGAAGCTTATGTTCCCTTGCCCATGATCTCCATCCAATTCCAAATGGCTTAGCTATATTATAAAATAGTAATAAATTTTCTTTTTCTAGATTTGGATAAAATATAGTTATCAACAATACGGATCCAATTGTTCCGATAGCAGTTGCCGCAGCTGAGTATGGAAATTCAAGATCAAACGCAAATTTGACAATTAGGAAAATTAACGGAGCCAAGATAAATCCAGCGAGCTCAGACCATGCGGATATTCTCCACCAAAACCATCGGAAAACCAATGCGAATCCGATACCAGATGAAGCTTCGATGAGAAAAAACCATGCAGAACTTACGCGATTCATCCAGAAAAAACAAATATACAATGCTATAATTCCTGTTATCGCTTGAATCAAATAAGAAATAGCCAAGTAAAATTCATCATTTCGATTCTTTATCAGGAATGGTTTTGTGAGATCAGTGACTATGTAAGATGCACCCCAGTTTAAATGCGTTGCAATTGTGGAGAGATAAGCTGCAATAAAAGTGCTTATTATGATACCTTTCCCTCCTCCAGCTAATGCAGGCTCTATCATATAAATAAAACCTTTTCCTTTATCATCCTCTGATAAATTGGGAAATAGAATTAAGCTACAAAGAGCAATGATTATCCAAGGCCAGGGTCGAATGAAATAATGCGCAAATAAAAACCACAGTGTAGCTTTGGTTGCAGACTCTTCGTCCTTAGCTGCAATAATTCTTTGGGCAATGTAGCCGCCACCTCCAGGCTCAGACCCCGGATACCAACTAGTCCACCAAAGCAAAGTTAGGAGTATAAAAAAAGAAGGAAACTCCGATACATTCGGAAAAAAGCTTAGTTTTTCTGGAGAAATTTTTGATGCCAGTCCATTCAATCCACCGACTTCTGGAAGTTGAAGAGAAAAATATGCAAGAAAAATGCACCCTGCCATTGCAAAGAAAAATTGGAAGACATCAATATAAGAAATTCCCCTAAGTCCGAGAAGACTTGTGTAGATATATCCAAAAAGAAAAAGCCCAACTAGTGACCATGTTGCAACTTCAGTGCTAAGAAAAGATTGGAGTATTTTGTACATTGCAAGGTTAACCCATGCAAGTATTAGAATATTCATCAATCCTCCGAGATAAAATGCTTTGGCTCCTCGTAAAATAGATGCTCCTAATCCACCATAGCGCAAATTCAGAAATTCTAAATCCGTAAGTACATTGGATCTCTTCCAAAGTGGCGCAAAAATAAATACAGTTGAGACTGCACCGAGAGACATATACCACCAAGCCCAGTTGCCCGAAATTCCATCTTTTGCAATGATTTCTGTTACTGCAAGTGGGGTATCGGCGGCAAAAGTAGTGGCCACCATAGCCGTTCCCGCAATAAACCAGGGTAGTTTACCTTCTGCTTGATAGTAGGATTTTAAGTTTTTGTTTTTTTTAGAAAATACAAATGCGATAATGAGTGTTAGTATTAAGAAGCAAGCTAGAGTGATCCAATCCCAACTCGATAAGTGGATCATAATCTGACTTTTATACCCATCTCTTGCATGGCTATTTTGGTTTCACGAATGGAATATTCACCGAAATGGAAAATTGATGCTGCAAGTACAGCATCTGCTCCACCTCGTAAGATTGCCTCCGACATATGCTCAGGATTACCTGCACCGCCAGATGCGATAATAGGGATTTCCGTGTTTTCAGATATCAATTTCAATAGAGGTATATCAAAACCATCTTTGGTTCCATCACGATCCATGGATGTAAGTAGTATTTCGCCGGCTCCTCTTTTCTCCGCTTCTTGTACCCAATCCAGTGCTTCTCTTCCGGTTTCTGTTCTTCCACCATTTAGAAAAATTTCATAGCGATTGCGTTCTTTCTGGAATCGGCAGTCTATCGCGCAAACGATACATTGAGAACCAAATATTTCGGAGCTTTCTGTCAATAGCTCTGGTCTCTGGAAGGCAGCAGTATTGATTGAGACTTTATCTGCACCGCGTTGGAGAACTCCTTTGACGTCTTCAAGAGTGCGGATACCTCCTCCAACTGTGAATGGAATGAAAATTCTAGAGGCAATTTCTTCGACTAAGTGAATTAGAATATCACGTTTATCTGATGATGCGGTGATATCAAGAAAACACAATTCATCGGCTAGATTTTCTTCGTAGGCGATTGCACTGGAAACTGGATCACCAGCATCAACAAGATTAACAAAGTTGATTCCTTTAACGACTCGTCCATTTTTTATATCAAGACAGGGAATAACTCTTTTCGTTAGTTCATCCAATTTTAATTTATTTCCTTAGGAAGAGCGATCTCCATTTCTTTTATTGAACTTAAAGATTTGGCGAGTGCTAGTATTTGATTTTCAGCAAATTTTTTACCCGTAATCTGTAAACCAATAGGAAGTCCTTTCGCATCTAATCCAGCTGGGATACTAATTCCTGGAAGACCGGCAAGATTTACGGATGTCGTGAGAATATCTGCTTTGTACATCTGAACCGGATCTTTGGTTTTTTCACCAATTTTAAAAGCTGTTGTTGGAGAAGTTGGCTGCAATATTACATCAACAGATTCAAAGAATTCATCATATTTTTTCTGAATTAAGATTCTTGATTTTTGAGCTTTTCCATAATAGGCATCATAGTATCCAGATGAAAGAGAAAATGTACCGAGAAGAATTCTACGTTTGACTTCCGCCCCAAATCCTTGTGATCTCGATTCAACATAAAGGTCTTCCAGTTTACTTACATCTTTTGCTCGGTGTCCAAATTTTATTCCGTCAAACCTAGATAAGTTGGAAGAACATTCGGCAGTCGCAATAATATAATAGATAGGGATTGAATTGGCAAACAATGAAAAATCCAGTTCTTTAACAATTGAACCTTGCTTTTTTAAAATTTCAATTATTTGGTGAAATTTATTTTTGATATCAGGCTCCCAACTAGAACCTTCATCCATCATAATTCCAATCTTGAGTCCAGATAGATTAAGAGGATCAGAAGAAAATTCTGAATGCGGTTCAGAGGATGATGTACTATCCCTGGAATCCAATCCAGAAATTACTTCTAGAACATCGGATGCCCCTTCTACATCATTAGAGATTGGACCAATTTGATCCAAAGATGATGCATATGCTACAAGCCCATATCGGGATACACGACCGTAAGTTGGTTTGAGACCGACTACTCCGCATAAGGCGGCAGGCTGCCTTATCGATCCGCCTGTATCAGATCCTAAGGCTACTGGAAAAAAGGAAGCTGCAACTCCAGCAGCTGATCCACCACTTGATCCTCCAGGGATTCGGCTCGTATCAAAAGGATTTTTGGTAATCTTGTAAGCCGAGTTTTCTGTAGAGGAGCCCATTGCAAACTCATCCATATTCAGACCAGGTATCAAAACAAATCCTTTAGATTTGAGTTTTTCTATTGCTGTTGCGTCATATGGAGATATGAAATTTTCTAAAATTTTGGATGCACAAGTTGTTCTAACATCTTTAATACAAATATTATTCTTAATTCCAATTGGAATTCCGTCCCATTTCGAAAGTTCCTTCTTTGCTTTTCTTCTTTCGTCCGATGCTTTCGCTTGACTAAGTATATATTCTTTATTGAATTCGAGGATCGAACCAATTTTCGGCTCAAAAGTTTCGATACGGTTGATATAAGCTGTGACGAGTTCTTCAGAAGTAAATTTATTTTCATTTAATCCATTTCGAATATTCGCAAATTTTAATCCTACTACATCAATCATGTTTCTATAACCCTTGGTACAACTATATAGCCATTCTCATATTCCGGCGCAATTTGTGATAATGCTTCTCTTGATAGATTATTATCAACTTTATCTGGTCTTGTAAAATTCTTATGATTGAAATATATTTCATCATCTGCTATGGGAGTTGTATCCATGGCTTTGACTTGATCTACATATTCTAAAACTTTGTTAAAGTCTGAAAGAAATTGATCTGCTTCAGCCTGGTCAACTTTTAATCTGGCTAAGCCAGCAATTCTATTCAAAGTATCTATATCCATGTGTTTTTCCTTTAGTATGCGTTCTTGCTGTACAGTCCTTTTAAAGGTGTTAGCAAAATAATCTTCAAATCGAAGTATAAACTCCAGTTTTCTATATAATAAATATCTGCTTCAATCCGTTGTTCAATAGAAGTATTACCTCTTAATCCCTGAATCTGTGCCCATCCAGTAATACCTGCTTTCACTGCATGGCGACGCATATAATGTCTATGCTTTATCTGGAATTGATCCACAAAATATGGACGTTCCGGTCTAGGTCCGACAACGGACATATTGCCTATAAGTACGTTAATAAATTGAGGTGTTTCATCCAAGGACAATTTTCTAAGAATAGCGCCAATTTTGGTGACTCTAGGATCATTTTCAACTGTCCATTTTGTATCAGAGTCTTTCTTCTCTTGAACTTCCATAGTCCTGAATTTCAGCATTTGAAATTTTTTATTGTCTAAGCCCACGCGCTCTTGTTTATAAAAAATTGGGCCTGGGCTTGTGATTTTTATTAAAGCCGCCATCAATAGATAAAAAGGAGAAAAGAATAAAATGAACAAAAATGAAAAGCTAATATCGAAAATCCGCTTTATGACTTGATTATAACCTAAACGAATTGGGATATTTCTGATTGTGATGATTGGAATTCCTTCCATCACTTCAACTCTTCCACGTGCCGTGATAAACTCTTCGTAACTGGGAATTACCTTTAGATCAATACCATAATAATCGCAAATATCAATCGTTTCTTTGAGGTAAGATCCTTCTTCATGCGAGAATGAATAAACCACGAGATCGGGTTTGGTCTTTATTATAATTTTTTCGAGATCTTTCCAACTTCCAAGTATAGTCTCAGTATGTCCTTTTTTGAACAACTTTTTACTTCCAGTAAGAAATCCTGTAACTATATATCCATATATGGAATGTCTTTGTATCGAGTCTCGGAATGCTTGAGCTCCTTTTCCCGTCCCCAAAATGATAACAGATCTTAGGTTATATCCTCTGCTTCGCAAGTGATGAAGAAACTTTCTCAGGAAATAATGAGCTATGGCAATTGCAATAGGAGCAAATATTGAATAGTATGCGATAATCAATCTAGAGAAACTTTCACCTCGAATGAAAAATAGGATCGCGAGGATAAACATCAAATTGACAAAGATACCAGAAAGAATAGCAAAAGCTTCATCAAAGAAACTCAATCCACGTCTTGGATGATAGAGATCAATAGATAGAAACGCTAGAACCTGTGTTAAGCCTAATGTGATTCCTAACAGAATATAGCTGAAATAATCAATACTTAATAAAAAGATTGTCGGGTCAGGTTCTAGTCGGTAGCGAATATAAAAAGCTAAGGCAAAACTCAGAATTGATAGTCCAAGATCTAAAAATATAAAAACCAATTTGAAAGTTTGGCTTCTTTCTTTTAGCATTATCTCAAATCTCCAGATTGTAATTTTTCAACGACATCTAGTGGTTGTTTACGAAATCTGTATACCCGCGCTCGAGTAGCTTCTGTTCCTTCTGCTTGTCCAAAACTGAAACTTGATATACCAGCTGAGAAGAAAACGGATTGATCATAAAATGTTAATTGACTATCTCCGGCAAAACCACCTGGAAAAGCTCTCAAGTTCATACTATATCCAATGCGGAATTCCCAATTGTGAAGATTCATTTTGAATGTGGTCATAAATCTATTGATATTGAAAATAGTTTTCTGTCTTTGATTGGAACCTGCAGCTCCTGTGCCTTGAGCTATATCCCTTCCCAGATTTGTTCTTTCGTAATTTGTACCAGTTTGGTATCCGTATATTTCTGGCGTTGTATTGTAATTATAATAGTCGACTGCATTGAGTCCAGTAAGCCTCCATGGCTCAGTAACTCTAGAGTCCAATTCAAAATCGATAGCAATCGTACGTGTGACTTTTAGATCAGTCTTCATGAAAAATCTATAATTGTCCAAAAAGTTTTTGCCATACACATGATACCAAGTTCCACCAGCTTCGAATGAGCGAAAATTCTTGATAAATGGAATGGAGAACCCCCCCATTTTGTAGGAAAGAGTTAGATTATTGCTCAAAGGTCGATTGAGTGGTGAATGGTAAACAAAATCATTATTTATGAATACTCCTGAATAGAAACTTCTTTGGCGCTCAAGAAGCGTAGGTCTTTTGGTATTGAATCCATCTAAGAAATCAACGTAACCAGAAATCCTAAATATTGTGAAATACCATCTCTCCGAGTTAGTTGGAGCTGGGTCGTAGTCATTGGAATACTTTCTAAAATCTCGAATCGATCTGACTGACACTTCCCAATCATCAAGTGCATAAGATTCTAGAGCAACCTCAACCTCATTGAGTCTACTTTTACCGAAAACTGGATTGGTCTGTTGTGGCTTCTCTAAATCTATTTTTCTATAATTGGTGGTTAGAAATAGAGCTGGGACTCCCATTCTCAATTCGTGATTGTGACGAAAGTATTGATAGGTATCCTGAGCCAAAATTTCTCTCTGCGCAAGATTGCTTGGATTCTCTGGACTGTTGATTGCTTGCCCTGAACCTGGAAAATCCACAGAATGAGATCTTGCACCGCCATAGATGCTTGGAGTGTAAGAAATATATTCATTTAAAGGCATGCTTGTGGTAAATCCCGTTTCCCCTAATGTTAAGGTTTGGGTTCTCAACACAAATTCTTGGTATTTACCAAAGGGATCGACCGACGAACCTGTTATAGGCGAAGGAAAGGGAAGTTGCTTCTGAACTGGAGGATTGTAAAATCTCATCGATGAATTTTGAAAGTTTATGTTCCAGTATATTGGTGACTCAAAATAAGGAGTTTTACCAATCTGAGAAGAATTTGCTATTCGAATGACGGGAGCTGAATCCGCCAGTGGATAGAATCCTTGAGCTTGAATCTGATAGATCAAAGTTCTGCTTGCACCGATTGAGACTGCAAGGTCGCCTCTTGTTTCTGTGTAATCAAAATTCCAATTTAAAATATTTCGAATTAATCCAAATCTTTGATCTCTTTGAGTATATAATGATTGAATAGAATTTGAAGGTTGGTACCTGTTTCCATATTCATAGTCAAAAGATAGTTGATTTTGGTTCTCGTACCTCAATTGAATATTTCTTGTTCCATCCTTTAGAGTATCATTTTGCTTGGCATTCAAATTGATATTTGCTTTCCACCAAGGTTCATATTTTACACCGACATCACGAATCCCTAAACCAAGATCGGGATATCTTTCACCTCGATCGACTTGATTCGTGATCGCAACATTACCAATGCCTCCGTTTCTAAATCGATCTTCATATGCAGGAGTAATTTCGTATTTTCGATGATTCGCATATCCTAAATCAATATTATAGTTTAACCAGGGAGTTACTTTCCACATTTCTATATGAGTTGCTTGACCAGTCTTCTCATAATAGTCGAATCGAAATTTATAACCATGAGGAAGAACTGCACTATCAGGATATGCATCTGACCATTGATAGGCTGATTGAAAAAACCAACCTTGCGTATTGTTCTTACCAATCTGAGTCATCCATCCATTCCCACTGCTTGAGTTATAACCCATTGGAATCCAAAATAATGAAGTACCACCGACTTGATAAAACATACTATAGGCGACAACGGTTTTATCTTCGTGAATGATAATCTTTTCTGCTTTGAATGAGTAGTGCGGAAGTTCAGCGTTGCAAGCGGTAAAGTATCCCATTTCCAAGATATATCTTTTCTCGTCTAGTTTCTTCATTTTTTCGCCAATGAAATAGATCGGATATACGCTAGCCTTCGTATCGTAGATAACTCCTTTAGCTAATTTAAAATCATAAATAAATTTTTCACCTCGGACTCGCACTGGACCATCATTGTATTCTATTCCACCTTCGGCATAAACCTCTTGTCTTTCAGAATCTATGGAAACTGTTTCGGCTGAAAGTGTTCCCGCTCCAATTTTAATTCTTACCTGGCCACGCAAAACCATCACACCAGACTTTGTCTGGTCAACAGAAAGCATTTCACCTTCTGCTGCACTTTCGATCTGCAAACGGTCTGGCGATTTAGGAGCTTTTGGAAGATTGCCCAATGAAAAAGGCTCTATAGGTTTATCTAAACTAAGAATTGACTTTAATCTTTGCCTTTTGGAATAGATCGAACCCTTGGTTGATGAACCTAAATCACTTAAGAAAGAATCCACTTCTCTTTCGCTTAAACTATCTACGGAGTTTTCTGCTAATTTAGATTTGAGACCTGAGGCTGTGACTTTACGTTTTTCTTCGAGAGGATTTTTTTCTTCCTCATTTCCAAAAGAAAAAGGAAAATCGAATCCTCCAGAAGTTTGCGAGTAAAGCAAACTTGGTATAATGAATAGTATTATGAATAGAGACTTGAGTTGCACATTTAGGATTTGATTATTCTAGTGGACATAGTCGAAGATTTTTCATTATAGAAAAAAAGCAAATGGTTATTGTTTTTTTGAATCCTGTATTTTAATTACTCAAAGCTAATGAATCGCTTGAATTTTTCTATTGTCTGATGAAGTTGATCCGCCCTTCTCTCTACGCCATTTTTTTCTGTTGAACTGGCAGTTCAATTAGGATTTTTGATTCCTCTCCGGGTGGTGAACTATTGATTATACCTCCATGTTCCTTGATAATTCCTTCGCTTAAGTAGAATCCTAAGTTGCTCAGTGAATAGCTATTTTCATACAGAGGGGAGGATTTTTTCTTATCTTTTTCTTCCTTAATGGGAAGTCCTGTTCCAGAATTCCGAATCACAAATTCAATATAGTCTTCATTTCTTTTTTGTATTTTTCGTATTGTGATATTGATAAATTTGTTGTCTTGATTTTCGCTTTGTAAGGCAGAAATTCTGGAGAAACTTATCAGATTGATGAGAACTTGCTTGATTTTCTGGACTTTGCAGTAAATGTCGGGAACGTTGTCCTCGAAATTACAGACAATTTCGATTCCATCTCGAAGTAACAATTGACGAAATAAAGATTTTGCTTCTACAACCAAATCTACAAAAGAAGTTGTAAGAAAATAATCCTTATCCTCTCTAGCATAATTCACCAAATTCTTGACAACGAGTGAAATTTTATCTGATTCGTTTTTGATCGTTTCAAAAAAATGTTCTAAATCATGATTGGAACTTGCTTTCGCTTTAGATTCTCCAAGTAAAGAAAAATTCATAATACTCATAAGGGGATTATTGATTTCATGAGCAATCGCACTTGAAAGTATTCCTAACGACTCCATCTTTTGGGATTCAAATAGTCGATCTTGCATATCTCTAAAAGCTCTTAAGGATTGAGTTTTGTATATTGCCATTTCAATTGAGATATAAAGTTCTCGACTATGAAATGGTTTGATAATATATCCAAAAGGATCAGTGATTTTTGCCCTTTTGAGTGTATTTTGATCCGAATAAGCAGTTAGGTAAATAATCGGTGTGTCAGAATCTTGATGGATTTTTTCGGCAGTCTCTATTCCATCCATACCACTTCCTAGCATAATATCCATTAAGATTAGATCTGGTTGAAAATCGGGAATAGACTGAAGAGCTTTTTCTCCGGAGATTGCATATTCGGTTTTGTAACCAAACTGCTGGAGTGCATTACATATATTGATTGCTATGATTGTCTCGTCTTCAACAACAAGAATTTTCTTTGATCCTTCGATCGTGTCTTCATTTTCCATTCGAATTAATATCCCGAAAAGCCAATAGTAATATAATTCAAAATACTATCCAATCTTATTGCATTTTCGTTTGACGTTTTTTCTAATGAAAGGAAAATTTTACCTTGGGGGATTCATTTCATGATTCTAAAAGTTTTTAAATTTGTTTTTATTCTTATCCTTGGTTTCGGACTTAGCTTTTGTGCAAGTCAGGATACACAAGATGGAAGACCTAGTGTTGAAGATAATGAAGCTAAAGATTCTATGGAGAAGGATAGAAGTGTTGGTGAAATGGATGCAGAAGACCCAGACGAAAAAACATCGGGACCATCCAATAAAACTTCTTCCAATAAAAAAGGTTGCATCAAAGGGGATTGTGTAAATGGTTTTGGGGTATACGTCTATGAAAATGGAGACACCTATACTGGAAATTTTAAAGATGATATGCGTGAAGGTGAAGGTGGATTTGAATATTCTGGAAATGAGTCTTTTCGCGGAACCTATTCAAAAGATGCAAGAAATGGTAAGGGTATTTATAATTTCAGCAACGGAGATAAATTCGCAGGTGAATTTAAAAATGGTGAAATTACTGGACCAGGTGTTTATACCTTCAAAGACGGTAAAGTCCTCACTGGAAATTTTTCTGGTAATGGTAGTACTGGAACTGGAACATTAGTGGACAATGGAAAAACAAGAAATTGCAAAGTGGATGCAAGAAAACTTAGTTGTGAATAGAGGTTATTGTTAAACCAATCTGTTTTTGCTAAAGCAGAAATAATGAAACAGGCGCTAACTCCTTGGAGAGTGCGCCTTTTTTTATATTAAGAAAATCTTATTTATACAGATACCTTTCGATCAGATTTTACAGTTCGGAGTCTTACCTTGGCTTTTTGCAGCTGAGTAGTTTGCGAGAGCTGCTGGCATATTGTCCTGCAATTCTTTGATTCTTGTGTCATCTGATGGATGTGTAGACATTAATTCATGAGGTTTATCCCCACCTAAAGCTGCCATCCCTTGCCAAAGAGAAACACTGGCTTGCGGATCAAATCCAGCTTTCGACATGATCTCAAGACCAATCACATCAGCTTCACTCTCATGCTTTCTAGAGAAAGGTAGAATAACTCCGTATTGTGCGCCAGCTCCCAGGATGCCTGCAGCGGCCTCTCCTCCGAAACCTTGAAGCACTGCCATGCCTCCACTTGCAACCATAGATTGTGAAACACGCTCATTGCCGTGTCTAGCTATAACATGAGCTATTTCATGACCAATTACAGCTGCAAGTTTATCTGCGGAATTTGCTACTTGAAGTATGCCAGTGTATACTCCAATCTTTCCGCCTGGTAGAGCGAAAGCATTCACGGCAGAATCTCTAAATACAACGATTTCCCATGTTTGCACACCAGTTGTGTCAGTTGCCTCTTTGATCGATGCATAAGAAATGCATTTTACATAGTTGTTGATAGCTGGGCTTTTTTCTATGGGTATTGTAGTCTTCATTTCATTGAAGGCTTTTTCTCCCATTTCATTTAGGGTAGAATCATCATTTAAAATAAGTTGTCGTCTACCGAGCGGTGTTGTTGAACATTCTAAAATGAGCAAAGCAAGTAAAATAACTAGAAAATTGAATCTCATACTGACTCCTATTTGTCATCTAAGCTTGGAATCGACTCGTTGATGCTGACAATGATTTTTTTATCAGAACTTAAATTTTCCTTCATGAAATCCAGAGCCTTTTCTCTGGATATAGGTTTGGAAAAATAATACCCCTGACCGGCATAACAATTTCTTGCTCGGAGCAGTTCAAACTGATCCTTAGATTCTATGCCTTCGGCAATTACTGATAATTCAAGCGAACTCGCGAGAATGAGTATTGTATCCAAAAGTGCAAGGTCTCTTTCTTGACTTTGGATGTTATCAACAAAGGATTTATCGATCTTGATTGTATTCATTGGGAATTCTTTTAGATATGCAAGAGATGAATATCCAGTTCCAAAATCATCCATAGAAATATGAAAATCCTTTTCTCGTAAGTTGTACAAATGCTGTATCGTTTCTTGTGAATTGACCATCGCCACCGTTTCCGTTATTTCTAGATGGATTCGATTATTCGGAATATTGTATGAAGCAGCCATAGCTTCAAACGCTTCTGCAATATTTTGATTTTGAAACTGAGAAGAGGAAAGATTGAGGCTTAGAAAAAAGTCAGGATTATTCGAATCACTTGTTACCCAAGTTCTGTAAAAATCAAAACTTTGAGCAGTTACAATTTCGGAAATTCGATTGATTAGTCCAGATTCTTCCGCCTCTTCTAAAAAAAAGTAAGGAGAAAGAATTCCCCGCTCAGGATGGTTCCATCGAACGAGTGCCTCCCAACCCAGTAATTCCATTGTCCGCAAGTTTACTATAGGTTGAAAATACGTAAGGATCCTATTGTCGTTGATGTCTCTTTTTAAATGGTTGTACGTTACCATTTTTTTTTGTATGTCTTCTAACATACTTGTATGAAAAAAACTAAATCTGATTTAGAAGTTTCTTTGCTTTGAAACATTGCAATTTCTGCATTCTTTGCAAGTTCTTCTCCGTCACTTCCACCTTCTCCAAGAAAAGCCACACCAGAAGAAAAGGTAACAAAAATTTCTTTATCCAAAATTTGAATTGGGCGCTCAAGGATGGTTTTAATCTGATCAATAAATTGTTGAACAAGGATTTTGTCTAATTCCGTTCCACTAAGAAGAAAACCAAAGCTATCTCCTCCTAATCTTGCGGTTGATATCAAGATATTGGTTTCTAAACTAACGAATATTTCTTTAAGTCGATTGATTAGTAGATCACCTGCATAAAAACCCATAGAGTTATTGATTCTCTTGAACCGATCTAGATTGATAATGACAATAGCAATTTTTATATTTCGATTGATGTTACGATTGAATATCTGTTGTTCAATCTTGGTTAGAAATAATGCTCTATTAGGCAATTCAGTCAACGGATCATAGAATGCATCTCGGGTTAATTGTTCTTCAGCAAGAATTCTGTTTGTAATATCGAATTGAATTGCTACATATTTATATGCTTTGTTTGATGCATCTATAAATGGAACTAAAGTCATATCAACCCAGTAATAAGAACCATCTTTTTTTTTGTTTTTTATCTCACCATTCCATACTTTTCCGTTTGAAATCGTTGAGTAGAAATTATCCCAAAAAATTGAATCATGGGAATTAGCATCTAAAATTCTATGGGATTTGCCTGTGACCTCTTCTCTTTTATATCCCGATATTTTACAGAATTTATCATTAACATAGGATAGATTTCCGTCTTTATCAGATATTGAAACTATTGCCGCTTGATCGAGTGAGAACTTTTGAAATTGAATTTCTCTAAATGAGTTCTCCAATTGAGTTAGGAGTAATCCCTTTCTTTCGGCTTCCTTCTGAGAATAGATTTCTCTTTTTAAAATATATGAGAATCGTTCCAGATCATCTAGATACAAAATGTCATCTGCACCAGCTTTAAGTATTTCTAAGCTATTTTTGAAATCTTTTTCAACAATAAAAGTAAGATTGGTAGATGGAAAAATCTTTCGGATATATAATAAAAGATCTTTCCATGGTTTTTGAGCAAAATTCTCATTGCAGACGATTGAACTCCAAACTTGCGTTTGTAAAAGTTCGATTGCTGATTCCCAATTTATTCCAATTTCAAGCTTAAAAACCAAATTTGCATCTATCAGACCAGTTTTAATTCTCTCAGCATTTTTCGAGCTTTCATCCAAGATTAGGATATTCATTTTACATCGTTTCCGTAGGCTAGTATAACATTAGGTAATAGATATTCAACTAAGATAATAAAAATTTCTTGATTCTCATAAGTATTGTTGAGAATGATAGTCCATGCACCCCAAGACATTTGATCGGATATACATTAGAAAGGATTTTTTCGAGACAGAACTGAACAAAATGTTACTGGAAATGAGCGAACTTGATTATAAGAATTTGAATCAGTATGACAAGGGAGGCTATGATGGCTACAACCAAGCCGTCACCGAACTTCTAAAAAAGCTCCAAACCAAATTTTCCAAAGCAAACTAGTTTAATAATTTCTTTACAATATTTTCCGAATATATGAAATGGAGGAAAGAAATTCTATGAGCTTTACAGTCAATAAAATCAAAAATCACACTGTTATTAGATTCGAAGGGGCATTAGACATTTATTCTGCACCAGCTATTAAGAAAGAGATTCACAAGCTAGTCGACGATGGAATTGATTCCCTTGTTTTTGATATGATCAATATTAAGCTGTTGGATTCTTCAGGAATAGCTTTACTCGCCAATCTACAAAAAAGAATGAAAACCGAAGAAGGCAATTTTTATCTTTTAAATGTGAATCCTGATGTTTTGGTCATTTTGAAGCTTTCATCTTTAGATAAATTTTTTACAATTTTTAGTTCGGATAAAGATCTACCTTAAATTCCTATAATTTTCAAATTACCTGACTAGACTAATTGATTTGATTTTCGAATGGTTCAATTCTGCCTTAATCATCTCATCTGATTTTTTAGAAATTAGCTGAAGAGCATCCTCTTTATTTGTGATTTCCGTAATCTGTTTTCTTACTCCAGAAATATCGGTCAAAACTAAATAATTTTCTGATTGAACTGAATTTCCTCGACTAGATTGAATCTGTTTTAGATTTCGAATTGGTGTTCGAATCGGGAAATTATTTGTTTCAATATTTAAAAAATCCTGTGATTGATTGATAGAATTTGCGTAAATGACTCGCCCATCTTTTAAAGTAATTTTTATTTTAAGGTCGGTTGGGATTTGAATCTCAACTGAGACTTCTTCCTTTTTTGAGGTTTGAATTACGGTTTTTAGTTCTTCTTTTTCTTTTTGCATTTCATTGGTAGTTGCCTCGACTTCTAATTTTAATTCTTTTAGAGTCTCTGCATCGATTTCTAAATTTGCATTGGGATCACTCAGTATTTTAATAATTTTTGATTCCTGAGTTAATTTTTTCCCGATTTCTACTTTCTTTAGAGCTTGTGTGTCATTTAGATTTATAGCGTTTCGAGAAGCTACTTCAACCAATTCTGTATTTGTCTGATAGAAATTTCCGATTAGCATAAGTCTTCTGTTAGCTTTTACAGCTATATCCCGATTGGATTTCTGATTAGCGAGAACGAGATAGTTTTTTACTGCATCTGATGTCTTGCCTAGTTCTTCTTGACTTCTCGCCCGAATAAAAGATAGATCTGGAGTAGGATTTGGAAGGCTATCTAATACTTTGATAGCCTCTTCGTAATTTCCATTTGAAAATAAGTTATTGGCATAGATACTTGGTTCTTGTTTATCTGATTTGATTTTTTTTGCTTTCGATTTGGATTCTTGAATTAAAGAAATTAATAATTTAGCATTTTTTGAATAGTGACTTCCAGGAAAAGAACTAATCACATTCTCTAGTTTAGCAATTGCTAAATCATGATTGCCGATCATTGCAATACAAAATGCATTATGTAAATAGACAAAGGCAGCCTCTTCAGAATCGGAATTTAGTGAATTCTCTAATACATCATATTGATTGTGAGCTACTTGGTATTTTCTAATTCTTTCCTGTTGGAAAGCAAACTGTAGCATCAATGTATTTCTCTGATCATCTACAATTTTTACTGGTTTTTTTAGGCTCAGTAACCTGACTCCATTGACCAATTGAATTCCAGCCAGATCCCAGGAAGTCAAATTCACTTCAACATTTTGATCACCTGAATTTAATATAGAACTTTCTAATATATTAATTTTTATTTCATTTTCAAAATCATCTTTGTCAAGAAATACTTGCCTTAGTTTAGATCTCAGCGCATGAGAAGAAAGTTCGTAGTTCATGATTTGATCTTTTTGAATATTCAATCTCAGTTCTAATAATTTTGCTCCTGTAATAGATCTTGCAGAAATTATAAAAAATCCAAGCATTCCTACAAAGAATAAAATATAACGAGAATAGGTCATTATTCTGGAATCTCAATTATTAGAACGGATACATCATCTTTAAATTCTAGAGCGAAATCATTTAATTCTGTATTAAGAATATCGACTATTTCTTGATTGGATTTGCTAAGGTTTTTTCTTATCAAATCTAGACTTCTTTCCAAGCCAAATTGATTCCCTTCTCTTCCTTGAGTCTCAACTAATCCATCCGTATATAAGAATATTCGATCTCCTGGTTCTAATTGGAATGTCTCTAGACTATAATTATGATCTTCAGCCATTCCTAATGGTGGACCAGAACTCTCAATTCGTATAAATTCAGAATTTTTTTTACGAATTATATATGGTGAGTTGTGTCCTCCATTACAAATTGTTAATACATTGTCTTTGTTAATATTTAGAAATACACTTGTTGCAAAAAAAGATGCTTGGAGGCGAGATCCCATCAATTCACTCAATTTTTGGATTGTCTTATCAGCGTCGTTTGTTTCTCGTAAAACAGCTTCTAAAAACATGGCAATTACTACCGTAACAAGTGCTGCACTTATACCGTGTCCGGATGCATCTGCAAGAAAAAAGCAATAATCTTCTTTATTAAGTTCTTTATTTTCTATATGGAAGCATTGGTAAATATCGCCACTTACTTCTCTCATTGGACGATACAGCAATCCTAAAGAAAATTTTTTATATTTTTTGAGTTTAGGAAGAAATAGTTCTTGTACTTCTTTACCAATTGTTAGTTCTAAGTTGATTTCTTTATTGAGGCGAGTAACTGTATTTACTGTTTCTTCAATTTTCTCTGCCATAGAATTGAAAGAAAGTCCGAGGCTATCTAACTCATCTGATCTTTTGAATTCCCATTCAGCTCTAGATGATAATTCTCCTTCTGCCATTTTCTCGGATGTGGATTTGAGAATTTCTAATCTTTTAAAAATGACTCTATATACAAAAATCGCGAATAATACATGAAATAAAATTCCCCAGCTCGTCGCAAGAGCCATAAAAACATAGATTTGATTGAGACGCTCTTGGATTCCTGAGAGTTTTACATCGGTTTCCAGATAGAGTTCTGATTTATCTGCATCAATAAATGGAATGAAAGCTGATACTGAAAAATCATTTTGATTGAGTTCTAGATTGTATCTCGATTTAAAAATTGATCCTGAATCTCCAATTCCTACCGACTGAATTTTTAATTGAAGTTCATTTGGTTCAATTTTCTGAATATAATTAATTTCGTTTGGATATCGATACACTTCAGTACCTTTTTTATCGTAGATTCGGAAATTATCGATTTCATATAAACGTAATCTATCAATTATAGCAGACTGTTCCGTGTTTTTTTGAATTCGAATCTGTGCATTTGATAGGTCATTTTGTACTGTATTCGCCAAATTTTCAGATTGAAACTTAAATGATCGTACCAAAAGGTCTGATTGGTTCTCAAATATCATGACAGAAAAAAAAACGATATTCACAAAAGCGAGAATTGTATAGAGTAGACCTATTTGAATTCTGAGGGATGAACCTTTTTTAATATTTTTGTTTTTTTGGCTCAATTTATTATCCTATGCGAACGATCCATTTTCGACTTATCTTCATCTTTATCCCAATCCTATCAAGTAATATTTGGTCTGATGTTATATTGCTAAAAAATGGGAAAACCATAGAAGGAAAATATATTGAATCAGATGACAATTGGCTGGTCATCGACAATTTTGAGAAGCTGATTCGAATTCAATCCAACCAAGTTCAATCTATGGATGTAGGCTTTTCAGGTATTCCCATCTGCTATAAGCTCAAGAATAATAGCGATAAAAATTGCAATGGAATTTTGCATTTTTTATCAAGAAATAAAATGGTAATTGCGCAAGGTTCTGGATATATGGAAGCTCTGGAAATTCCAATATCCGAAATAGATAATTTTCAAATTCAAATTAATAAGAAAAATGATCAACTCTCAAGATATATAAGAAGTGGAATTATCCTTCGGATTTCTCTTACAAATAAGGATATTATAATAGGTAAATATTTAAAAACAACTGATAGGATTTTGCAGTTTCAGGTGGAAAATGAGACTAAAAAAATTCCTGAAAATCAAATTCAATTAGTTGAATATGAATCTGATTTTCATATCGATGAAAATATGCAGTATGTAAAGTATCTTTTACCCGGTTATTCGCAGTGGCAAAGACAATCTAAAGCTAAAGGCGCTTTACTTATGGGCATGTCTACGATTTCCTTGTTGGGAATTGGTTACGAATACAACCAAGCAATGCAATCAAGTAAGAGAGAAATTACTTATATTCCAGTCAATAATCAATTGGTTGGAACAAATTCTCTATCTAATAATTCGAAATTTGATGGGCATATTAGAAATATGAATATACTATCTGGAGTTTTATTGATCTGTTATATTTATAACACTTATGACATCGTGTATGATTCGAACGATTCGTACGGAAACAGAGAAAATCTTTCAAGCATTCAGTTTACCTCAGAATTGAAACAAAGATTTCCAGATAAGAATTTATTCGCCGTTGGTCAAACGAACGATTTATGGGCTTTATATTTTTCTTTTTAGTAAATACTAATATTAAATCAAAGATTTGATTGCTTTTTTGATTCCATTTATACTCATGAAATACATTGGAACAACATCTCCAATGGCAGAAATTGTTGTCTCCCACCACAATCGTTCTGGTTCAGGATTTAGCCAGACAGCATTTTCATATTTTCTTTTCATTTCGCTCAGTGCATCAATTCCAATCAAAGTTTTATCGTTATCAGAAGTTAGATCGCTGGTTGAATATTGTCTGAACGAATAAGGGTTGATGCTTGGAGCAAATAATTCGTAAGGAGCCATCCAGGCATCACCAACAAAAATAATTCTTGTATCAGGTCGAAATTTTTGGAAGAATCTTTTTAATGAATATGGTTTTCTAAGGTAAGGATCCTGATATAATTCTTTATTAAAAATATTATGAAAATAGAATGTATGAAATTCTTTGAAGTGTTGAATTTTATGAGCCGCAGAAAATAGAGCAGAGACTTTCTGAGAGTGAGGTGTCATGCTCCCACCAATATCCATGATAAGTACCAATTTTAGATTATTTTTTCTACTTTTTTCTTCAATAATCTCTATGTCTCCACCGTTGTCGGAAGTTCTCTGAATTGTTTTATGTATATTGAGTTCCCATTTACCTTCTTTTTTAAGAATTCGCATATACTTAAGAACTAATTGAATCTTTCGAACATCAAGTATTTCATCATTTCGATAAGGTCTAAATTTTCTTTCGGCCCAAACGGCAATTCCAGTTCGGTTACCAGACTCACCACCAATACGAATTCCATTTTCATTGAACCCACTATTTCCAAACGGAGAAGTTCCGCTTGTTCCTATCCAAGTATCTCCAGTATCATGCCGTTCCTTCTGTCTTCTCAGTCTATCGTGCAATTCTTCAAGTAATCTATCGACATCGTAGTTTGGAGCATTTTTCTTTCGTTCTTCACTGAGTTGAAAGTCTTTTGCTTTTCTTAACCATTCTTCAATTGAGTTCAAAATGTTCTGAGAATCAAAATTTAGATTACCAAAAGTTTCAGCAAATACTATATCATAACTATCATAATATTTAATATCTTTCACTAGGCATAGTCTTGCTATTCTATACAAAGTTTCAATATCGATGAACCCATTTTCCTTTGTTTTGAAATTGAGAAGTGTTAAGAAATCAATGAATTCTCCCGTTCCAGTCGGTATTCCCTTTTTTCTCAATGCATAAAAGAAATTGATAAACATTAAGAATGAAAAATCCTGTAATCCTCTTCGTTCTTTAGCAATGTCCCAGGATATGGAATGGTTCCCTCATCCAAACTAGCACCCATATGTAAAAGTACTTTGATCCAGTCAAGTAATTCACTTGTGCTTGGTTTCTTCTTTAGTTCATCCCGGCTTCGAATATGATAAAATAAATCTAGTGCTCGTGACATGAACTTTTTGTCCAAGTCCGGGAAATGAGATTCAACAATAGTTAACATAAATTCTTTGCTCGGAAATTCAATATAATGAAAAATACATCTTCTTAAGAAAGCATCTGGTAATTCTTTTTCGTTATTTGAAGTTATAATTGTAAGTGGGCGTATCTTCGCTTTGATTGTTTTGCCAGTTTCTGTGATATCGAACTGCATTCGATCCAATTCAAGTAACAAATCGTTCGGAAACTCAATATCTGCTTTGTCAATCTCATCAATTAAGACTAGACATTTTCCATATTCGAAGGCTTGTCCCAAAGCTCCCATTCGAATATAATTTTCTATATCCTTTACCCGATTGGCAGCTTCTTCGGTCGCAAACCTTGAGTCATTTAATCTAGAAACTGCGTCATAGAAATATAGACCTTCTTTAGCTTGAGAGATCGATTTGACATTCCAGCTAAAAAGAGGTAGAGATTGCTTTGTTGCAATATGTTCGGCAAGTAAAGTCTTGCCAGTTCCTGGCTCTCCACGTAAAAGTAGAGGTCTGCTTGTAATTTCTGCAACTTGAACTGCTTCTTCTAGAGCAGGTGAAAGGACATAGGATTCAGTTTTAAATGTCGTCATTTGAGTATGCCTACCAGACTCAGGGAATTTTTTACAACGGAAACAAAAAAAGGTTTAATTCTAGCTTCAATTTTAAATATTTTACATGAGGCTATGCCCCATGAGTGAATTCGATCAAACTAAAAAAGCAATTGGCTTAGGAAATCTAGATGATTCATCCCGTAAGGACATGTTTGAGAAGTTCAAATCTGCAGGTGGTGAAGTTGTCAAAGAAAAAAAGGCAAAACTAGAAGCCGAAAAAAAAGACCGCCCTCAACCTAAAGTTCGACAAGGGAATGTTTCACGAACGGAGTTCGATAGATCTGGTGGCAAGTCCAGCGGTGGTCGCTCTGGATCAGGTTCGAGCTCTGGTGATTCTAAATCTTCTCAATCTTCATCTAAAAATAGTGTAGATGCATCCGCTGCATACGAAAAAGAAATTTCTAGCTTCACAGCTCGTTTTGCAATCAAATTGAAATGTTGGTTTGCTCGAGTCACACCATTCGGCATTGCGGAAGTAACTCCAGCTTGCATGGGTATTTTTGCAAGAGACATGAAGTCTGCTCTAATGGAATTCCAAATGGTGGGTAATGAACTTCTTGGAAACGGCAGTTATTCTCCCAAGATCACTCAAGCTCTCGACAAAGTGAATCCACTTATCGTAGAAGTTTTGGGAATGGGTCACAAATTGTACAATTCAGTTGATGTAAATGAGCTTACAGAAATGTATCAACTCAGCCCAGATCGTGGAGTTCCGATCGATCGAATCAAAGATCCACTCATTAGAATATTCAAGAAATTGTATGTTCTCTACCCTTATCAAGAATCTTATAGAAAAGGGGTAAGCCTTGCTTATGAACATTTGCAAAAGCTAGAAGGCAAGCCAGCTCTCATTTACAATTCTCGAAGAAAGAAAATTCTCAGTGAATTAGATAATCTTTTTGGAACAATTTTCGAAAAGATGTATCTTATTGTGATTCGAGGTGAGAATAAAAATATCCCTATGGTATCCAAATATATGGAGAATCTGCTTGGTATTACGCCTCACGATAAGCCAGGTCAGCGTCATGCTGGTGAAGGAATTCCAGCGACAGAATCAGAAGAATCGGATTCAGAATCTACAGAAGATAAACCGAGTGAAGAGAAAGAAGCCAAGGAAAAGGAAGAAGTAGTAATTCCCAAAGAAATGGCTTACGGTCTTCGCCTAATGAAGATGTATACGATAGAACAGCTTCGCAAAAAATTTGATCCTCGGTCGGAGAATTCCCCAATTCCTGATAGCGATAAAGCATTCTTAGCTTATTTATATTTTAAAGAATTTGATGACAATTATTCATTTGTTATGACAACTAAGAAGATTGACTTAAAGCAAGTTCATGTTGCCGGCAATCGAGTTGACTATAGGCAAAAACTTCTTGACTTATACGAGACTGCTCGCGGAACACTTGATCAATTTAGAATATATCAAGAAACATTCAAAGAATTCACAGCACATAAAGCCAATCCAGGTGCGAACTATATCGAAGCATCAAAAAAGACGACAGCACTCGAGACTAAGAGAAGTCAGCATTCCAGAAATGTTCGAGTTGTTACCAAAGAATTTATGGAAAAAACTCGAGATTTACTTTTAGTATTGATCAATGATATGAAATCCAAGAGAGAAATTGTCGGGAATATGGATGATATCATGACTTTCGATTCTGTGGAAGCAAAGAAACGTCTTAACAAAAAGCCAGTTAAACAATGCATTATGGAAGCTTACTGTTTTACCCTTGCATTGGCAGAGAGATTAGAAAATGGAGATTTATACGGTGGCGTTGTCGAACTGAGCCCAGAAGAAATGAAAGAATCTTTTGGTGTAGAAGTTAAGGATGAAAATGATGCTAATTCGGAAAAAGCCCAATCAGTTGAGCAGACATTAGATGCTCCTCCTCCATCCTCTCCGGAAGAAACCGATAAGAAATCCCCAGATGGCATACCAGAGACAATGGATTCTGATGAATTCAGTGTTGATTATTAGAAATGAAAATAAGTTTTTACCAAAAGAAAATTGGTGAGAAATTTACTTCTCAGGAAAAATTAAAAATTTCCAAAGAAAAGTCAGATTTTCTCATCCTTCCCCCTCGCCTAATTCTTCCATTAGGACTAAATGAAGACAATTGGCTTGCTAACTATGATAATTATTTAGATCAGATATTGGAATTGTCAGAGACCTACAAAGGTGTGATTCTTGGAGGAACCCTACTTCGTAAGGACAGCCGTGGCAAAAGAGTTGAGTCTGTTCCTATAGTTCAAGGTGTGAATCTTATCGATCATTATGATTTGGTCAAACCGTCAATTTCTTCTGCAGTGGCTGGAGATAGTGAAACGATATTTATTATGGCAGGCGTTCGGTTTGCGATCATAACAGGCAATGAAATTGATGATTCTGAATTTTTAAATGATATCAAATCCAAAGGAATTCAGACAATTTTTGTTTTGGAAAGTAATATTACGAATAGAACTTATGAAGAGGAATTAGAATATTTCTCAGATATTGCTAAGAAATATTCTTTCAATATTTTTAGAGTATGTGGCTACAATCAAATGGGGAAAATTTTGGGACGAAGCTTAGTTGCAACTCCAACTGGTATTCATTGGAAAGTCGGCAAAATGGAAGAGTTTAACGACATTTTGAAGACCATCCATTTTGCTCAAGCGAATCCATTTCTATAAAACGCTTGAGCATAAATAAGATATTCTAAATTTTATTTTTTTTCTTCTTCAACTTTCATGGTAATAATCAATATCACCAAACCTACGCTCACGCATGAGTCTGCGACATTGAAGGCGGGCCATCTACTAAAAAGTAAAAAGTTGGGCCAATCAAAGTCAAGAAAGTCAACGACTCCTATGAATTCGCCTGGACCGGGTGAGAATCCAAACTTGATTCCACCACCAGGAGGCATCTTTACGAAGAATTTATCTATAAAATTTCCAAATGCACCTGCCATGACTAGGTTCCAACCCCAAGGATTTCCCAGTTCACTATTTTTCCAACGATAACCGATCAGAAAAACAATTGCAACCCCCGTTGCTAAGAGTGATGGAAGCGCATTGTCTTGGAAAAGTCCAAACACAAATCCGGTATTGAAAGTAAGTGACATGCGAAACAAACTTCCAATTACTTCCTGAGACTCATAGGGAGAATATGCCATGATGACCCAATATTTTGTTACCAAATCTACAATCGTTCCAGCAAGTATTGCTGCTATATATTGTGGTTTGTAAACATCCAAGAAATCTTTGTCGAAAAATTTAGTCAAAAAATTACCTCTTAATTCTATTTTTGAAAAATGACACTATCAAAATTGAAGCGAATAGACCAGCTGTGAGAAATGCTAATCTAGCAAAATTTTCATTATTTCTGTCCAGTAAATGAAAACCTATATAGGATGAAAACATAAATAGAGCTGAGTATATGTACTGGTGACCTAATATATAGCTGCGAATGCTTAGTTTTTCAAGCATTTCAGCTGAATTTGGTTTCGAATCGCGATTTTTTTTATATAAGTAAGTATAAATTTCTTTGGGAATTGCAAACATAGAACTTAAAATTTCCTGGTAGTCTGCTCCCAATTTCTGTTTCCAAGGATTTGTTTTGGCAACAAAAATCATAAATGGTTTTTCCGTGTATTCGAATATTGATCTATAAGGATCAAGGATTGCTATATTTCCGACGAGAAGAGATAGAACCCGCTGCAGTGAAATATAATTGGAAGGTAAATTGAGCTCTCGAATAAGATCCGACAAACTTGTCTGAATTCCGCGTAGAAACTGAATATCTGCTTGAATGTTGAATTTATCAAGGCTAATATTTCTATAGAAATCGGTATCAGCAAGAAAGGATTTCATTTTTTCTAGGGAGTATTTTATGATCTCCAAAATTTTGGATCGATCAGTGGATGATTTCAAAATTCCCATCATTTCGATTCCGTCCAGTACTCCATAGTAGTTGCGGTTCATAGCTGAAACCAAGATTTTTTCGAGCGCTGTTTTTTGTGTTTCGGAAATATTTCCAACGGCTCCGAAATCGATCAAACATAACTTACCATCCGGAGTAACGAGTAGATTTCCCGGATGTGGATCTGCATGGAAAAACCTAAATTGAAAAACCATAAGAATATAAGATTTTATTAATATTTCAATTGGTTTGGATTTCTGTGCGTTTTGATTCGGATTGGGTGCGTGTTCGGACAATTTGCACCCATCAATAAATTCTGTTACTAAAATTTTGGATGATTGGAAATCCATAATCGGCTCAGGAATAATAATATCTTCTTCAGAAGAAAATAGTTCACGCATCCGAATGATATTCTTTCTCTCGCAAGATAAATCCATTTCCTGTATTATAAGTTCAGTTAGTTGAGCGTGCATTTCTTTGTATGGGAAAGCTATCAAAAAAATATTGAACCATTTCATGATTTTGAATATGGTTTTTAGATCTGAGTTAACCAGTTTTTCTATGTCCGGATACAGAACTTTGACTGCAACATCACGATTTTTATATCTTGCTTTGTGAACTTGGGCAGTGGATGCACTTGCAATCGGAATCTCAGAAAAATTTTCAAATAGATCAATAGGCGATTTTCCAAATTCCATTTGAAATCTTTTTTCGATTTCTTTGTATTCATGGCTAGGAACTCTGTCTTGTAAATCTTGCAGAGGAAGTATAAACTCTTCCGGTAAAATATGAGCGGAATTTGAAAAAAATTGACCGAGCTTAATATAAATTCCACCCAAGTTGAGAAATAATTTCTTAGTTTCTAATCCAGTATTGGACCATGCTAATTTGTTTAATTTTTGAAATTCAGACTCTTCAATAAATTTCCTTTGGATACGATGAAGTATGAAAAATGAGATGGCTTTGCGAATAATAAAACTATAAGCAGAAAGAATTCTACTTCCGCCACTTCTCTTATTGGATTGTGATAGTTGCACTAAGTCTTCCTTTTTGTAGCCAACGAGATTTTATTAAGAATATTCATAATTTCTAAATTGTCTTGGATTCCACCAGTTTCGGGTTCTTGATTGTTCTGGATTGCATAGGCTATACTTGCATATATTCTTGGAAAAGGATTGGGATTATTCATTATGTTTGCAGGAATTTTTTTCTCAACTAAACTTTTAAAACCTTTGTATAACTTAGACGGTTGTGATTGAAAGAATTGGAAGCCATCATTACTGAGTATGAAGCGAGCATTTTCTGTATATATATCAATTGCAAATTGGAAATAATTTCGATAGCCCCCTACTTCCAAAAATGCAAAAACTCCATCCCGATACTCAAGGGTTGCAACAATTTGCTCATCTAGTTTGTATTTTCTGTTGGATTTTGTTGCCTTTGCCTGAATGTTGATTGGGTTTCCAACGAGCCAATGAAGATAGTCGATTATATGGGTTCCATCATGCATCAGTGGCCCTCCACCTACTCCTTTGTAGGCGATTCCAGGTGATAACCTGGAGGTAAGAATTGATGCATGTATGGTTTTAATTTTTCCCCATTTTCCAGAATGGATCTGTTCTCTCACCCAACTGTATACTGGATGGTAACGCCTCTCATGATTGACCCAGATTTTCGTTTGATTTTTAGATGCGAGTTTAAACAATTTTTTTGAATCCGATAAGTTTAGTGCAACTGGTTTTTCAATGAGTAGATTTGGAATCTTTAATTCGATTGCTTTTTTTGCATTAGAGAAATGGGAATCTGAATTGGTTGCAATCACACATAGATCAAAACTTGTATCAGAATGTTTTGTAACTTCATCTAAATGATTATAAACAGAAATTGGATTTTTGTTCGATTCAATTAAATGGTTCCAATCTTTGCGAAACTGAGTGATCCTTTCCGGGTTTGAATCAACGATTGCCTGCAAAATAAATTTTTTTTGCGAAGAATTACTAAAGATTGTTCCCGCATGCGTACAAGGTTTATTTCTGTACGGATCTTTTTCGAGAATACTTGCAATGCGACCGAGACCAACTAGTATCACTCGAATTTTTTTCATTTCCCCAATTTATAGATTCGTATTTTCAAGCAAAGGAATTTCTATGGAGCCGAGGGGTTGTCATTGGTCGAGAAATTTCCTTACACAATATCTAAAATTCGAAGGATTTTGAATTCTTGCGGTGATAGTCCGGTTTCTTTATCGGACATCGAGTTTACTTCTATTACCAATTCATCACTTGAAATTTTGCCTGGTGGACTTTTTGTCCCCTTGATTGCAGAACGTGATGGACATGATTTTATCCTTGATGCTTTAAATAAGAATGCTGCCGGCTTTTTATGCAATAAAGATCATCCAATCATCCAAAAAATTGATAAAAAATATCATGACAAAATGATTCTTGTTGAAGATACTTGGAAAGCCTTAGCCGATCTCGCGCGTTTTCATAGAAATCGATTTGCTCCTTTTATAATTGGAATCACTGGCTCTAGTGGGAAAACCACAACGAAAGAGCTTCTTGGATATGCGATCTCTCATTTCGGAGATGATAGAGTTGTTATAACAGAAAAAAATTACAATAATGAGATCGGTCTTCCCTTCACTCTATTTAGGATTACGGATAGAACAGAAATTGTTGTATTAGAAATGGGAATGAACCATCGAGGCGAGATTGCGAGACTCACATCAATTGCAGGATTGCACTGGGCGATGATTACAAACGTAGGATCGGCTCATATTGAGAATCTAAAATCACCTAAAAATATTGCATTGGAGAAATCGGACATCATTCGTAACTCTAAACCCGATTCTAGGCTATACTATCCTGAAGATATTTTATTTCCAAAGATTATTCAGAAATCAGCGAGAAAGCAATATTCACTAACAAAACCTTGGAGTTTGAAATCGATCGGGATTACAATAAAATCGAAACACAAAAATGGGTACAAATTGTCCTATAAAGATATTGATTTTGATTGGAATCAACCAGGCGATAAAATTCTATCGAATCTCATTGGAGTCTTTACGGTCGCAATTGATCTTGGAATTGATCCAGCGATTTTGATTGAGAATATTCAAAAATACCAACCTGTCGGTGGCAGGTTCAAATTGATCGGTTCCTTCTACCAACTCATTGATGATAGTTACAATGCGAATCCAGAATCCATGATGTCTTCAATTGAAGCTGCAAAACAAATTGCAGATGGAAAGAACATCTACTGTGTACTCGGAGATATGAAAGAATTAGGAAATTATTCAAAAAGCTACCATATAGATTTAGGTAAATTTATTGGTAAGTTAGGAATTTCTGGTCTATTTACTTTCGGAAGAGATTCTCGATGGATTGGTGATGGTTTTAATCACATAACTAAACAACTTGGAACATCTACCCCAGATCGAATTATATCCAAACATTATCAAGATTCTGATGATGATATCCAAGAGATAATTCAAAACATTCAAGATTTTGTTGGTCAAGGATCTTACATTCTTTTGAAAGGATCTAGGTCGATGCGAATGGAAAGGATCGTTGAAAAAATCCTTGCTGCCACTGAATCAAAAAATGAATAATTGATTATGTCTAAGATTTCACCAATAGTATCAGTTGTAATGGGTTCATATTCCGATTGGGATACGATGAAGGAAGCCTGCAACTACCTCAAAGAATTTGGAATTCCTTACGAAAAGAAAATAGTTTCTGCTCACCGAACTCCAGAACTTATGTTTGAATTTGCAAAATCAGCAAGATCAAGAGGAATCAAAGTGATTATAGCGGGAGCTGGTGGAGCTGCACATTTACCAGGAATGATCGCATCGCTTACAGACCTTCCAGTCTTAGGTGTTCCAGTTTTATCTAAAGCTCTCAATGGGATTGATAGTTTGTATTCAATTGTTCAAATGCCAAAAGGTGTTCCTGTCGGAACTCTCGCAATCGGTGCGGCAGGTGCTGGCAATGCAGGTCTTCTTGCTATTCGAATTCTATCTTTAACTGATGAGAATCTCATTTCGCAATTGCAAAAATTTACCAACAAGCAAGCATTAGATGCTCTGAGCAAAGAGGGAGATATGATCGAATGATCTATCCGAAAAGAAATTTAGGAATACTTGGTTCTGGACAATTAGGTCGAATGTTCACGCAGTCTGCTTCAAAAATGGGTTATAATGTCTTGGTCTATTCCCAAGAAAAAGATTCACCATCTTCCAAAGTGGGTGCATCTCCAATCAATGGAGACTATGAAGATTTTGAGAAGTTAGGCAAATTTATTGAAAATGTCGACGCAGTTAGTTTTGAATTTGAGAATATCACCGAAAATTGTTTGAAATTCTTGTTGGAAATTGAACGAAATCGCGGATCAAATTTCTTTATGCCCTCTCCATCTTGTATTCTACTTGCGCAAGATCGAATATTAGAAAAGGAGCATTTTCAATCAATTGGAATTCCTACTGTTCCTTTTCTTGTAATTCGAACAGGCAATGAGAATTGGAATGAGTTTAGCTTTCCTGCTATTTTGAAGACAACAAGATTTGGTTACGATGGGAAAGGCCAATGGAAATTTTCTGCGCCATCCGAACTTACTGAGTTTTTGAAGACCAATCCACCGAATGATAATCTATCTTATATATTAGAGAAAGTTTTTCCATTTGAGAAAGAAATTTCGGTTATCTATGCACGGGATTCTTCGGGTAAAGAATTTATTTTTCCACCGGGAGAGAATCTTCATAAAAATCATATATTGGATACAACAAAGTTTCCAGCAGAGATTTCGGATTCCATTCACGATAAAGCAATTCAATATGCATCCTTGTTAGGAAGAAGCATCAATTATTATGGAGTTTTCGGAATTGAATTTTTTGTTCTAGGAGAGGAATTGGTTGCTAATGAGTTTGCACCAAGACCTCACAATTCTGGGCATTTTAGTATGGATGCTTCGAATATTTCACAATTTGAATTGCAACTGAGAGTTTTAACGGGACAGACACTTCCTGATTCAAATCAGGTGAAACCTTGCATAATGAAAAATATTCTTGGAGATCAATATGATACTTCAATCAATATATGTATGGATTTGATGTCCCTAGATTCACGCTACCACCTACATTTATATCAAAAAGATGAAGCCAAGCCTGGACGTAAAATGGGTCATATAAACTTTGTTGGACCAATCTCTGAAGTTGATTCTAGATTTTGGACTATCTAAGTTGAATAATTTTCTATTAGTCGCTCACCCCAGCTTCTTACAGATCCAGCACCTAACGTAATTAGTACGTTGTTGTTCTGTAAAAATGGAAGAATTTGTTTACAATCTTTATCGATATCACCTTGTAGCAAGCAAGTATCCGGTTTGGATTGTATCAGTTCGTCAAATATCAAGTTAGAACTGACGCCGCTAATCGGTTCTTCTCCGGCTGAATATATTGGAAGAATGAAAATTTTGTCTGCTATCTTTAATTCATTTGCAAAATCTTTAAATAAATTCTGAGTTCTTGTGAATCGATGCGGCTGAAAAATCACAATAACTCTATCGATATTCCCTTTTTCTTTGGCTTCCATGAAGCCCGTGAGAACAGCTTTTACTTCCGTTGGATGGTGTCCATAGTCATCTATGATACTTGCTCCATTGCAACTGCCCAGGACTTCCATTCTTCGTTTCACTCCCTTGTATTTAGATATTGAGTTTTGAATCGATTGAGGATCGAGTCCCAGTTCAAGTCCCAAAGCTATTGCAAGTGATGCATTGATTCTATAATGATCTCCGTAGAAAGGTACAGAGTAAGAAATTGAAATTTCATCTGATATCAATTTCCAAGAATCAAATCCTTTTTCGATATAATTAAAACGATGGAATTGATCCAATGAATGTGGTATCGTACTTTTTAGAATTTCGAAATCGCTTCTTTCTCCAACAAGAATGATATTTGTTACATCAATATCTTTTTTTAATGCTTCGCAAATTCCAGAATCACCAATATAAGCTATAGATTTTTTCCCATCTTTGGTGTTCAGATAACTGGCAAATGAATCGGTAAGATTATCGCGATTGATATAATGATCGAGATGGTCATCATCTATATTCGTTAGAATTCTATAATCAGCAAGGTGATTTAGGAAAGTGCCATCGGATTCATCTGATTCATAAACACCGTATGGACCTTGCCCCCATCTTCCGCCTCGCCCATTTAGGATATCTGTCTCTCCTCCAATCATTATGGAAGGATCCAAATTTAGATCTAAAAAAATTTGACTTACCATAGCTGTCGTGGTAGTTTTTCCATGAGAGCCTGCAATGGAGATTGTCATTTTCTCTGCAAAGAAGGAATGCATAACTTCGGATCGATGAAAAATGGGAATTCCTTTATCCCGCAACCAATCCAATAATGGATGATCCTTGATTGCAGATGAATGAACTGCCATTTCAGGAACAACTCCCGATTCGATAAATGCATCCGCTGTCTGAAAGAAAAGTATACCTCTATCAACTAGTTGACTTGTTTGTTTATTGCTTCCTTTATCATATCCGATAGTTTGAATTCCTCTATCGATGAGAATATGAGCGAGGCTTGACATTCCCGATCCACCAATTCCTAAAACAAAACAGGATTTGTAACTATTCATGGAAGAAGTATTGTAAAGTATCATGAGCTGAATTCAATCTTGCCAGTTCCAATGAGGCTTTCGACATTTCTAATATTTGCTTTTGATTATTCCATAAATTATTTAATGTATCAATTAGATAGGAACCTTCTGAACTGGTCGTATCAATCAAGATACATGCACCTTCTGATTGAAAATATTCAGCGTTGGCTAATTGATGATTGTCTTTAGCGAAAGGATAAGGAATTAGAATCATAGGAAGTGCGTGAGCCGTACATTCGGCGACAACTCCAGCACCTGACCTTGCAATGACCAAATCTGCCCATTCATAATGGGATCGCATGTCTGTTGAGTAAGATATTGCTTCAACTCCAGCGGATGATTTTTTAAATTCTTCATACAAATTTGTTCCTGTTAAAACTCGAAATCTAAAGTGTTTTTGTATGAAGCCATCATTCATTGCAGCCTGAACCATTTGATTGATTTGCCTTGCTCCTTGTGAACCACCTAACACGAGAATGTTCATTTGATTTTTATCTGAGAAAATCTGGTTTTTGAGTCCGGGAGTTTTTGGAAGAACTGCCGATCTAATAGGATTACCTAATATGCTGAATCTAACTCCATCTGGAATCGTATCTTTTAGTGGGAAACTAATTGCAATTTTTGTTACTTTTTTCCAGAAAAACCTGGTGATTCTTCCGGGAACACAATTTTGTTCACAAAGAAAAACTTCCTTTCGGAAAAGGATTCCATAAACTATCGCTAAGACACTTGTATATCCACCCATACCTATAATCGTTGTTATATTTCTTTTTTGAAATCTGAAAATGGTTAAAATAAATTGATAAATAAACAAAAAAGGAAAAATCGGAGCAAGATACATTTTGAACTGCAATAAATTATGCCATACAATTGGACAATTGGCTTGTTTTAGATCAGGATTGTCTCGATTTCGAAAAGGACTATGTAAATAAAAATTTTCAATTGCATAGTGTTTCGCAGATTTTTGAATTTCTTCAATCAGAGCAATCCCTGGTGAGATATGTCCGCCGGTTCCGCCTGCTGCTATGATAATGTTTCTCATGATTCCAGATTCTCACGTCTTGTAATATTTACAAGTATTCCACAGAGTATAAATACAGTAATCAAAGATGATCCTCCATAGCTAAAGAAAGGTAAGGATACTCCAGTAACTGGGAGAAGACCAGTCACCACAAAAAGATTCATTAGAAATTGGATCGCAAGTACAGAAATTATTCCAGAACCCAAATAAAATCCGAAACGATCATTCACCCTTTCCAATAGCATAAACGTCCTGACTATGAAAAACACAATGAGTCCCCAGAAAATTAAAAAACCAATCATGCCATAGTCTTCAAAAAATGGCGATACTATAAAATCCGTATATGCATATGGAAGATATCTATGGGAATATCCAGATGAAATATCATTTCCAATCCAACCACCTGATTGGAAGGCTTGGTATGATGATACAAGTTGATGACCCTCTTCGTATCGGTAGCTATAAGGATCTAGCCAGATGTCTATTCTTTTCCTTCTATATCCAACTCGGTCGATCAAAACATAAACCAATGGTATCAAAGAAAATCCAAGTAAGAACAATCTTCTCATGGAAAAACCGGAAATAAATACTAAACCAAATATAACAAAAAGTATTTCCATGGTTGTTCCGAATGAAGGTTCAAGTATTATCAAAAGTAAAATGGATCCGACCAAGATGACAGGTGTAATCATCTTCTTCCAATTGAAATTTGATTGTAAAGAAATATCTTTAAATATTGCGGCTAGATAAATGATAACTGTGATCTTAGAAAACTCAGAGGGTTGGATCTGAAAAGGTCCGATACCTATCCATCGATTGAAATTTCTTCCATAAAAAGTCCCAACTGATTTTCCAATACCCGGTATAAATACAAGGATAAGAAGAAAAATAGAAACCAAGCAAAAATAAAGACTCATAGATTCCCATACTAGAAAATCTACTTTTGAAATGATAAAAAAAACAATAAAACCTGCGATAAGCCATAAGAATTGTCTCTTTAAGAAAAAAGCAGGATCATCAAAGTCTCGTTCTGCGGAATAGTGAGATGCAGAATACATCACGCCAATTCCGACCAAAGCAAGAGTGAAAATAATAATTTTTATTATTTCATCTTCTTTGGATTTAGCTATCGCAAGCCACTTCATTGGATTTTTAGTGATGACAAGGAAATGAGAGCAAGTAATATTCCAACAATCCAGAAACGAATCACGATTTTTTCTTCCGGGATTCCCATCAATTCAAAATGGTGATGGATCGGACTCATTCGAAAAATTCTTTTTCCTCTCAGCTTGAATGACCCTACTTGCAGGATCACACTAAGCGCTTCAATTACGAAAACCCCACCTAAGATGATTAGAAGAATTTCTTTTTTTAACATAATGGCAACCATTCCGAGTGTAGCACCTAAGAACAAGGAGCCAGTGTCCCCCATAAAGACTTGCGCCGGATGAGAGTTAAACCATAGAAAACCAATGAGAGATCCAGCTAGCGCAGACAAAAATACTGAGTATTCATGTGCCCCAGGAAGATAAGGAATATTAAGATAGTTCGCAGTAACGGGAGTTCCTGATACATAGGCAATAATTCCAAACGTAATGGTTGGGAAAAGCATCGTCCCAGTTGCCAATCCATCTAAACCATCAGTTAGGTTGACAGCATGAGATGTTCCAATCACAACCAAAATTGCAAAAGGTATTGCAATCCATCCCAGGCTAAGAACGCTCCCTTTGATAAAAGGCAAAAATAAATCAGTTATTTCAAAAACTATACCTTTTTGAATATTCGGATTTGCTTTACCTGTAATATTATAATATGTATAAACGAAAATAAGGGAAAGAATAATTGAGATAAGAAATTTAGTTCTCGCTCTCATACCTCCCTTCACTTTCATGATCGCTTTCATGTAATCATCACCAAATCCAAGAGCACAGAATCCTAAACTCATAATGAAAAGCAATACCAGATTCAAATTATTTAGATTACCCCATAGAATCACCGATATGCTAAGGGATATAATAATCATTAGTCCACCCATCGTTGGAGTTCCGGTTTTGGATTCATGAGATTTTGGACCATCGT